>NC_010296.1:4561197-4881597 GCF_000010625.1 Microcystis aeruginosa NIES-843
ATGTTCTAGATGTTTTCGCACGGTTCCTTCGCTACATCCGATCACTTTTGCTATGGCGGCATTACTTTTATCTTGGGCAATCCAAAATAGCACTTCTGCTTCCCTTTTAGTCAGTCCCAACAATTCTAAGGCCGCAATCGAAAAAGAGGGCAGTTCTTGTTCTTCTAAGATTAGGAGAAACTGTTCTCCGATAAGAGTGGGAATCAGAAAAATGATTAACTGTCGTCCCTCTTGTTCTAGGCGTAAGGGTGAACAGGAAAAGGCTTGCTCATCCTTGGCTAAGAGTCGGGCAATCGGATGTTTAAACCACTTTTGCAAGGGTTCTGGTAAGGTGTTCGGGGTATGGGAGAGGGAATACTGGTACAGCAATTGTTCAGATCGTTCCGTAAGCATTTGCACGCTTCCAGCTATATCCATGACTATTAAACCTATCTGCTGGCAAAATTGGGGTAATCGTGGCTTTATTGCTTTTATTTGATTATATTTGTCCTTATTGTTTTCTGGCTCTCTCTCTGGGCTAGATAGCAAAGCTGCGAGACAGCGATCGCAACTTACCGAGAGCTTTGGCATCAATCCCATAAATTTCTCCACTATTCAAATAATTATCACAAAATCCATCTTTCTGCCCTAGTGGTGACGCTCTTATCTCAAGGCCTAGTGCTTGCTCAGAATATCTGTACTTTTAGAAAGCAGCAAATAGGCAACAGAAAATTAGGAAACAAACAAGAAAATATCTATGTCATCAACATCGGTCGCAGTGACAGAATTCCTGAAAACAGCCCCCTGTTAACTATAATTTCCTTTCATAAAACGCCAATTCAAGTCTGAATTACATGACTGTCTGCTCTATCCTCATAGAATACCTCATTCGGGTTACGATAGTCAAGACATTTTCGAGGACGATTGTTAATCAAGTTTACGGCTCTTTCTACCTCCTCAAACTTGGCTAAAAATACCTCTAAAGTTCGATTTATTTTTTGACGTAGCTGTGCTATAAGGTGATGAATTATCCCCATTAAGTTAGGATATTATCCAGGTCTTGCTAGGGATGTGATCGATGAATTTACTTAAAGATAAGCAGAAAATTCGTTTTGTTGACCTTTTTTGTGGTTTGGGAGGGTTTCGAGTCGCTATTGAACAAGTTTGTCGCCAAAAAAACTTAGAATCTGATTGTGTCTTTTCCTGTGATATAGATAAAGACGCTCGGTCAATTTATCACGCTAATTTTGGCGACCAACCCCAGGGAGATATTACCGAAATTGCCGCCCTAGATATTCCCAATCACGATATTTTAATGGCAGGATTTCCCTGTCAACCTTTTAGTATTTGTGGTGATTTAAAGGGATTTGAAGATACCAGAGGCACGCTATTTTTTGAGATTGCCCGCATTTTAAAAGCCAAACAACCCGCAGCATTTATTCTGGAAAATGTCAAGCAATTGCAGGGACATCAACAGGGAAAAACCTTAGAAGTTATTCTCGATACTCTGCAAGATTTAGATTACTATACCGATTACCGAGTTTTGAATGCGCTTAATTTTGGTTTACCGCAAAAACGGGAACGAATTTTTATCGTTGGTTTCCGAGAAGCGCGGGGTTTTATCTGGCCAAAACCAGCTTTATCTAGAACAACTTTAACGGAAATATTAGAGGAAAATGTCTCGGATTTTTATTATGCTTCCGCAAGAATTCAAAAAAGTCGCTTCCTGAAAAGAGAGGGAAAAAAACCTTATAGTGAACCGACCATCTGGCACGAAAATAAAGGAGGTAATGTCAGCGCTTATCCCTATTCCTGTGCCTTGCGAGCAGGAGCATCCTATAATTATTTGTTAGTGGATGGGAAAAGACGCTTAACAGCAAGGGAAATGCTACGTTTACAAGGTTTTCCCGATGATTATCAAATTGTTGGCAGTTATCAAACTATGCGAAAATTAACGGGTAATAGTGTAGCGATTTCCTGCGTAGCTGCTGTGGTTAATTCTGTGATCGAGTCTTTGTTAGATGTTGCTCAAGCATCAACTAATTCATTCTCGTTCAATCGAACAACTTAATTAAGTTTATTTTCGACTCAGGAGTTTTAGATAGTGGTGATTATTCAAGACGCTTTTAATTCCCTATATAGACAGTAAAAGCCTAGGAGATTATAGCTTGTTTGAGTCCTAATTTATGTCTCTAAAATTAGCTGACCCATTGCCTTGAGAATTTGGAGCAGATTAATTGCTGATTGAGGATACATTAAATTAAGTTCTGGCATTATTTGATAAGTGGGGTTAGTTTCTTGTCTGAGATAGACGAACATATATTGTAAGCCATTAGTCGCTAATCCCCAAACTGAGGGTTGTCTTTCTAAGCTATTGTAGGCATAAGTCAGTAATTGAGGTAATCCCTGACGTACTTCGATTCCACTCTCTTTAGCTTCAATTACTAAAATCCAAAAAGGGATATTATTGACAGTTGATATCGAATTATTCACCGTGACAATATCAAAGCGTCCGCTAATAGTTTTATCTTCATCGACAAGGATAATATTATCAATCCCTTCTTCAACCCTAATCTTAATCGGATAACGATAAAAACCAGCTAACCGCCATAAGGGAAATAGGGTTAAAACTTTCACTTGTCCTTCTGATGCTTTATCTTCCATCAAATAGGGTCGAAAATCGTTGCGGATTTGAACAAGTTCTAATTTTTCTGCGTCGCTGACGGTTTCCAAAGCTAAAAGCTCTGTAAATGAAACATCCTCAAGCTTTTCTTGGAAATTAAGATGACGTTGAACATCAGCAAGGGTTAGTTTACTCGTTTTGAGGGTAAGCATTGATTTAGCCAGCAGTACAGCGCTGTTTCCATGATAGCGTCAAATAGGTTTCTCGGCTGTTCTTGCTAACAAAATAAGCCAAGACAGAAACACCAATTTAAGAATAAAGTTGCTGCGTGGGGTGCGGATTGTTGATTTGGTTTTTTTAACAGAATTGGTAGCCTTCTAACGCACTTTACACTCGTCGGCGATCTACGATCAAGTTATTTTTGAACGAAAAGCACCCCAAGGTCATATTTCTTGTAGTTAGAGGTTTGATTAGGTTGGGGATGGTGGCATGGGATTGGAATGGGGAGAAGTGGGGTGAACTTAGGCTGAAACTCCTTCTCCCTGCTCCCTTCTCCCCTATAGTCTTAACGAGTAATTTAGATAGTCAACAGCTTACCAAATTTAGGTTACACTTCCTCTTGATGGGAAAGACTGTATCTTGAGAAAATAATTGGGCTAAATAGACCCGAATTTAGGGGGTATTTTCTGGAAAAGAATCACTATAATTAAATAAAAATGGTACGCTATTTTTTCCCGATCCATCCATGACTAAAACCCGGGGCATTTGCGCCCCACCTTCGCGCCAAGCTTCGATCGCTTCTTTCTGTAAAACTAATCCTCCCCCCTGTTCTTTTAAAGTTTCTGCTAATAGTCTTTGTGCCTCAGCTTTCCCTTTAGCGCGATTGATTTCTGCCTGGGCCTGTTGTTCTGCTTCTTGGGTGATATAAACGGCTCTTTGGGCGCGTTGTTCCGCGATTTGTTTATCTTCGACAGCCCGAGCAAATTCCGGAGAAAAATTCAAATCTACCACACTGGTATCTAAGACTAGAATACCATACTTTTCTAACCGAGTCGATAGGGCATTATCAAAGTCTTCTTTTAACTCACTGCGTCGAGTAATTGCCTCCTCTACTGTTCTTTTAGCGGCGGCAATTTTAAAGGATTCTTGGGTTTGAGGGGCGATAATTTTAGCGACAATATTTTGTAGGGTACCTTGGGTTCTTCTAATTGCCACTACTTGAGTCGGATCAAGACGAAAATTAATCGCAAAACTAGCGGATAAATTTTGTAAATCTTTAGTGGAACTTTGGGCAGGAACTTCAAATTTTTGCACCGTAACATCGTAGATATCGACACTAGAAACAAAGGGAGGTTTAAAGTGAAATCCCTCCAATAAAACCCCGTCCTTAGCCTTTCCTAACACACTTAAAACCCCCGCTTGTCCGGGGGTGATAATCACATAGGCATTAAAGGCCGCTAAAATGACAATAGTGGCCAATAATCCCCCGATCAGGGAAAGTAAATTAATAGCATCTTTCTGGTTCACAGTTTATACTCCTTGATGAGCGACTAAAGCGATAATTTTTACCGCAATTGCTTGATTGACAGGCATCACTGACAGACGATTTCCTGTCCTTACTAATAATAATTCATCGGCCGTAAAATTTTGTTTTAAAATTCCCAGGGGCAGCAGTTGGGGAAAAAGGCGATCAAACTCAACTTTAACCGTCCACCAGCGCGGGTAATCTGGGGAGGATTTAGAATCATAGTAGGGACTATCGGTATCGAATTGTGTGGGATCGATCATATCAGTTTGCACTACTCGCATCAAGCCGACAATCCCTGGCGGGGTGGTATTAGAATGATAAAAAAAGGCTAAATCTCCCCGTTTCATCTGACGGAGAAAATTGCGCGCCTGATAATTTCGCACTCCCTCCCAAATAGTTTGACCATCTTTTTTTAAATCCTCGATACTATAGACATCGGGTTCCGATTTCATTAACCAGTAATTTAAATTCATCATTTATAGTTGTGATTAATTCACATAAGCTCAAAAATATTTTTAGCCGTTCCTGTCAGCCCTGTCACCATAGGGTTAAATATAATTCACTTTGACTGCTTTTGTAGTTCTACTCAAACAATTATTGAGGAGAATGTATCTAAAAATACTTTTGTTAGCGGCAATTTTTAAGGACTATGAGCGTTCAAGTCTAGCTATTCTTGGCAACCGTCAGTTTTTCCCTATAGGTAAAAATAATTTATTCTCCACTATTAAATCGCTCAAATAAGCTGTAAAATAGGATACATTGCTCTAAAAATCTCTAGCCAATCCATAGATTATCGGTGTTCCAAGCCACTCGCCGCCGTTTAGCCTTATGGTACACTGTTGTCACTGCCATACTACTGCTTTTTCTCGCTACGGGAATGTATTTTTATGTGCGCCATACCCTAGTGGATCGCATTGATGATACCCTCAAACACATCATTGAGGTGGTAAATCGTTCCCTCGTGATCGAATCGATTCCCCCGGATCAAGGACGTTATCGCGTCGATCCCCTCGCAAGTTTTCCCAGTCAGGGTAAATCCGTCGAGGACGATCATATAGATTTGGAATGGTTTGATCCCCAAGGTAATCTACTTTGGTCAACTCTGGCCGAATCCTTAGATATTCCCCTCCATCCCCACCGTCAAGGGGAAACTATTCGCTTATCCGATAATCGTCTGCTGCGACAAGTAACCGAAAGGGTGGAAATCGGTCATTATGTTTTGGGATATCTGCGGGTAAGTCATCCTTGGTTTGAGGTGACAAAACCGATTAGACAGCTATTATGGGATTTAATCGTCGGAATTTGCCTGATGATTGCTAGTGTTGCCTGGATTGGTTGGTTTTTGTCCGGTTTAGCCATTCAACCGGTAAAAGAGTCCTATCAGAGTTTAAAACAATTTACCGCCGATGCTTCCCATGAATTACGCAATCCGATCGCCACTATCCAAACTAACGTGCAAATGGCGATCGCCTATCCCCAAACTGGCCATCAACGCTTGCAGGTGATCGATCGTTTAACGGAAAGATTGGGCAATTTAGTCAATGATCTGCTCTTTTTAGCCCGTTCTGATAGTGGCATCGTCCAACCGATCGAGCAAGCTGTACCTTTGGATGCTCTATTGATGGAAGTGGTGGAAGAACAGCGTTTAATCGCCGATAAGCAGGGAATTTCCCTCTCTTTGTCGATCGTGGAACCAGACCAAGAGGATTTTTCCTACAGCGATGAAATGTTTACTATGCAGGGAGATTGGGATCAATTAGCCCGTTTATTCACAAATTTAATTTCTAATGCCCTAAAACACGCTTTTTTCCCCGAATCTGAGCCTAAAAATGTGGCAGTGGAATTGGAAAAAAGTAAACGCGATCGACAATCGGTGTTACTGGTACGCATCAAAGATAACGGAATCGGTATTCCCGAGGCTGCTTTGTCCCATATTTTCGATCGCTTTTATCGTCTCGATCCCGCACGACAAAATTCTGCCACTTCCGGGGGAACAGGATTAGGATTAGCGATCGCTTTAGCGATTACCCTCAGTCATCATGGACAAATTAGCGTCGAGAGTCAGATCGATCGAGGAACAGTTTTCACCGTCACCCTACCAAAAAGCCATCAACGGGAGAAAAAAACCGAAAAGTCAGAAGCTTAACACCTCTGACCTTTTTTTGATACCCCCAAGGGAATTCGAATCCCTGTCGCCTCCGTGAAAGGGAGGTGTCCTAGGCCACTAGACGATGGGGGCGTGGATTTCAGACCTTTTTAAATATAACAATAATCTTTCCGGGAGTCAAGGGTTTTGGCCAAAATTTTTTTAATCCCGCCCTTGCACAATAGGATAGTCTAATTGAAGATGTTATCGCCCAAAATCCATGGCTGCCGATCCCTATAAAAGCCGACTGTTCAACCTGATCAACCGTCGCTTGATCCGTCTGAAAGATAACCTCGGCCGCGTCTCCCGTCGCGGTCAAAATGCGATCGCTATTGCCCTGCAAATAGCCCTCTATCCCGTCTATTTGCTGGTACAATCCCTGCGGATGACGGCTAATCAATTGGGGAACAGTCTCCAGAAACAATTATCACCCCCCGGCAAAGAGGGGACGGATGCGATCAAAGAATTTCTACAGAGCTTATCTGACCAAGAAACGCCATTTATTGGCATAGCAGCCGATCTAGAGGATCAAGCTTTAGTTTTCGTCACTAACGATCACCAGACTGTTAAAATCACCGATAATCAAACCCAAAGACAAATAGAAAAACAAATTAGGACGGCACTGGCTAACTACGCCCTCGAAAACCGGAAAATTAAGCGATTAAATCCTCAATATCCGCCTTTATTACCGAATTTTACCGATAAAAATCCTGTCTTGCCTCCGATACGTTGGTTTTGGAACCTACTACGCTGGGAACAACAGGGGCAAATAGCGATCGCCATTAATCTATTCCAAGAATCCCATCTCGTCAAAACCCCGACACCACTCTCCTTACCACTGCCTAATTTCAATTCTCAAGCGATTTTAGAAGTCATTGACGAAAAATTAGCAATTTTCGAGGCTAAATTTCTCGCTGTCTCCCCCGCAATCCCCAGCAGTGTTAGCCACACCTCTAACCCCCCTTCCGATCTCGTTAACCAGTCCCCGACTCTCGAGAAAAATTCCTCCTATCTCTGGCGACTTTATTGGTTAATTTATGCTGCGATCGAGCATTTCTGGGCAAAAGAGAAGAATAATTTAGAATATAGTGCTGATTCACCCGCGTTATCGGCAAAATATCCCTTAAGTCTTCCTAATTCTCTGCTGATCACCTTCAAGCAACGTCTCCAGGATTGGCTAGAAAAACAAACCCAAGCGGATCCCTTCACGATCGGCAAACTCATCCAAGCGGCGATCGATCACTTCTTTTCCTCTCGCCAATCCCTGACATTTTCCGCCGTCAGCGAGCAACCATGGCTAGAATCCGCCGATATCTTGGCTATTTCTCCCCAAGACTCCGAAAAACTGCGCCTTAACCCCGCTTATCCCCTTCCCCAGTCCCCAGGCACACCAGCCGAGCCTCATAGCACAAAAAAAGCTTTTAGTCAAGAAAAACAAAATAAATCTTTACAAAAAATCCCCCCAGGAGAATCCCCCCCCGCCACCCAATTAGATCCCCGCTATGCCAAGGAAATAATTCAACCAATTAACGAGGAATGGTTAGAAACCGAATCAACCCCCGTCGGCTACGTTAAACACCCCTTAGAACGGATTTTAGAGGGATTAGATGCGATTATTTTATGGGTGGAGGAATTAGTTATTAAAATCTGGCGTTGGTTGCGGTACAATCGACGCATTTCTAAATTACTCAAACGCAAACGCTAAATCGATCGGTTTTGGGTATAGCCGAGCGGGTAGTCTTTCTGTTGTGAGAAACTTGAGACTATCTTTAGGGACTTACCTCTATCAATCTTAGACATTTCAGCAGTTAAAGTCATGGCCATAATCTCAAATTACCGAAATTTATCGACAAAAATAAGCTAAACTAACGGCAAAGATAATAAGTTTTGATTTTTTTTCTTCCTGAGCTGCAATGAACTACGGTATTTACACCCTCGGTAATGATGTCGTGTTTGACCAACTGGTGGCCTTGCTGAATAGCATCGCCGTCAATGCGGGTGCGGGTATGCCCGTCTGCGTCATCGCCTACGACGACCGCTTGGAAAAAACCGCCGCCGAAATCGCCACCCGTCCCAATGTCACCCTCTGGAATGACAAAGATCTGTTTAAGCCGTGGGAGGACTTTTCGTTACAAGTCTGGCAAGCTCACCCCACAGCACTGCAACATTGGCGGAAAACTGAAGGCATACAAGGAGTACGACGGTTGGGTATGAACCGCCGTTACTGTGCCTTTGACCCCAACGCCCCCTTTGAAAAATTCATCTACATTGATGCAGATGCGCTGATTTTGGATGATGTCACCCCTGTGTTTGAACAGTTAGACAGTTGTGATGTGGTGACTTACGACTTTCAGTACAAAGACCCTACCCACATTTACAATGTCAATTCGCCGAAACTGCTGGAAGTGTTTCCCCAAGAACGGATCGAGGCGGAGATCTTTTGTGCTGGGTTCTACGCCTCCAAGCGCGGCTTTATGCTGTCGGAACAAAGGGATTGGCTAGTGGCAAGGCTACAGGAGGGCGAGGCAGAGGTGTTGTATCCCTCGGCTCCCAATCAGTCGGTGCTGAACTATATGGTGATGAGATCGCAGCTATCCGTCTCTAACTTAGCGAAAGAATGGCCTGCCAGTCGTCGCACCGGTAACGCCGTCACCTCCGCCCATTTCCAACAACGGGATGGGCTATTATACGACCACGACAAACGCTTGACATACCTTCACTACATTGGTTTATCTTCCTCTCTGTTCACTCGACTTTGTAGCGGTGAAAATCTCGATTTTCCCTATCGAGATATTTTCTTACACTATCGTTATCTCTACGAACCTAGTCAACGTCCTGTTTTTACCGATAGTCCCAAACCCTATCAACCACCTACCCCAACCTTTTGGCAAAAAGTAACCAGAAAACTCGGTTTAGGAAAATAATAATTAGGAGTGAATAATCAGTTTTCAGGTTATTAAAGACTGATTATTTGTTGCCCCTTTTGCCTGTCCTGATATGTAGCCTATACTCAACGGATTTAGTATCAGTTATCTTAAGGGTGAGTTAGGAAGTCTCTGGTTTTAGGAAACGGGGAACAGCCAAGGAGCAACATTAGCTGGTCGTCTGGGGATGATAGCAAATTAGATCATACTTCATTGGTGTGAGAAACGCTGTAATTGTAAATATTTATTACATAGGGTTTGCTGAATAAATCTAAAAACCTTGTTGGATAAGGTTTTTAGACTTTTTTGACCTCAAAAAGTGCCGACCATTGGAGTGATTGGGGGGAAAATTCAGGTACTTTTTCCCTGAAAATTAGGTAGTTGACCACCTGAAAATCGATAAAACCCCACACCCCACACCCCACACCCCACACCCTGCCCCCAGGAAAAACTTTTTCAGCAAGCCCTACATAAGTTAAGATCCTCCCTAAAATAAGGGGAAAGATAGGATGTTTTGATTTTTCTACTTGGGATTACTTATGGAAGGTATTTGTACCTTAGCCAACGATCGCGTTTACGATCAATTAGTCGCCCTACTCAACAGCATCGAGGTAAATGCGGGAAAGGCTCTTCCTGTTTGTGTCTATCCCTACGATGACAACACCGAACGTATCAAGGCGGAAATTGCTCAACGTCCTAAGGTACAGTTATTTGATAATCAGGAAATTATCGAACGCTGGGATAATTTCGCTAAATCTGCTTGGGAACCCCATCCTACCGCTAAAGAACGCTGGTTAAAGGCTGGTAGCAAAGGTTATCATCGTTTTGGTACCCATCGTCGTTATTGTGCCTTTGATGGGCCGTTCGATCGCTTTATCTACATGGATGGTGATACCCTATTGATGAGTCCCTTAGATCGGGTTTTTGCACAGTTAGATAATTATGATTGTGTGGTCTACGATTTTCAGCACAAAGATATCACCCACGTTTATGAAGTTACTTCCCCAAAATTATTAGAAATCTTTCCCCAAGAACGTCTTAACCAAGAAATTTTCTGTTCGGGTTTTTATGGCTCAAAAAAAGGTTTATTTGACGGGGAACGCCGTAATTGGCTAATCGAACAATTGCGAGCAGGAGAAGCAGAAATTCTCTATCCGATGGCTCCCGATCAAACTATTGTCAATTATATGATGATGCGCTCAAATTTTTCTATATATAATCTAGCTCTTCAATTGCCTAAAGAAGAACGCACCGGCTGCTGTGTCACCTCTCCCCATTTTCAGGCTTTAGATAATATTCTTTATGATCAGGGCAACCGCTTGACATACCTTCACTACATTGGTTTATCTTCCTCTCTGTTCACGCGACTTTGTAGCGGTGAAAATCTCGATTTTCCCTATCGAGATATTTTCTTACACTATCGTTATCTCTACCAACCTAGTCAACGCCCTATATTTACCGGCAGTCCCAAACCCTATCAACCACCGACCCCAACTTTTTGGCAAAAAGTAACCAGAAAACTCGGTTTAGGAAAATAATCATTAGGGTCTGCTGAAAAAGTTTGTTGGTGGGGGCAGGGTGTGGGGTGTGGGGTGTGGGGTGTAGGGTTTTACCGATTTTGAGGTAGTCAGTTACCTAATTTTCAGGGAAAAAGTACCTGAATTTTACCCCCGATCCCTCCAATGGTCGGCACTTTTTGAGGTCAAAAAAGTCTAAAAGCCTTATCCAACAAGGTTTTTAGATTTATTCAGCAAGCCCTAATTATAGTCACTTCAATTAAGATTGAATCGTATCAGACTTATCTGAAATGACTATCCCTTTTGAAGGACTAATCTTCTGATAAGAAGAGTCCAGGCGAAAAAAAACCAAAAAGTAGCGGAATGTATAGCGCGCCACTACATCTCAGAAAAAACCTCTTACAATAGAGACAAAAGTGATCGGAGATCAATGGGGGTGAACGTCATGTTAGTGATTTTAACCGACGAACACATTCTCGATACGGGTTCTGTCTGTCAGGGCTGTCTTTTAGCCAACCAGCAGGGACAACCCCGGTGGCGAGAGGGTAAACTAGGCTGTGGTCACTCCTTGGGTAAAGGAGGAAGCCAACAGCCCAATCTCTACGAGTGTCAGATGGGCTTTACAATTGCTAATATTGAAGGCTAATCAGACCTTTTAAATGCTCAACTTAGAGTTGAGTTAGGGGTATTTTCTTGGGACTCGGAGGAGAGAATCAAGGCTATTACTAATACCCAATTCAGTTTAGATACAATGACAATAATGGCTGAGGGTTTCGTAGCATCGATCGTAGGCTTTTTGGGCTTGGGTTAAAACAGCGTCGGAAATTTCTATATCTAATTTTCTGGCTTGTTTAATAATTTTACCCGCTTTGATATTCTCGGAAGAATCTCCTATACCGCGGCTGCCAGTGGTTTTTAAAACTCGATATTCTTCAGAAAATCCCGTTTTAGTATCGAGATGACTCTGTAAACTATTAAAAACCAACTGACTTTGGTTTAATACCTGATCGTGGGTGATAAATAAACTCTTTTCTTTGCTGTTAATTAATTGAGCATAACTTTCTAAGGTGGCTAAACGACCGGTATAATAACCCAGGGCGTGCTGCTCGTTTTGATGCGGTTTAATATCTAGAATACTAGCTAAAGTGCGCTGCGGTTCTCGTAGTAAAAATATGGTCTTAACCGGATCAGATTGCAAAAAACTATGATCTAAAAACTTCTGATCGTGAAGAACTTTATCTAAAATATATTTATGATTCATGTTTAAATCTTTCAACCGCCAGTAGAGTTGAAACATTAAAGTTTTAAAATCCTCTTCACTCTCATAAACCAGATGAGTTTCGCCAAAACCGATAATTTCAGGATTAGAATTGAGGATATGGGTCAATAAAGACGAACCCGATCGCATATGGCTAAGAATAAATAAAACCTGATAGGGTTGGGGACGAAAGAGAATTTTATAGGGGTCTTTGGGTGTATCAATGCGTACCTGAAAATACTTATAAGTTAAACGATGGGTTAAACCCTGCCAAGATTGGGGTAAGCGATCGAGGGCTATAGTCATAGGTTAATAAGGAATTGTGTCAACTTGTCGCGAAGATTCCCCTATAATGTATCCCATTTAAGACCCAAACAAAAGTGAGGTTTATACAAAATGGGATTGCCAAGTTGTTCGCTCTGGTTTTTTACGGCGCGAACCGATGTCTGGTTTATGATGAACACTATTCCCCATCTAGTCAAAATGAGTCAGTTTCCCTTCGAGGAAAAGGTACTCGCTATTGACACGGCCCCTTTAAGCGGGGAAAAGGTTAATCGCCCCGGACTGGGTACAATGGAGGAGTTAAGAGCCTGTGGTGAAAAATTAGTTAAAGATGGCATAATCGATCGCCTAGTGGATTTTAACTACGATCCCAGCTATCGTCAGCGCATCTATCAAAAGCATTTCGGCAGTCCCCTCCGTTCCACCCATAACTACAAAGGTTATCCGATTTTCGGCTCGATCTTCAAAATCGAGTCCTGTCGCAGCGATTATATGGTCCATTATGACAGCGACATGATGCTCTACCAAGAACCGGATTACAGTTGGATTCGCGAAGGGATCGAGTTAATGGAAACCCATCCAGAAATGATGTTTGTGCGTCCTTTGTCCGGTCCGCCGCGGCCCGATGGTACGATTGATTCTGCCCATCCCTGCACGAAAAATCCCGATGGATTCTATCAATTTAAATTTTTTGGTAGTCGTGCCTATCTACTTAATTGTCGTCGCTACGATCGCCTTTTACCGATCACCCCCCTCTGGCGCTCTTATAAAAATACCTTTCTCGATCATTTACCCGATGGTTTAAAAACTTGGGGCAATATTTTGACCGGCAAAGGAAAACTCGACTCTTGGGAAATTATGGTTTCTCGCTCCCTAGAACAAAGCAACTACTATCGCGCCACTCTCACCAATGCCAAGGGTTGGACTCTGCACCCCAACGAGCGCTCTGCCGCTTTTAGGCAAGCTTGGCCGACTATTATCGAAAAAATCGAAGCGGGTATTTACCCACCGACCCAAGCTGGTTATTATGACCTGATCCCGGAATTATGGTATTAAAAGAGCGTTAGTTCTCTAGATTTGAGGTGAGGTGGTACTTAGGGTCTGCTGAAAAAGTTTTTCCCGGTGGCAGGGTGTGGGGTGTGGGGTTTTACTCATTTTCAGGTGGTCAATTACCTAATTTTCAGGGAAAAAGTCCAGGAATTTTACCCCCGATCACTCCAATGCTAGGCACTTTTTGAGGTCAAAAAAGCCTAAAAACCTTATCCAACAAGCTTTTTAGATTTATTCAGCAAGCCCTACTTAGGGCTTGCTGGTGAAGCGATCGCCGCTTAGATTTCATAGCACCGGCTGTAAGCGCCTGTTGTTTTCGTTAAACGATGTAATATTTTGTGTACACCGCAACTCATTGACGATTGCGTAATGTAGAAAGTGAGTGCGGCGACAATTGTACTTGTCAAACAATGGTATAGTACAAGTAAATTGCTAATTATCGGCAGGTAGCGTCTGTCATCGAAAATTTGGGTCTGAAACCCCGCCGTTTTACGGCGGCTTTGCTGTTAAATATGAGCATCGTTTACGAAATATATGCTAAAATGTGAGGTATGGAAAAAGCCTATTCGTTTCGATTTTACCCCACACCCGAACAAGAGTCGCTATTGCGGCGCACTTTGGGCTGTGTAAGATTAGTTTACAACAAAGCTCTCCACGAACGAACACAAGCTTGGTATGAAAGACAAGAAAGAGTAGGCTACGCTCAAACTTCTTCAATGTTGACCGATTGGAAAAAGCAAGAAGAATTAGACTTTTTAAACGAAGTTAGCTGTGTACCTTTACAACAAGGGTTAAGACACCTACAAACAGCTTTTACTAATTTCTTTGCTGGTCGTACTAAGTATCCTAACTTTAAGAAAAAACATCAAGGAGGAAGTGCCGAATTTACCAAATCTGCTTTTAAATTCAAAGACAAACAAATCTATTTAGCTAAATGCACAGAACCCTTACCTATTCGATGGTCAAGACAAATACCAGAAAGCTGTGAACCAAGCACAGTAACAGTCAGATTACATCCTTCTGGACGTTGGCATATTTCAATAAGATTTGATGACCCAACAATCCAGCCATTACCCCCAACCGATAAAGCCATCGGAATTGACTTAGGAATTAGTAGCCTTGTGATTACCAGCGATGGCGATAAAGTGTCTAATCCCAAGCATTTTAACAAGCATTATCGGAGACTGCGAAGAGCATCTAAAAATCTTTCTAGAAAACAGAAAGGCTCAAAAAATCGGGAAAAAGCGAGAATCAAAGTAGCAAGGATTCACGCTCAAATTACTGATAGTAGAAAAGACCATTTACATAAGCTAACCACTCAATTAGTTCGTGAAAACCAAACGATTGTTGTTGAGAATTTAGCCGTTAAGAATATGGTCAAAAACCCGAAATTATCTCAGGCAATATCTGACGTAAGCTGGGGAGAAATAACCCGACAATTAGCCTATAAATGCCGTTGGTATGGGAGAAATTACATCGAAATAGATAGATGGTTTCCTAGCTCTAAAAGGTGTAGTAATTGCGGGTATATTGCTGAGAAAATGCCGTTAAATATTCGAGAGTGGGATTGTCCAGACTGTGGGACGCACCATGACCGAGATATTAACGCTAGTAAAAATATTTTGGCCGCAGGGCTTGCGGTGTCAGTCTGTCGAGCGACCATAAGACCAGAACAGAGTAAATCTGTTAAGGCAGGTGCGAAAAATCCTTCGGGAAAGAAACAGAAACCTAAATCGTGAGGTTTGGGAATCACCGTCCGTTCACGGCGGTGAGGATGTCAAAGATATAGCTTGTGGAGTTAAAATATGTCTAGTACACACACTGGTATTGAGTGGACTGATAAAACGTGGAATCCAACAACTGGGTGCGATAAAATTAGCACTGGCTGTCTGCATTGTTATGCCGAAGCTATTACACAGCGTTTTCCCAAGAACTTTCCCAATGGATTCAGCTTGACTTTGCATCCAGAAAGATTGGAAGAACCCTTACGTTGGCGCACTCCCAGTCGAGTTTTTGTCAACTCAATGAGTGACCTTTTTCATGATGATGTGCCTCTCGACTTTATCAGACAAGTTTTCTCAGTTATTCATTCAACACCTTGGCATATATATCAGATTCTAACAAAGCGACAAAGCCGTTTAGGTGATTTAGCGTCTCAATTAGATTTTCCAGAAAACATTTGGCTAGGTGTATCTGTCGAGAACCAAAACCACATAGATCGGATTGAATATCTTCGGACAGTTCCTGTTTCAGTGCGTTTCATTTCATGTGAGCCACTTTTAGGACCACTAGAACTTAATTTAACTAGCATTGATTGGGTTATTGTCGGCGGAGAATCCGGGCAAAAACATCGCCAGATGAAACTTGACTGGGCAAGGGATATCCGCAATCAATGTCAAAATTCAGGGGTAGCATTTTTTTTCAAACAAGTTGGGGGAAGGACACCGAAAGCAGCAGGTAGATTACTTGATGATAAAATCTGGGACGAGATGCCTAATGCCTGGAATCAGCATATCCAAACATGGGGAAGTGTCCCACTTAAATCGGCGAGGCGGTTAGAAAAATTAGAGCTTATTGCTTAACTGGAAATGTAACCTTTAAATCATCCGCAAACGTTCCTTTTCGCCGTTTTTTGTCCTCGGGTGAATGTACTGTGACTTTTCCTTGAGATTCAAGATTGCTAAGGGCAGTTTTGTAATTTTTTTTAATGTACGGTTTTCCCACATGATGCTGGTCGTAAATCTCTGCCATCGTCATAGTTTTACCTGAAAAATTGTCCAACAACATAGATTCCAGTTGATCAAGAGGACGGGTTAGCTCAAAGAGTAACGGTTGTTGAAGAGTTGCAGGATTATACTCAAAAGATGGTACGCCCTGCGTCTGTTCAGAACTCTCTTTAGCCATTATCTCTTTCATAATTTCATAGCCTTTAGGGTGCTTGCTTACAAAAATTAGGTGATGGCTAGTACGATTTCCCATTTCATGTCTGAAACGAAATGGAAGAACATATTTACCACCCATTTCCAAGGCTTCACAGATATATTCTACAACGGTTAACTCACGCTCTTGTGGAGTAAGTGTTTTCAATCGTTTGCGGAGTTGATCTGCTCCTACTTGTCCGAATAGCGCATTCATGTTTTCTTTGACTGCATCATTATTTAAACCCATGTTGATGCGATTGTAATTGAAGAAGAAGATGCAATCACAACCCCAATCTTTGACGACCGAATTAACAAGTTGAAGAGATAGCCCCTTGTAACCCCAAGGATCAACAAAAAGTAAAGTGGGAACTAATTTCATGCTTTGGAAGATTTTAACTATGTCCTCTCCCACCTCATATTTTGATATTTGAGGGCGGTATTTTAAATTTTCTATGCCCGGAATTGAATCTATAGCTTGTTGAAGAGAATTAACATTTTCGACATCGGCATCGTTAAAGATCGATACCAGCATATTTCGCATATCTGTATCGGCGATGGCAGTTTCTAGAACCTTTACTGGGGTTGATTTTGAGCCATCTTTATATCGTCCTGCACCAGCAAAAAGGTCAACATAAGCGATTTTCTGGACTGAAGACGATCCCTTAACTTTTGAAATTATAACTTTTGCCCAAGCCCAGAAATATTTCTCAACAATCCTAGCTTTGATCAAGGACTGTTCTTTTTGCTCATTGAAGAAGGAATTTTCAGTCATAAGCTATATCAATAGTTACGATGCCGAAGGCTCTGGGTAGCGGCAAGTCGCTCTCGTCGGATGCGTTAATCAAACATAACATACCTTATTTTTGTTTGAATTATACTAAATCCGTTGAGTATAGGCTACATATCAGGAGAGGCACTCATGCAAGAGGCACTCATGCAAAAGGGAGAATAAATAATCAGTTTTTAATAACCAGATTTAGTATTAGAGAAGACAGGAGTTGACATCCTCACCGCCGTAAACGGACGGTGATTCCCAAACCTCACGATTTGAGTTTCTGCTTCTTTCCCGAAGGATTTTTCGCACCTGCCTTAACAGATTTACTCTGTTCTGGTCTTATGGTCGCTCGACAGACTGACACCGCAAGCCCTGCGGCCAAAATATTTTTACTAGCGTTAATATCTCGGTCATGGTGCGTCCCACAGTCTGGACAATCCCACTCTCGAACATTTAACGGCATTTTCTCAGCAATATACCCGCAATTACTACATCTTTTAGAGCTAGGAAACCATCTATCTATTTCGATGTAATTTCTGCCATACCAACGGCATTTATAGGCTAATTGTCGAGTGATTTCTCCCCAACTTACATCAGATATTGCCTGAGATAACTTGGGGTTTTTGACCATATTCTTGACGGCTAAATTCTCAACCACAACCG
This sequence comes from Microcystis aeruginosa NIES-843, assembly GCF_000010625.1. Classification (NCBI taxonomy): domain Bacteria; kingdom Bacillati; phylum Cyanobacteriota; class Cyanophyceae; order Chroococcales; family Microcystaceae; genus Microcystis; species Microcystis aeruginosa. The sequence continues at coordinate 4,578,864 of NC_010296.1, forward strand.
TTTGGTTTTCACGAACTAATTGAGTGGTTAGCTTATGTAAATGGTCTTTTCTACTATCAGTAATTTGAGCGTGAATCCTTGCTACTTTGATTCTCGCTTTTTCCCGATTTTTTGAGCCTTTCTGTTTTCGAGAAAGACTTTTTTGTGCCTTTCGCAGTCTCCGATAATGTTTCTTAAAATGCTTAGGATTAGATACCTTGTCTCCATCGCTGGTAATTACTAGGCTACTAATTCCTAAGTCAATTCCGATGGCTTTATCGGTTGGGGGTAATGGCTGGATTGTTGGGTCATCAAATCTTATTGAAATATGCCAACGTCCAGAAGGATGTAATCTGACTGTTACTGTGCTTGGTTCACAGCTTTCTGGTATTTGTCTTGACCATCGAATAGGTAAGGGTTCTGTGCATTTAGCTAAATAGATTTGTTTGTCTTTGAATTTAAAAGCAGATTTGGTAAATTCGGCACTTCCTCCTTGATGTTTTTTCTTAAAGTTAGGATACTTAGTACGACCAGCAAAGAAGTTAGTAAAAGCTGTTTGTAAATGTCTTAACCCTTGTTGTAAAGGTACACAGCTTACTTCATTGAGAAAGTCTAATTCTTCTTGTTTTTTCCAATCGGTTAGCATTGAAGAAGTTTGAGCGTAGCCTACTCTTTCTTGTCTTTCGTACCAAGCTTGTGTTCGTTCGTGGAGAGCTTTATTGTAAACCAATCTTACACATCCCAAAGTGCGCCGCAATAGCGACTCTTGTTCTGGTGTCGGGTAAAATCGGTAAGAATAGGCTTTTTCCATGTCTCATATTTTAGCATATATTTCGTAAATGTGCTAATATTTAACAGCAAAGCCGCCGTAAAACGGCGGGGTTTCAGACCCAAAATTTTCGATGAAACAACCCAAAAGAAAACCCAACCACCGCGATGGGAAGATTGGGTTTTCTGGTTATCAATTGATTTTAAGGGGCCAAAGCGTTACCGCGCAGGAGAGAACCGATAGTTTTAGCGGTAATCTTCATCTGTACGAGAGGATTAGCGGGAACAACGGTTTTATAGAGATAACTGTCAAAAGTCATCTTCTGTACGTCCTTATCGGAACACATTTCCACAAAAGCTTCCCGGGTGGCATCGGTACGGTAGAAAACCCGTTGCAGGATATCTAATACCAGATAGGTCATACCGTATTTCTTATCCCAACGCTTGAGGTAGAGTTTCAATTCGTCCTCTGTGGGAATACGTTGGCCGCCGTTAGTGACTTCGACAATGGTTTCGGCACACATCCGCGCCGATTTAGCGGCGAAATAGATGCCTTCTCCCGAAGACTTGGTAACTGTTCCCGCAGCATCGCCTACGAGGGCTACGCGACCGACTACACGACGAGGACGGGGATGTTCGGGGATGGGGTGAGCCTCCACGCGGATGATTTCGCCCCCTTCCAGACGACGGGCTGCGCGAGCGCGAATACCAGCTTGTAGGTCTTTAATCATGGCTTTATTGACCTTCATTGTGCCAGTACCGACGGCGACGTGATCGTATTTGGGGAATACCCAAGCGTAGAAGTCGGGGGATACGTCTTTTCCTACATACATTTCGGCCAGGTCTTCGTAGTAGGCCATTTTATCTTGAGGAAGACGGATGCGTTCTTGGAAAGCGATCGCATAGTTGTAATCCCCGGCATCAATAGCTTTGGCAATGCGGGAATTAGCACCGTCGGCGCCGATAACCACGTCCACCTTCAGAGATTTCATTTCCCCTTGGGAATTGCCGTGGGAGTGATCGGCGTAGTGTAGGGTATAGGGATCGGTGCTATTGGTGGGAATGTCGAGACCGTAAACGGTTCCGTTGATTAAATGCGCTCCTAATTTATGGGCGCGTTCTCTCATAAAACCGTCGAGGACTTCCCGACGACACATTCCGATATATTCGTCTTGATTATCGAGATTAATATCGACTTCGACGTTAGAGGGGGAGATCATTTTCATTTTTCTCACCCGGCGATCGATAATTTCAGGAGGTAGGTCAAATTCGCTCACCATACAGAGAGGAATCGCTCCACCACAGGGTTTAGCATTATCTAATTTGCGTTCAAATAAATAGGTTTCAATGCCTGCTTTAGCTAATGTTTCTGCCGCCGAAGAACCGGCCGGCCCTGAACCCACAACAGCGACTCTTAACACTCAGGTTTTCTCCTACATACTTACGAGCGAGTACGCTTTGCAGTGTACCACAGGGGTTTAGCCGAAAGGAACGATATCCTCCGATTCTGCCCGATCTTGCAACAGTGCTTAACATCCTCTGTTACAAAAGTTTATTTTACTGCCCGTAGATGTTTTTTTATCGATGTGTTGTATTGTGTTACACCCCTCTCCCAAACTGGGAAAAGGGGATAGCTGCGAGGATTGTTAAGCTCTTGCTTTCAACCAATCGCTAATAGCGGGGGGTAAATCCCGTTGCACTTTGCCACTGACATACATTCCGATATGTCCGACGGGGAAAGCACAAGCGGTATAGTCAGAAGTACCGATATAATTCCCTAAAGCGAGGGAAGAAGCGGGAGGGACAAGGTGATCTTTATCCGCATAAAGATTGAGAATTGGCATGGTCAGATTGTGTAAATCTACCCGTTTATCTCCTAACATCACTTCCCCTTTAATCAGTTTATTTTGCTGATAGAAATCCTTGAGAAACTGTCGGTAGGATTCTCCCGCTTGGTCGGGACTATCAAAAATCCATTTTTCCATACGCAGAAAATTAACTAATTTTGATTCGTCTTCCATGATGTCAGGAAAATCAAGGTATTTCTGATAACCTAACTGCAAAGGTTTCAATTCCAGAAATTCTAAGTTGAGAAAATCTCCCGGGATATTGCCCATAGTATCTACCATTAAATCGATGTCTAATGCTTCGGCTCCCAAGGAACACCCCCCGCGCATATTTAAGAGGGTCTCGGTTTGATAAAAGTCCACTGGTGTCACCATTGTCACCAGATTTTTTATCTTATCGGGGTAGAGGGAACTATAGCATAAACTAAAGGTTCCCCCCTGACAGATTCCTAACAGATTAATTTTGTCGAGATGGTGACTTTGACGAATAAAATCGACGCAATTATCGACATAACCATTGATATAATCATCAAGGGTTAACCAGCGATCGCTTCTGGTGGGATATCCCCAATCAATTAAGTAGATATCTAAGCCTAATTTCAGCAGATTGGCCACTAAAGAACGCCCTTCCTGTAAATCTACCATGTAGGGACGATTGACCAAAGCATATACCATCAACAAGGGAATCTCGAAGGGTTTTTCGACCACGGGTTTAAAGTGGTAGAGAATGATTTTATCTTCCCGATAAACTGCTTCTTTTTCCGAGACTCCACACTGAATATCTTCTTCTTTAACTCGTTTGAGATTGTCTAACCCTTTGAGATTTTTCTGAGTTAATTCTAGATAATCTTGGGTAAAATCTTCCAGTTTCACTTGCGTCAAAAATGGCCACATAATTTAATTCTCCTAGGGAAGTGGGGATTTTTCAGTGAGCAGTGAACAGTAAACAGTAATCAGTGAAAAGAAAGTTCCGAAGTTTTCACCTAACACTATATACTGAAAACTGCAATCCGATAACTGATAACTGATAACTGATAACTGATAACTGATAACTGATTGTCAAGCACAATTAACTAATTGTTACTTTCTACTGCTTTTTTTTCTCCTAAAGTTTTTTTGAGACTTTTTACCTCTTTGCGTAATTCATAGATAGTCCGATGAATTTCATCGACTTCGCTGCGGGTAGGCAGATTCATCGAACGCAGGTAAATTTCCATTAAATCCTGCTGTTTGATGCGATAATCATTGAGGGAATTAATAAATTTACCCCGTACTTTTAGGTTTTCTGGTTGACAAAAGGCCTTTTCAAAAATATCATCAGCGACGACACTCCACACATCTTGAAACTCTCGCCAATTCTTGACAGGTTCACCTTTTTGTGCTAGGAAAACTAATTTTTTAGTTAAAGCTTCAAAGGATTTAACTTGAATATCAGCCAGCACAATTTGATAGTTAATACTAGCTTGATAAAGAACGCGCCAAGTTTCAAAACTATCGAGTAATTTGCGGTTAAATTCTCGCGGCAATCCCAACAAAGGCATCTGTAACCATTGGCCAAAAGTTTCATCATAAAACTTCTGCCAATAGATATTATTGAGTTCGATCAAAGAAGAAGTATTACCTAACCAAGCTTTGGTTATTGTGTCATTTGACAGGACGAAAGGATCGAACCATAAATGATTGAGACTTTGTAATTGTTGCAGGTAAATTGTCCATAGTTGACTGACATCTTGACTACTTTGGGAAGTGGTAGTAGTAAAACTATTCAGTTGACCGCGCATCTGTTGGGTATAATTATCTAAAATTGTTTGCCAGTCTTCTCCTGTTTGCATTTTTGGGAAGATACTTTCCCAAGCTTCCATCGATAATTTTAGGAATTTGATCAATAAATCCCGATTATCAAAATAGCGCTGGGTTGCCTCTTGCAATTCTGGTTTAATATTGCCCATAGGAGTCGGTATCGCCCCCATCATATCAAACCAACTTGACCACATTTTTGCCCCAGTTTCCGTCCAAAGATTGACGTAATCGGCGGCCATCTCGCTCCAAGCTTGTGTCGGTTTATCCATTATTTTTGCCCTTTTCCTTTAACGCTGATTTCGCTAGTTTACTAACCCACCCTACACCCTACACCCGATAACTGATAACTGATAACTGATAACTGATAACTGATAACTGATTAGGTGTGATGGGCCCCATTAACTCTGAGGACTTCTCCAGAGACATAACTGCTGGCAACAGGAGAGAGTAAATAGGCAGTTGCCCAGGCGATATCTGCGGGTTCACCGAAGCGACGACAGGGAATTTCGGCGGTGATTTTATCGCGAACTTTATCGGGAATCGCTAAAGTCATTTCCGTGTTAATAAACCCCGGCGCAATCGCATTGGCGCGAATATTATAACGGGCAGCTTCTCGCGCTAGGGATTTGACTAAACCAATAACTGCCGCTTTTGTGGCCGCGTAATTAGTTTGGCCGGCATTACCGCGATCACCGGAAATAGAACTAATACAAACGATCGATCCCGCTTGTCGTTCATACATTCCCTCAATAAACGGCTTAATTGTGTGATTAACCCCTTTTAGGTTGACATTAATCACTAAATCCCAATCTAGCGGCGTTAATTTAGGGAAAAAGTTATCTCTGGTAATCCCCGCGTTAGCGACGATGCCGTACACCGGCCCCAATTCCGCTTCAATTTGTTGAGCTGCCGCTTCCATAGATTCCAACTTAGTTACGTCGGCCACAATGCCTAAACCCTGGGGATTATCGGTGACTAAATCGGTGTAAGCCACCTTGGCCCCCAAATCTATCAAAAGAGAGACAATAGCCGCCCCAATGCCTCGATTTCCGCCCGTCACGACGATAACTTTTTCCTCTAGTCCCAGAGATACCATAGCTTTTTCCTCCTAAACTCTTTCAATTGCGATCGCTGTTCCGCCACCGGTCCCATGACAGATGGCCCCCATACCGAGGGTTTTATCCTGTACTTTCAACGCGTTAATTAACGTCACCAGAATCCGCGCTCCGGAAGCACCGATAGGATGACCCAAGGCGATCGCACCACCGTGAACGTTTTGTTTTTCCCTAGCTAACCCCAGATCCATCTCAAAAAGCAGATTATTTAGGGCAAAAGCTTCGTTATTTTCCACTAAATCGAAATCTTCGATCGTTTTATCTAGGGATGCCAGTAATTTTTTCACCGCGAGGACGGGGAACTCTGGGAAGCGATCGGTTTTGCCAGCACCCACAGCGCCGCCAAGGATTTTGGCAATTGGTTTTAAACCGTACTGATCCACAGCTTTTTGACTGGCTAAAAGGATAGCGGCAGCCCCATCGGAAATCTGACTACTATTCCCCGCAGTTAAAACTCCCGACGGATTAAAAGCCGGCCGCAGTTTTCCTAACCCTTCTGGGGTACTATCGGAACGAATACCCTCATCTTGAGCAATAATTGTGGAACCTTTCTTAGATTTAAGCTCAATTGGCACGATTTCGCCCTTAAACCAGCCTTTTTCTGTGGCTGTGGCCGCTCTTTGGTGGGATAAGGCGGCAATTTCGTCTAATGCTTGCCGAGAAACCCCGCGATCGAGACAGAGGCGATCCACTTGGGAACCCATGACCTCAGTCGTGGTAGCATCGGTTAAGCCATCGTGGAGTAATAAATCGGTTAATTGTTCCGGCGCACCCATGAGGAATTTATAACCCCACCGGGCCCGATGGGAGAGAAAAAAGCCGGTTTGGGACATGGATTCAATACCACCAGCGAGGACGAGATCCGCTTCTCCGGCGCGGATTGAGGTGGCAGCGTTACTAACGGCAATCATTCCCGAAGAACAAACCATATCCACCCGATATCCGTCCACGCTTACGGGAATTCCCGCTTTAATCGCCGCTTGTCGGGGAATTAACTGACCATGACCCGCTCCCAAAACATTGCCGAAAATGTACAAATCTAGGGCTTCTGGGGGCAAATTAGCGATTTCTAGGGCGGATTTCATCACTGTTGCCCCTAAATCGGCCGGGGATAATCCCATCAATCCCCCACCAAAACGACCAATTGGAGTCCGGACTGCGGCCACGATATAAACTTCTTGCATAGACTTCTCTCTATTGGGAAGCGAAGATAATAGATAGAATTTGCTTAAGAATATCGAGTCCGAAAAGATCAAAATCCCAATTGACTGTCATTGGTTAAAAGTTCCTGGCCCCGATGTCTTGAGTTTTTGTCTATCTACCCTCGATTTTGCAACAGAATTTCTGTGTAAGAAGATATATTCATTAGAATTTAACTTTTCTGGCAGCAATCCCGTTTTTTTATGGATTTAGTCAAGCGCTTGGTTTTTATCGGTGGTGGTCATAGTCATGCGATCGCCCTTCGTCTTTGGGGGCAATCACCCCTAAAAAACGTTCAATTAACTTTAATTAGCGATGTCACCCATACCCCCTATTCGGGAATGTTACCCGGCCACATCGCCGGTTTTTATGATTTTGCTGAGACTCATATCGATTTACCTTCTCTAGCTAGGTATTCTCAAGCGCAATTCTGTTTAGCTAAGGCTAATTTTATAGATAGGGAAAAATGTCAAGTAATTTGTAATAATTCTTTACAGATTCCCTTTGATTATCTCTCGATCGATATCGGCAGCATCCCGGCAGTAGATAATGTTATCGGTGCTAAAGAGTACACTATTCCCGCCAAACCGGTGCCGATTTTTCGGGAAGGATGGCAAGAAATCCTGAAAAAAGCGGTTAATAACCCTAATAATACTCTAAATATCGTCATTGTTGGTGGTGGCGCGGGCGGGGTCGAATTAGCTTTAAATATGCAGTCCCGTTTGGCCAAAATTCTCAACTCTAGCAGTAATTTGAATTTATCTCTAATTCATCGAGGAAAAAAACTACTACCAGCCCATAATAATTGGGTCGGCCAACGTTTAGAGAATATTTTTAAACAAAGGGGAATTAGATTATATTTATCAACGGATGTGACGGCAGTGCAAGCAGACCAGATTATCTGTTCATCGGGGTTAGTTTTACCGATGGATTATACAATTTGGGTAACGACTGCCTCGGCCCCTAGTTGGATTAAAGCTTCAGGATTACTGACAGATGAAAAAGGGTTTATTTTAGTGAATAATTATCTGCAATCTCTTTCCCATCCCCATATTTTTGCCGTGGGAGATATTGCCACGATTCCAGATTATCCCCGTCCGAAAGCAGGAGTTTTTGCCGTCCGACAAGGAAAACCCCTGTTTGATAATTTAGGAAGAATTCTGCAAAATCAGCCCTTAAAACCCTATTTTCCCCAGAAAAATTATCTCAGTTTAATTGGGACGGGAGACCAACAAGCGATCGCATCTTGGGGCGGTTTCGCATGGCAATCACCGTTATTATGGTTATGGAAAGATCGGATCGATCGAGCTTTTATGAAACAGTTTGATAAGCTCTAGTTATTGACACCGAGTTACTGTCAAGGTCGTTGGGAGTAAAATCTGATTTGGGAATCCCACAACCTGATAAAGTAAAAATCGTCCCGATACCTTGACTGGTTATCGGGAGAGAACGTCAATAGTTTGTTAAATAGTACATATAAACCAATGCCACGTCTTCGCTCGATTATTTCCCTAGTTTTAGTCCTACTTACTACGCTGCTGGTTAGCTGCAGTGGTCCGCAAGCAACTATCCCCACCGTCTATAGTCCCCAAAAAATCGAACAGTTACAGGTTTACATCCAACCTATCGCAGAGTTTCGCCAAAAAATGAGCGTTTTGCAAGACCTCATCGCTGACAAAAATTGGGTAGATACTCGCACCTATATCCACGGTCCTTTGGGGCAATTGCGTCAGGAAATGGTAGGATTATCCCGTAATTTACTGCCCAAAGACCAAGAAAAAGCCAAGCAGTTAGCGAAAAATCTTTTCGTTCACTTTGAACGTATCGATGCGGCAGCCAAAGAAAAAGATGCTAGTCTTGCTGCTACTCAATTCCAAGAAGCATTAAAAGATTTCGATGCTTTCTTAAATATTGTTCCCAGTTAGTTTTTATCAGTGATCAGTTATCAGTTATCAGCTTTAAAAAAAATCTCGGGCTTTTTGCCTAGAGATTGTTGTCAGAGAGAAGCACACAAAAACTTTTTTTCTTATAGATGTTCAGTTTAAAAATCAAGATAGAAAAAAATAATAGGGTTCTTCTCGACTTTGTGTGATAATTTTTGCTTATAGAATCGTGAAATGTTTACTGGTAAAGACTTTTAGGACTATTTTGCGGATATTCTATCAGTATAGACCCCGTTTCCACACAGAAACCAGAAGAGCCAAAAATAGTGACCCTTACCTTTTCCCAAGCAGAGGTAGGAAGTCTCTGGTTTTAGGGAACAGGCAAGAGGGAGCGCCGGAGTTGGGGAAGTGGGAAGAAGGGAGCAGGGGAGGGGGGAGAAAAAAGCTGACGGCTGACGGCTGCGAGCGGGGGGAATCATGGCCATTTACAATTGCTTAATAATTGTTGCCACTGCCGTGATAATATGTCTTGTGGCTCACCTGAGCGTCATAGCTCGGAAAGCAATCTAGATATTGAGATTAGTCTATCGCTGATTTAGGTGTACCTTGTCTGATCCATCGATCGCATCTCCCCCAACCCCAGAAACCAACCCGCCGTCAGATCCGATGCGGGAATACTATCAACTACAAAACACCCTATTGATCACCACCCTGATCTTAAGCGGTCTGATCTTTATTCCCGTGTGCTTGTTTTATTCCCTCAATACCGCCCTTAATTACCTATTAGGGGCAATGGTGGGAGTTGTTTACCTAAAACTCCTGGCCGGGGAAGTGGAAAAATTGGGGGTAACGAAAAATCGGGTAGGCAAAAAAGGATTAGCCCTATTCGCTGGATTAATCATCATCGCCAGTCGTTGGCAAGAACTGCACATAGTGCCAGTTTTTTTGGGGTTTTTGACCTATAAAGGGGCGATCATCGTCTATACCCTGCAAACCATCTTCAAGCTGGAGCAGAAAGCCGATTCCTAAACCCTTTGACCGTTAAAAATAACCCTGATTTGCGAACCCGAATCTCTCTAAGGTAGAAATGTTAGACAGTTTAAGTGTGCTTAATTTTTATAGCCTCGCTTCCCTGGAAGTGGGACAACACTGGTACTGGCACATCGGCGGACTAAAAATTCACGGGCAAGTGATCGCGGTCTCCTGGATCGTCTTCGCTATCTTAATCATCGCCTCGATCGCCGCTACCCGCAAAATCCAGAAAGTCCCTAGCGGTATTCAAAACCTCATGGAGTACGTTCTGGAATTTCTGCGCGATTTAGCCAAAAACCAGCTAGGAGAAAAGGAATATCGACCCTGGTTGCCCTTCATCGGCACCCTATTTTTATTTATTTTCGTTTCTAACTGGTTAGGGGCCCTGATTCCTTGGAAGTTAATCGAACTGCCCGAAGGGGAATTAGCCGCCCCCACTAACGACATCAATACCACGGTGGCGTTAGCCCTACTGACTTCCCTCGCTTACTTCTACGCGGGCATCAGTAAAAAAGGACTCGGTTACTTTGCTCACTACCTAGAGCCGATTCCCGTGCTATTACCGATCAAAATTTTAGAAGACTTTACCAAACCCCTCTCCCTCAGTTTCCGTCTTTTCGGAAACATCCTCGCGGACGAGTTGGTAGTGGCCGTATTAGTCTTCCTTGTCCCCCTAGTCGTACCCCTACCCCTGATGGCTCTCGGTTTATTTACCAGCGCTATTCAGGCCCTTGTCTTCGCCACCCTTGCCGGGGCCTATATCCATGAGGCCCTGGAATCGGAACACGAAGAAGAACACGCTTAAAAGCGAAGGACGAAAAAAGAAAAATTTCTTAGGGAAAAGTGTCCAAATAATAGGATAATAACTAAGAAATTATTGGTCGAATTCAGGATGAGCAACTGAATTCCCAGATCGTTCTTTCCCAAAAACTCTTTCGGGAGTTTTGAGCAGAAAACCAGCCATTTTTTACGGCTGAGAACGCGCTCTGTAAACAACAGATTGAAATTGATTAGTAAATAGAGGAAAAAATCACCATGAACCCCACAGTAGCTGCCGCTTCCGTTATCGCCGCCGCCCTCGCCGTTGGTTTAGCCGCTATCGGCCCCGGCGTTGGTCAAGGTACCGCTTCTGGAGAAGCTGTTTCCGGTATCGCCCGTCAACCCGAAGCTGAAGGAAGAATTCGTGGTACCCTTCTCCTCAGCTTGGCATTCATGGAATCCTTAACCATCTACGGCTTGGTTATCGCTCTCGTTTTACTGTTCGCTAACCCCTTCGCCTAATTAAAAAAGCAGTGGGCTATCAGCCCCCAGTCCGCAGCTTGGCGGCAGAGTTTTCAAAACTCTCAAAAAACGCCAAAGGAGCCAACTAAAAAGTCTGGTTTTGGGGACGGAAGGCTGATAGCTAGTTAAGGGAATTTTGCTGATTCCCCCTGACTGTTTATTGTTAAAGCAGGGGGATCGTCTTCCTTTTTTGAACCTGCCTATAGCTTCTATTTATCAGGAATAAATCAATGTTTGATTTCGATGCCACCCTGCCAGTGATGGCACTACAATTTATTCTTTTGGCAGTGATCCTGAACGCCGTTTTTTATAAACCCCTCAGTAAAGTTTTAGATGAACGGGCGGAGTATATTCGGCAAACAGAAAGCGGAGCCAAAGAACAACTAGCCAAAACCGAAGCCCTGGTACAAGAGTACGAATTGCAATTAAGTTCGGCTCGTAAACAATCCCAAGAGATTATCGCCCAAGCGCAAGCCGAGGCCCAAAAACTAGCCAGCGAACGAGTTGCCGCAGCCCAAAAAGAAGCGATCGCCCGTAAGGAAGCCGTCGCCGCCGAAATTGCCCAACAGAAAGAAGAAGCCTTTCGTTCTCTAGAAGGACAAGTGGCCTCTCTTTCCCGTCAAATTCTCGAAAAACTCCTCGGCCCCGAACTCGTTCGCTAAACCCCAGCCATTGGTTAATAACAGTGATCAGTAAAAAGATAGAACTCAGTCGTCAGGAGTTAGAAGACTGATAACTTACCTCTGATAACTGATAACTGATAACTGAATAACCTACTCCCCGCCCTCAATAATCATGATCATCGACACAATTTTATTATTAGCCACGGAGGCGAAGGAAGCGGCAGCAGAGGGATTCGGCATCAACACCGATATCTTAGGAACTAACCTATTTAACCTCTCAATTCTGCTCGGTTTAATCATCTTCTACGGCCGCAAAGTTCTCGGACAAATCCTCGGAGAACGTCAGTCGAAGATTGCGGAAGCTTTAGCCGAAGCTGAAAACCGGAAAAATATTGCCGCTACCGCCCTCGCCGAAGAACAGAAAAAACTCGCCCTAGCAAAACAAGAGGCGGAAAAAATTATCGATAACTCTCGATCTAGAGCTAAAGCTGTCACCGCCGACATCGCCGCCCAAGCCGAACTCGATATTCAAAGAATGCGCGAAAGTGCCGCTAAAGATCTCTCGGCGGAACAGGATCGCGTTTTAGTAGAATTACGCCAAAGAATTACCGCTTTAGCCTTAGCTAATGTGGAATCCCAGTTAAGCACCGGCCTGGAAGAATCGGTACAACAAACCCTAATTGATCGCAGTTTGGCGAACCTAGGAGGTAAATAGATGCAGGGAAGTTTAATCAGTTCAGAAATCGCCGAACCCTACGCCCAAGCATTACTTTCCGTCGCCCAAAGCAGCGGACAATTAGAAGCGATCGGCGGCGAAATTAAATCCCTCTTAGAATTGTTGGAAAATGCTCCCGATCTAAGAGCTTTTATTGGCAATCCCGTCATCAAAGAAGAAGCTAAAAAAGCCGTTCTTTCCCAAGTAATGGGGAGCAGTGCCAATCCCTATTTAACTAACTTCATGATGTTATTAGTCGATAAACGTCGGATTCAATTTTTAGAACCCGTTTGTCAACAATATCTCACCCTGGCTAGAGTGCTGACTAACACCGTTTTAGCGGAAGTTTCCTCGGCCACCGAATTGAACGATAGCCAAAAACAAATCGTCATCGACAAAGTGAAAACCCTGACCGGGGCAAATGTGGTCGAACTGAAAACCAAAGTTGATGGCAGCCTCATCGGTGGTGTGGTGATCAAAGTCGGTTCCCAAGTCTTTGATGCCAGCATTCGCGGTCAACTACAACGCCTCAGCCTCTCCCTGCGCTAAGGTCATCTAATCTCCCTTTTTTGCCGTTTTTTCACCTTCTAATTTTTTACTTTTTCCCAGATTAAACTATGGTAGCTATCAGACCCGACGAAATTAGCACGATTATTCGTCAACAGATCGAATCCTATAACCAAGAAGTACAGGTCTCCAACGTGGGAACCGTCCTGCAAGTGGGTGACGGTACTGCCCGCATCTACGGCCTACAACAAGCCATGTCGGGAGAACTATTAGAATTTGAAGATGGAACCGTCGGCATCGCCCTTAACCTCGAAGAAGATAACGTCGGTGCAGTGTTAATGGGTGACGGTTTCGGGATTAAAGAAGGCGGTACGGTGAAAGCTACTGGTAAAATCGCTCAGGTTCCCGTGGGTGACGCCTTAGTCGGCCGCGTGGTTGATGCCCTCGGTCGTCCCATTGACGGGAAGGGGGAAATCCTCGCCAGCGAAACCCGTCTGGTGGAATCCCCCGCCCCCGGTATTGTCGCTCGCAAATCCGTCTGTGAACCGATGCAAACCGGCATCACCGCTATCGATGCCATGATTCCCGTCGGTCGTGGCCAACGGGAGTTGATTATCGGTGACAGAAAAACTGGTAAAACAGCGATCGCCATTGACACGATCATTAACCAGAAAAGCGAAGACGTGATCTGTGTCTATGTCGCCATCGGTCAAAAAGCCTCCACCGTCGCCCAAGTAATCGACACCCTCACCCAAAGAGGCGCCATGGATTACACCGTAGTGGTGGCCGCTAACGCTAACGACCCCGCCACCCTCCAGTATATCGCCCCCTACACCGGAGCTTCGATCGCCGAATACTTCATGTATAAAGGCAAAGCGACCCTAGTTATCTACGATGACCTCACCAAACAGGCTCAAGCTTATCGTCAGCTATCCCTGCTCATGCGTCGTCCTCCCGGTCGGGAAGCTTACCCCGGCGACGTTTTCTATCTCCACTCCCGTTTACTAGAACGTGCCGCTAAACTCAGCGATGCCCTCGGTGGTGGCAGCATGACCGCCCTGCCGATTATCGAAACCCAAGCCGGTGACGTTTCTGCCTACATTCCCACCAACGTAATTTCGATTACTGACGGTCAGATATTCCTCTCCACCGATCTCTTTAACGCTGGTTTCCGTCCCGCTATTAACGCTGGTATTTCCGTATCCCGCGTGGGTTCGGCAGCCCAAACGAAAGCGATGAAGAAAGTTGCTGGTAAATTAAAACTGGAATTAGCCCAGTTTGACGAATTAGAAGCTTTTGCTCAATTCGCTTCTGACCTTGATGCGGCCACCCAAGCACAACTGGCTCGCGGTCAACGTCTGCGTCAAATCCTCAAACAACCCCAAAACTTCCCCCTCTCCGTTTGGGAACAGGTCGCAGTGGTTTATGCCGGTTTAAACGGTTATCTCGACGATATCGCCACCGATAAAGTTATCGATTTCTGCGCCGGTTTACGCGAATACCTGAAAACCAGCAAACCTCGCTACGTTGAGATCGTCAGCACTGAAAAACAACTCAACGACGAAGCAGAAGGCCTGCTCAAAGATGGCATCAACGAGTACAAACAGGCTTTCAAGTAAACTTCTGTAAGCTTTAAGCTGTCAGCCTTTTCAGTTATCAGTGATCAGTAAACAGTGATCAGTAAACAGTGAAAAGATGGCCAGAAACTGCTATTTAGTACTGCTCACTTAACACATACTGCTCACTTAAAACTCCAATCTGATAACTGATAACTGATGACTGATAACTGATAACTGATAACTGATAACTGAATTATGCCTAATCTCAAAGCGATTCGCGACCAAATTCAATCGGTCAAAAATACCAAAAAAATTACCGAGGCCATGCGTCTGGTGGCGGCCGCCAAAGTGCGCCGCGCTCAAGAACAAGTTCTCTGTACCCGTCCTTTTGCCGATGCCCTCGCTCAGGTACTTTATAATCTCCAAGGTCGTTTAGCCTTTAGTGATGTTAATTTACCCCTGCTGGCCCAACGGGAAGTAAAAACCGTGGCTCTGTTAGTAGTCACAGGCGATCGAGGTCTTTGTGGCGGTTATAATACTAACGTCATCCGTCGTGCCGAACAACGGATGAATGAATTAAAAGAGCAAGGGATTAACTATCAATTAGTTGTTGCCGGCCGGAAAGCGGCACAATATTTCGAGCGCCGGAATGCTCCCATTGCCGCTAAATTTATTAACCTCGAACAGATTCCCACTGCCGATGAAGCTGGCACTATTGGGGATGAATTACTTTCCTTATTTTTATCGGAAACTGTTGATCGCGTCGAGTTAATTTATACTCGTTTTATCTCCCTGATCAGTGCCACTCCGGTGATTCAAACCCTGTTACCTTTAACTACCCAAGGTTTAGCGGTACAGGATGACGAGATTTTCCGTTTGGTGACTAAAGAAGGAAAATTTAAGGTACAACGGGAAAAAATGGCCAGCCAACCGGCGCAGGTTTTTCCCCAAGACATGATTTTTGAGCAGAATCCCGTCCAAATCCTTGATTCTCTCCTACCTTTGTACTTAAATAACCAATTACTGCGCGCTCTCCAGGAATCGGCAGCGAGTGAATTAGCAGCCCGGATGACGGCGATGAGCAACGCCAGCGAGAACGCCAGCGAGTTAATCGGGACTTTAAGCCGTACCTACAACAAGGCGCGTCAAGCCGCTATTACCCAAGAATTGTTAGAAGTAGTAGCGGGAGCCAACGCTCTCTAGGTTTAAGCCATTTTTTCTTCTGATTATCAGTAGGAGTGATTATTTTCACTCCTTTTTTTCGTTATAGATAGCGGTAAACTATTAGCCTTAGTTACCAGAAGGCGGCTCCCCTATCATATTTGTAAGATATTGTCAAGGAATTTTTGTTAATGTTAAAGGCCTCATTTTTTCAGACATTTGTAGCAATAATTTACAAAAAAATTAGATGATCTATATTGATCGTCACTTAGAATCTTAAAAGTGGCTTGTCTGGAGTAAAACTACCAGCATTTTCTTCCCTAACCCATTCAAAAACTTCGCTCAAATCGTTACTTCTTAATTGTTTTTTTGGGATCGGTCGGATCTACGGCTCTCCCACAATTATGAAATTATGTAACAAGTTTTCTTGCCACTGCATAAAAATCAAGCTTCCTCCGAAACAAGTAATAGAGGCCAAACAAAAAGGAGTTTTTACCATGACTAGCGCGGCTAATTCTGGCAATATCTTGATGGGATTGGGACTAGAAGCCATTCTTGCTCAATTTGCCAATTCAGAAACCTATTATCAAAACTTAACAGCAATTTTCGGCAATCAGTACGACACCAGCAAAGCGGAAACCCTACGCATTCAATGGCAAGAGGGAGATTTTAGCAACTTACCAGCGATCTTAGTCCTCCCAGCTGATCGCTTAGCAGGCGCACGCGGGGCTTACTCGATCACCACCGATACTATTTATATCGCTGATCGCCAGACGAGTTTCGAGGGATTGGTGAACCTTCTTCTCGAAGAAATCGGTCACGCGATTGATCGCTCTTTGAACCCGATCGATACAAAAGGAGACGAGGGCGCGATTTTTGCCGCTTTCGTACTCGGACAGGAGCTATCGCCCGAAATTCTGAACCGATGGCGGGAAGAAGACGATCGCGCGACGATCGTGGTGGACGGACGAGGGCTAGTGGTCGAAAAGCAGGATATCGTCGGTACGAACAATGACGATATCTACAGGGAACCGCGAGCGCAGATATCATTGAGGGATTAGCCGGAAACGACACGATTTTCGGCGGGGGGGGTGACGACACCCTGTACGGAGACAACGGATTCGACTTCTTCTTTACCGAGGCGGGGAACGACATCATCGACGGTGGGGGGGGAACCGATACCTTCGTCGGCAATTATCGGAACGCGATCAGCAACGTCATCATGACCTACAGTATCGCGACCGGGAGCGGGACGATCCAGGTGGGGGGAGAAAGAGATGCCTTTACCTCGATCGAGAGTTTTAGCGGTTTTCTGGGTTCCGCATTTGACGATTATCTATTCGGCGGGACCGCCAACGATAACAATATCGACGGGGGCGCAGGCAACGATAAGGTTTTCACCAACGGCGGCGATGACTCGGTGTACGGTAAGAACGGGAACGATTACCTCGACGGGGGAAGCGACAATGACGAACTCTACGGCAACGAGGGAAACGATTCCCTCTACGGGAGCGAGGGAAACGATGAACTCTACGGCGGTAACGGGAACGATCTCGTTGACGGCGGTGCAGGGGGCGATATTCTCTACCAAGACGCGGGAAACGATTATCTCTACGGCGGTAACGGGAACGATACCTACCGCGCCGACTACAACGCCTCCGCAGCCCGGGTAGTAATGACCTACTCGATCACCTCGAGTAACGGGACGATCACCGTCGGGAGCGAACGGGACTTTTTCTACTCGATCGAGAAATTCGATAACTTCATCGGTAGTTCCTTCAACGATGTCCTCTTCGGAGGGTCGGGCAACGACTTCAATATTCAAGGTGGTGCGGGCAACGATACCATCTCCGGCAATCAGGGCAACGATACCCTCTCCGGCGATAGTGGCGATGATATCCTCAACGGCGGTTCCGATAACGATTATCTCCTCGGTGGGATCGGGAATGATGTCGTGAACGGCGATGGCGGCGATGATATCCTCGTCGGCGGTAGCGGCAATGACATCCTAAACGGGGGTTTAGGAACCGATCTCTACGACACTACTTACAATAGTCTGCCGACGGCGATAACGATGGACTACGGCGGTACTGGGGGAAATCCGCGGATTATCGTCGGGAATCAAACAGATTTATTAATCTCTGTAGAACGCCTCCTTCTCATCGGGACGGAATATAACGATTCCCTCCTCGGTGGCGGTGGTAACGACCCCAACGTAAGCGGGGGAAAAGGAAACGACACCGTTGTGGGCAACGGCGGCGATGACATTCTCTACGGCGATGACGATAACGATCTCGTCTACGGGGGCGAGGGAAGAGACACGCTATACGGCGGCGATGGGGTCGATACCCTCTACGGCGACCCTGGCAATAATGTTCTCTACGGTGGCGAGGATAAAGATCTCCTCTACGGGGGGAACGATGCCGATACCATCTACGGCGAGAATCACGACGATACCCTCTACGGCAACGGGGGAAACGATGATCTCTTCGGCGGCAATGGAGCCGATAACCTTGACGGGGGTGACGGGGACGATGATCTTGACAGTGGGGAAGGCAATGATTCCCTCTTCGGTGGCGCAGGAAACGATCGATTGTTCTCGTCGAGTGGAAACGATACCGTCGATGGCGGCGCGGGAACCGATACCTACTCCATCGATTTTTCCGGTAGCCCAGTTTTCATGACCTACGATACCGTGACAGGTAACGGTACGGTCATTACTGGGAATAAAGTCGATACGCTGATCTCGATCGAGCGTTGCAATCTATTCGGTACGGAGGATAACGATTTTATTCTCGGCGGTTGGGGATCGGATAGTCTTCTTTTTAGCACATCAGAAGGTCTCCGCGGCAACGGCGGCGATGATACCATCGACGGTAATAGCGGGGAGGACTTGCTTTTCGGGGAGGACGGGAACGATTTTCTGATCGGCGGTTGGGGATCGGATGCCCTCGTCGGGGGAGACGATAACGATCGCCTGATCGGGGTCAACCCCAACGCATCCACCCCCGGACAGAACGAACAGGACGATCTCTACGGGGGAGCGGGGGCGGATCTGTTCATCCTCGGTGACGCGAACTGGAGCGGCTACGATGACGGTAGTACCAGTAGTTCGGGCAGTGGAGATTACGCCGATATCCAAGATGCCAATTTTTCCGAGGGCGATCGGATTCAACTACGCGGTTCGCGAGCAGACTATCTCGTCCAACAACGACCTTTCAGTAGCGACACAGTAGAAATTTACCTGATTAAACCTTTGTGGGAACCCGATGAACTGATCGCTCGGGTCAGAGGCTATATCAGTCTAGGCGACGAGGTTTTTGTCTTCGTTCCTGCCGGTCCCGTAACCACGATCACCGTGGCTGTTAGCGATGCCAGCGCGGGCGAACCGGCCAACGCGGGCGTTTTTACCCTCACCCGAAGCGGGAATATAGGGAACGCGCTGACCGTGAACTATCTCCTTGCTGGGTCGGCTAGCAACGGGGTAGATTACAGTAATCTCACCGGAAGAGTTACTTTCGCGGCGGGAAGTAGTACCGCCACCGTCACGATTAACCCGCTCGAGGATACGGCAATCGAGGGGAACGAAGTCGTTCTTTTACAGATCGCCGAGGGAACTGGCTACACCCTCGGAGCCACGAGCGGCGCAGTTATCACCCTCACCGATAACGATGTTTACACGGCGATCGAACCTGCGAGTCTCGGCAGTAATATCACCCTCGTCCGCGATTCGGCCAATCGTCTGAGCGCGCGATCAAGCGAAGAAACCCTACCGCTTTATAGCCTAGAGGATACGCCGCTCCAGATCGGTCAATATCCCGATTGGCAAGCACTCGCAGTCGAGCGGATCGACGGACTCAACCAGATTTTATGGAAAAATACCCGCAATAACTATCTTCAGGTTTGGTACACCGATACGAATTGGCGCTGGCTCGGCGGGGATAGTACAAACGGATTAAATACCCTAGATGCGTACAATCTAGAGAAAAAATTCCAGTTCGATGCCAACGGAGACGGCCGGATCGGTATGACCTTCACCAACCTTGAAGCGGCGGGATCGGTTGCGATCGTCCGGGATACCCTGAACCGACTCTACGCCCGAACGAGCTTAGGAGATACGGCGATCGGGGCGATTAACGGTACACCCCTGACGGAAACCTCGAATCCTGGACGACAGATTCTCGGCGCGGAAACGCTAAACGGAATTAATCAGATCGTCTGGCGAAACACGACGACGAACGCGCTCGAACTTTGGACGATGGACGGGGACTGGCAGTTTGCGGGAAATGACGCTCCGATCGCCCCCACCTCCCCGACGGCATTACAATTAGAGTTGGATTTCGAGATGGATCTCAACGGCGACACCGTGATCGGTCGTTTACCGAACCTTCCAGACATCACCCTAACCGTTTCCCCGGCTACCGTCACCGAGAACGGTACGCCGAACCTCCTGTACACCTTCACCCGTCGCGGCCCGCTCACCAATCCCCTCACAGTCAACTTCAACGTCACGGGAACTGCAACCTTGACCACCGACTACACCCAAACTGGGGCGCTGACTTTTACCGCGACTGGGGGAACGGTACGCTTTAACGCGGGCGCAAGTACGGCGATCATCACCCTCGATCCCGTCGGCGACGCGCTCATCGAACCCAATGAAACCGTCTCTCTCGCGATCACGCCAGGAGTCGATTATACCCGCGGGACGACGGAAGCCATCACGGGAACGATCGCCAACGACGATCTACCGACCCTGACGATCGATAACCTGATCTTCCTGGAGGGATTGGAAGCGAACGCATTGATCCCCGTCCGTCTTAACGGCCCTTTCGGTGAACCGATCCGCGTCAACTACACCACCGCCAACGGCACGGCGATCGCGGTCGCAGATTACACCGCGTCCTCAGGAATTTTGACGATTCCGGCCAATACAACCACCGCTTTTATTCGCATCCCGATCGCTAACGATACCCTCAACGAAGCGGACGAAACCTTTACCGTTACCCTGTCCAACCCAGTCAACGCCACGATCGCCCGTGCGATGGCGACGATCACCATCACCGATACTCTCGAAAGCGATGTCAGCACCGTCCTCACAAATGGGTTAGAAAACCTACAACTGACTGGCACGAATCCGATTAACGGCACTGGTAACGCAGGCAATAATCGCATCACAGGTAATAGTGGCAATAATATCCTCAATGGTGACTTAGGAAATGATACTCTCGCAGGTAATGCGGGTAATGATACTCTCACGGGTGGAGCAGGAATTGATCAAATTGAATATCGCTCTACTCGTGCTTTTGTTGCCAGCGATTTTGGGGTAGATACGATCAGCGATTTCGTGGTTAATCAAGATAAAATAGTTCTGAGTAAAACCACTTTTGCCGCTTTAACCAGTGGGGTTGGTAACGGTTTTAATCAGCCTAGTAATTTCGCCGTCGTTGCTAATAATAGTTTAGTTGCCGCTAGTAATGCTTTTATTGTTTATAGCAGTGGCACTGGCCATCTATTCTATAACCAAAATGGTAGCGTAGCGGGTTTGGGAACTGGTGCCAATTTTGCGGTTTTCACTGGTAATCCTAGCCTAACAGCCAACGATTTCCTCTTGGTGGCTTAATCGAAAACAGTAGTCAGTTATCAGTTTTTGTCAAATTTACAGTTTTAATTATGGCTTGCTGAATAATGGTAAAACCCTTTTAAAATAAGGCTTTTGACCTGTTAAAGTCCGATGTTAGTGCAAGAAAATAGGATTGGGACTTTCAAAAACCTTGCATTATTCTTCTTATAGTACATCGCTTCGTACAAAAAAAACAAGGGCAACAAAGCCTGAAACGACCGACTCCTGACGACCGGCTACTGACTCCTGACTCCTACCCCCAGGAAAAACTTTTTCAGCAGACCCTAATTATGCAGGATTGATCGCCAGTTTAATAGTTGAATATTCCTAGCATTATCGGGGAAAATCTCGGCAAATTGTTGCATTTGTTGAGGAAAAATTTCGAGCGCATTTTGCAGAAATGTTGAATCCGTACATAAAACTTTACCTACAAGCTGACGAGAACAGGCGTTCGCAGAGAGAGATTAAATTTCCCTCTTGCGATAAAATTAAGTTAATGGGACTTAGGCGTTTTCGGTCAGCAAAAAAGGCTCAAACCATTACGGGACAAAGGGTTAACCTCGATTTATGATTTTCCTTGATATATCTGGGTTTAAGCGATTTTGGGCTTCTCGAAGTAAATCCCAAGCGGGGATTGGAGTTGAGGCTTTTCTCGATTTGTTTTTTGTCTAAGTCCCATTAACATAGCGCAGTTTATTAAGTAAAGTATTCCCATATATTTGAGGAATTTGCATAAGCTGTAAAATCAAATATAAGATTAATATTGTATAAATTGGAATGGTGACACCGTTGACATTTTTAGTCATTAGTCTATCTAGCTTGGTTCTTCGTTACTTGGTATGGTTCGATAGGGGGGCATAAATCGACTAAATCCTTATCTGGTAAGAGACTTAATTGATTAGTTCGCTCTATATCAAAAACAATTGACAAAAATCGCTAAATGCCTTTCTATATAACGGTTCCATCCCTTATAACCCCCGTCCATTGCATAACACAAACCGAAGAGCCATAAATCTCAGATTATGAACGTCTAAAGTATATCATCAACATTTACTCGTACCGGCGGTTACGTTTGCGGATAATCCAGAGGATAAACCAGATAACGAGGACAAGTAGAGCTATTTTTGAGACGGGAGCCAGATATTCTTCCACAAGGGGGTAATTCTTCCCTAAAAAGTAACCTGCTGCCGTTAAAAAAACGACCCAGAGGGTCGTGCCGATGGTGGAGTAAACTAAAAAGGGAATCATCGCCATGTGATTCATCCCGGCGGGAAGGGAAATCAAAGTTCGCACTCCGGGGACCAAACGACAGAGTAAAACCGCTTTACTACCGTGACGGTTAAACCATTGATTAGCTTTTTGAATATCTTTAGCGGAAACGGTAATCCATTTGCCGTATTTATCGGCTAGTTTTTCAATTTTTTCCTCATCTACAACCCGACCGAGATAATACCAAGGTAGCGCTCCGATGACCGTACCAAAAATCCCCGCTACCACTGCCGGAATAAATTCCATTTGTCCCTCATGGACGGTAAAACCCGCTAGGGGCATAATTAATTCTGAGGGAATGGGAGGAAAAAGATTCTCTAAAAACATTAATAGAGCTATGCCTAAATAGCCCATAGAAGTCATTGTATTTGTAATCCATTCAGTCATAATTTTTTAGGATTTAGAAAACAGTTTTAAAGTAAAAAAAGGGGGTTGGGAAGTGGGGAAGTGGGGAAGTGGGGAAGTGGGGAAGTGGGGGAGTGGCAAGAATAAATAAAAGCAATCTCCTGACGACCGACTCCTGACGACCGACTCCTGACGGCTAAAAAACTGATAACTGATAACTGATAACTGATATTAGGTTCCGGAAGTCCAGGAGTTGATATATTCTAATTGGGCTTCGGTGAGAGTATCGATTTCAATACCCATGGCTTGCAGTTTCAAGCGGGCGATTTCTTGGTCTAATTCGTAGGGAATTGAGTAGATGCCGGGGGCTAATTTACCTTTATTTTTAACCAAGTATTCTACACCGATCGCTTGGTTAGCGAAACTCATATCCATAACG
The DNA here is from genome assembly GCF_000010625.1 of Microcystis aeruginosa NIES-843. Taxonomy (NCBI): domain Bacteria; kingdom Bacillati; phylum Cyanobacteriota; class Cyanophyceae; order Chroococcales; family Microcystaceae; genus Microcystis; species Microcystis aeruginosa. Next base: position 4,602,007 of record NC_010296.1, read on the forward strand.
GCGCTAGGATGACCTTCGGCGGCTGCCAGGTTAACTAGGCGACCTTCCCCGATAACAACGACGGATTTACCGCTTTTTAGTCTATATTGTTGGGTAAAGTTGCGAACTTCCTTGACATTATCGGCTTTTGCGCCTAAAGCTTGCAGGTCGATTTCAATATCAAAGTGACCGGAGTTGGAAACAATCGCCCCATCTTTCATCAGGTCAAAATGTTCGGCCCGGATAACGTGCTTGTTACCGGTAACGGTGATGAAGATATCGCCTTCTTTAGCGGCTTCATCCATGGGCATAACCCGGAAACCGTCCATCGCCGCTTCAATGGCACGCACGGCGTTAATTTCGGTGACAATTACATTAGAGCCTAAACCTTTGGCCCGCATAGCGACACCTTTACCACACCAACCATAACCAGCGACAACCACGGTTTTACCGGCGAGGAGGATATTGGTGGCGCGAATGATACCATCAAGGGTAGATTGACCTGTACCGTAGCGATTATCAAAGAAATGCTTGGTTTCTGCGTCGTTAACGTTCATTGCCGGGAAGGATAACACCCCAGCTTTGAGCATGGCTTGCAAACGGACGATGCCGGTGGTAGTTTCTTCGGTAGTACCGATAATGTCGGGTAATTGGTGACTTCTTTCTTTAACTAGGGTGGCCACTACATCACAACCATCATCGATGATAATCTGGGGTTTGTGATCGAGGGCGATTTGAACGTGACGGTGATAGGTGTCGTTATCTTCCCCTTTGATTGCATAAACGGGGATGCCGTAATCAGCGACTAAACAAGCGGCCACATCATCTTGGGTGGAAAGGGGATTGCTGGCAATTAGTAACGCATCAGCGCCACCAGCTTTTAGTGCGATGGCTAAATTAGCGGTCTCGGTGGTAACGTGACAGCAAGCGACTAAACGCAGTCCGGCAAAGGGTTTTTCGATGGCGTAACGTTCGGCTAATTGACGCAAAACTGGCATTTCCCGACCGGCCCATTCGATGCGCTGTTTGCCGATGGGGGCTAAACTAATATCTTTGATGTCGTATTTCTGTTGAACTGGTGTTGCTACCATAAGGGGTTTTCCTTAAATACAAGCCTCGGCTATTGGTTAATTTAACTTAACATTGTCTGGGGATTTTGGCTAATGTCAAGCTTTTCACCGGTTCTTTATATAGGAAAAAGTTATCAATCCCTCACTGACCTATCCAGAAATCGGTACATTGTCTCTATTTTGGGTAATTATATAGTACAATAAAACTACTGTATGATCTAAATCAAGCTAGAAATCTCTATCTGGTGATGATAAGATAAAGTGATGGGCGAGAAACTGACAGGCGTTAATCCCAAGATAATCCAATGGGCAAGAGAAAGGGCGAGATATTCTCTTGAGTCTGTGGCGGTCAAGTTTAAAAAAGATGTTTCTGTTATCGAGAAATGGGAGTCAGGAGAGGACTTTCCTACCTATAGTCAATTGGAAAAGTTAGCAGAAATATATAAACGTCCTCTCGCTTTATTCTTTTTCCCAGAACCTCCCCTAGAAGCGGAGGAAAAACAAGAATTTAGAACTTTGCCAGACTTTGAAATCGAAAACCTGGCCGCCGATACTATCTATGCTTTACGACAAGCAAAAGCGATGCAATTGTCGCTACAGGAAATTAATAATGGTATTAATCCTAGTACCAAGAAAATCTTTCAGGATATTGCGGTTAGTTCTAGTGATGATTTAAGGAGATTAGCCGAACAGATCAGAAATTATTTAAACGTTACTCTAGAAGAACAACTGACCTGGAATGATCAGGAAACTGCCTTAAAAAAATGGCGTAGTGCCGTGGAAGAAGCTGGTATTTTTATTTTTAAGCGTTCTTTTAAGCAGCGAGAAATTTCGGGATTTTGCTTGATAGATATTGAATTTCCGATCATCTATCTTAATAATAGCACGGAAAAATCTAGACAAATATTTACCATTTTTCATGAATTAGCACATATTCTTTTGCAGACTAATGGAATTACTAAGTCTGACGATAGATATATTAATAGTTTGCAGGGAGCAAATAAAAGTATCGAGATATTTTGTAATAAATTTGCTGCGGAGTTTTTGCTTCCTAATCATGTCTTTTCTGAGATAATTAGAGAAACAGTAGTTAACGTTAACGATAACGATAAAATTATCTCGAAAATTTCCAGTGATTATAAGGTTAGTCGAGAAGTAGTTTTACGAAAACTATTAGATAATAACTTAATCTCCCAGAAAGAATATACTCTTAAAGTAAACGAGTGGTACAGTGAGCAGGTGGGAAAAAGTCAGGACAAAAATAAAAAATCTGGAGGTAATCCCTATGCTAATCAGGCGACATATTTGGGAGAAAATTACCTAAAACTGGTGTTCAATAAATACTATCAAGGCCAATACGATATTGAGCGCGTTGCTGATTATCTAAACATTAAAAAAGTTGCTACGGTGGAAAAACTTGAACAATATTTATTAGACAAAGGACTGTTTTGATGGTTTACATTTTTGACACAAGTAGTTTTAAGGTTTTAGGAAACTATTTTCCCAAAAGTTTTCCCACCGTTTGGCAAAAAATCGATTTGCTTGTGTCAGAAGGTAAACTAAAATCAGTACGCGAAGTGCTTAAAGAAGTAGAATATGGCAATAATAAACAATTTGTTTTAGATTGGATAGACTCCAATAAACAAATATTTTTACCACCCACTGCTCAGGAAACTTTATTTAAGTGGGTGGGTGGAATTAAATATAAGATGAACGTAGGTTGGGTTGAAGCATGAAACCCAACGCCCGATTATGTTACGCTACCGCTAACCCATCCTACAAATAATTGTGCCTCCCTACTTATTGCTGAAATTTTTTCTATAAGAAACTTTAATGATTTAGTGAGTGAAAAAGCAAGATTACAAGGAAAACCAGTGGCAGACCCATTTATTATTGCCTGTGCCAAGATAAAAGACGGTTGCGTAATTACCGAAGAAGCCTTGAAGCCTAATGCTGCCAAAATTCCCACAGTCTGTCAACACTTTTCTATCGATTGTACCAATGTTCAGGGTTTAATGGAGCGGGAAGGTTGGCAATTTTAAAACTAAAATTAATGGATAAATTGCCAATAAATTTATATGTTGAAAAGGCTTTTTCTGGAAAACTAATAACCATGTTCAGCCAGAAATTCTAGACTAATCTCGCTAGGAGCGTGATAAGAGCGCATTCCTAGCAATTTTTCCACATATTTGCCTAAAATATCCCCTTCTAGATTCACCCAATCGCCTAATTTTAAATGGGAAAGATTGGTTTCAGCGTAGGTGTGGGGGATGACTGCCACTTTAAACCAGCTGCCAGAGGCATCACAATCGGCCACGGTTAAACTAATGCCATTAACAGCTATACTGCCCTTACCGACGATATAACGAGCTATGTAGTTATTCCACTGCTCTTCTAGGGAACTAGGGGCAGCAAAGGTCATTTCCCACGAATTAGCCACGATTATCGATTCGACTAAACAGCCAATACCGTCCACATGACCAGTGACAAAATGACCGCCGATTTTACTACCCACCCGCAGAGAGGTTTCTAGGTTAACGTTGGTTTCTGTGTGAATCCTTCGTCCTAAAGTAGTGCGCTGTAGGGTTTCCGGGGAAGCGGTGGCCAGAAAACCCTCTGGGAGAATTTCCTCAACTGTCAAACAAACCCCATCCACAGCCACACTATCACCAATCATTAAATCTTGAATAATTGTATCAGAGGATACAGACAAATAAAGTCTATCGGTATCCACGACCCGAATCGTTGCCAAGGCTTGAATTAATCCTGTAAACATCGGCTTTTTTCTCGACTATAAATCCTTATGAGTGAAAGATTGGGCATTTTCCCCGGAATAATCGGCGACAATATGACCATCTCCCACTAATTGATATTTGTAGGTCACTAATCCCTCTAATCCCACCGGACCACGGGGGGGCATTTTTTGGGTACTGATACCCACTTCGGCCCCAAAACCGTAACGGAAACCATCGGCAAATCGGGTGGAACAATTATGAAAAACTCCGGCGGCATCGACTCGATCGCTAAAGGTTTTGGCCGTGTTAAAATTTTCGCTGACAATGCCTTCCGTGTGTCGAGAACCGTAATAATTAATATGTTCGATTGCCGATTCTAGACTATCAACAATTTTAATTGACAGAATTAAATCACTATATTCGGTTTGCCAGTCTTCTTCTGTGGCCGATGGTACGTTAATCATCTGACGAGTTGCTTCATCTCCCAACAATTTAACCTTTTTTTCCTCTAATGCTTGTGCCACTGCGGGTAAAAATTGTCTAGCGATGTCTTGATGAACCAATAAAGTTTCAATGGTATTACAAGCGGCAGGATATTGGGTTTTGCCATCGACGGTAATCCTAATTGCTTTGCTTAAATCGGCTTCTTTGTCGATGTAGAGATGACAGATACCATCGGCATGACCGAGGACAGGAATGCGGGTATTATTTTGGATATAACGCACAAATTCGTTAGAACCTCTAGGAATTATTAAATCGATGTATTGATCAAGTTTTAATAGTTCCTGAATTTCTTCTCGTGTTGTTAATAATCGTACCGCCGCTGGATTAACTTTAGTTTGACTCAATGCCTGATGAATAATTGTTACTAAAGCTTGACAAGAACGGATCGCTTCTTTCCCCCCTTTTAAAATAACGCCATTACCGGATTTTATCGCTAAACTGGTAATTTGAATTAAAGCATCGGGACGAGCTTCAAAAATAACGCCTAAAACCCCTAAAGGACAGGTTATTCTCCGAAGAATTAAACCTTGATCTAATTCCCGATTAATTTGCATCGTAGCTAAAGGATCCGCTAATTTAGCCACATCTCGCACCCCGGCAATAGCGGCTTTTAATTTGCTGGGACTTAACTCTAATCGCGCACATAAAGCCGGAGATAATTGCATCGCTTTGGCAGTTTGAACATCGGCGATATTAGCTTCTAGTATCTTATCGGCATTGGCAGTTAAAGCCTCAGCAATAGCCTCTAAAGCTTCATTCCTTTCTTCGTTAGTCAGGATAGCCAGTTGACGACTCGCTTGACGGGTTTCTCGTGCGATTTCGGGGAGGGATAGAGAAGTTGTAACCATAGAAAATTAAAAGTAATAACCGCTATCTTGTTTATTTTATCTTATTTTTGATCAAGTTTCAGGGTCATTACACCTCATTGTAAAAATCAAAAATTGTTGTTAGGGTTAGGAGTCAGTAGTCAGGAGAATTAAGAATCAATAATAATCAATTAAATGGTCTATTTACGGATTTTAGGCAATTTAATCCTTATTTTTGCTGGTTTTGAAACCTAAAAAATTAATTAGGCAAGAGGTTTATTGAAGGTTATCTAGAAAAAATAGCCGAAATTAGTAATTTTTCTATCCTAGACCTGTAGAGACATTAGAGTTAACATCCCTACAGAATCTAGACTATCTAGACCGGATTGGCAATCAGACAGTTAGATACCTCTTGACGCGCCCAATTATCGGCGGCTAAAATGTCATCTAGGCTAGGGGTAGAAGTGTTATGAATTGCAAAGCGATCGCAAACTTTTTCGATCACCCGGGGAATATCTAAGAAACTAATCTTTTCTTCTAAAAATAATGCTACCGCTTGTTCATTGGCCGCGTTTAATACTGCTGGCATTGCCCCACCTGCGCGGCCGGCCGCATAAGCTAATCCCATACAGGGATATTTTTGATGATCGGGTTCTTTGAAAGTTAAACTGCCGGCTTTAACTAAATTTAAAGGTTCCCAATCGGTATAAATTCTTTCGGGCCAAGACAAGGCATATAACAGGGGTAAACGCATATCGGGCCAGCCTAATTGGGCTAAAACTGAGGTATCCTGTAACTCAATTAAAGAGTGAATAATACTTTGAGGATGAATAACAATATCGATCGCATTATAATCGACACCAAATAAATAATGAGCTTCGATAACTTCTAGACCTTTATTCATTAAAGTAGCCGAATCGATGGTGATTTTTCTGCCCATAGACCAGTTAGGATGTTTGAGGGCATCAGCTACGGTTACTTGCGGCAATTTTTCCACGGGTAAATCCCGAAAAGCACCCCCAGAAGCGGTGAGAATAATCTTTTTTAATCCCCCAGTGGGAACTCCCTGTAAACATTGAAAAATAGCTGAATGTTCCGAGTCAGCAGGTAATAATTTAACTCGGTGTTTTTCCACTAAAGGCAGCACCACCGGACCGCCAGCAATCAGGGTTTCTTTATTAGCGAGGGCAATATCTTTACCAGCAGTAATAGCGGCAATTGTCGGCAGCAATCCCGCACAACCGACAATTCCCGTGACGACGCTTTCGGAATCGCCATAACGGGCCACTTCGATTACTCCTTCCTTTCCTGCTAGGATAATCGGGGTATAGTCAAGGTCGGAAATTAGGCTTTTTAGGTCTTCTAGTTGACTTTCGTTATTAATCGCCACGATTTGCGGGCGAAATTGCCGAATTTGCTCCGATAGTAGTTGAATATTATTACCCGTGGCTAATCCTACCACTTGAAACTTATCGGGATGATCGGTGACAATATCGAGAGTTTGAGTGCCGATCGAGCCTGTAGAGCCTAAAATCGAGATTTTTTTCATTAGAAACTTAATATAATTTGGGGATTAGCTTTTAATATACGTTCTCTGGGGTCCCTCCGGCACGTCGGTGTAAATATTAGCTCTCTTGCAAAAATCAAAAATCTTCCGTTAGGTGAGGAGTAAGGAGTAAGGAGTCAGTAGTCAGGAGAATTAAGAATGTGCATTAATCAATTAAATGCTCTATTTAGGGATTTTATGCAGTTTTATGTCTATTTTTGTCATTTTTGAACTCTCAAGAATTAATTATGCAAGAACTCTATTAAATATTTGTTAAAAAAGTTGCTAGTTTGACCTTTTTATGCTATCGGTCAGAAAAGGTCGGCGATAGAGATGGTGACAGGGAAGAAATCGAATAGAAAGGCCAATGGATTAGGCTGTCTAGCGGGGGGCCTGGTTTTTTGCCTCTTATTTCCCCTGTGTTTTTTCGTTTTTGGTTGGTTATCCTTCGCTGTTGGGATGAGTTGTGCTTTCCCCAGTCAATGTTCGACAGAGGAGGAAATAATCAAGTTTATCCTATCAATGATTTCGTTTTTTGGGGGAGGATTCGCATTACCTATATTCCTCAGTTGTGCCGTGGGAAAAGCCGTTAGATTTGGGTTAAGTCGGAGAAAAAATAACCGAACTTATGTTTAAGTTCGGCTAGATTTAATTTAACAACTGGATAAAACTAACTTTCTGTCGCCGTTGCTGTGGTGGGAGGCAACTTAATATTAGTAGCTAATCCCAGAATTTGCAGCAGACGGATGGTCATCCAAGTCAGGTCAACTTCCCACCATTGTAAGCCATGACGGGCAGAATACTGATAGGCATGGTGATTATTGTGCCAACCTTCACCAAAAGTTAAGAGGGCAACCCACCAACAATTTTTAGAATTATCGTGGGATTCATGGCTAACATAACCAAATTTGTGGGTGGCGCTATTGACAAACCAAGTGGAGTGGAAAACTAAGACCAAGCGAACAAAAATTCCCCAAATTACAAACGGCCAACCACCCATAGCATAGAGAATTAAGCCTAAAACAATTTGGATAGGAACAAAATAATTTTGACAGAATTTATAGAAAGGATCGTCGGCGATATCTTGGGTAAAACGAGCGATTTCTTCGTCGGCAGGAATTTCGTGCAGCATCCAACCCATGTGACTCCACCAAAAACCTTTATTAGAATCGTGGGGATCGGGAGCAGTATCAGAATATTTATGATGAATACGATGTAAACCTATCCATGCGATCGCACCCCCCTGACAAGCGAGGGTCCCGCAGAAAACCAGAAAGTATTCTAACCATTTGGGAGTCTTAAAACTCCGATGGGAGACCAAACGATGGAAACCGAGGGTAATTCCTAAACCCCCGGTAATCCAATAAAGAATCAATGTCACTCCCACAGCACCCCAGCTAAAATTGCTAGGTAAGAAGGCTAAAAGAGCCACTAAGTGGATAAAAGCCATGTAGATGAGAGTCACCCAGTCAATGGGCAGTTTTTCGGAAGTCGCAACAGTCATTGAATAACCCAAAGGGAAACAACAGGAGACAGAGCATCATCGTCTTATCTGTCTCGATTTGACACAGGGGGAACTTTGACGCTTAATGAATAGTAACAAATATCACAGTCTATTGTTTGATGGATATCCCCCCTCTACTCCACAGGGCAGAAAAGGCCTTACTCCCCATCTTTTCGGAAATTGACGCACAGGTCAAGGAAAATCTCCGTCAAGTCCTCGGTGCTTTCCGTGAAAACCGCGTCGGAGTGCATCATTTCGCCAGTGTTAGTGGTTATGGTCATGATGACTTGGGACGGGATACTTTAGATCAAGTGTTCGCCCAAGCCCTGGGGGCCGAAAAGGCGGCGGTGCGGGTACAATTTGTTTCAGGAACCCATGCGATCGCCTGTGCCTTGTATGGGGTTCTTCGACCGGGGGATGAGATGTTAGCGGTAGCCGGTGCGCCCTACGATACCCTAGAGGAAGTAATTGGGATTAGGGGCAGTGGTCAAGGCTCTTTAAAGGATTTTGGCGTTAGTTATCGGCAATTAGAGCTAGATTCTACCGGTGCGATCGATTGGTTGGCTTTGGCAACAGCAGTGAAACCCCAAACCCGTTTAGTCCATATTCAAAGATCCTGCGGTTATTCCTGGCGATCGAGTTTGTCTATTGACGAAATCGAGAGAATTGTCCGTATAGTTAAACAACAAAACCCGAATACGGTCTGTTTTGTCGATAATTGCTATGGAGAATTTATCAACACCCAAGAACCCACCAACGTGGGGGCAGATCTAATGGCCGGTTCTCTAATTAAAAATCCCGGAGGTACAATTGTCACGGCCGGGGGATACATAGCAGGTAAAGCGGAATTAGTGGAAATGGCCTGCTATCGTCTGACAGCACCGGGGATCGGTAGGGAGGGAGGGGCAACTTTTGACCAAAATCGTCTTCTTTATCAGGGATTGTTTCTAGCGCCGCAAATGGTGGGAGAAGCGATGAAAGGCAGTCATTTAATTGCCTATGTGGGCGATAAGTTGGGTTATCCGGTCAATCCGGCTCCTTTTGTGCCTCGACGCGATATTATTCAAGCGATTAAACTCGGTTCTCCCGATAAGCTGATTGCCTTCTGTAAAGCCATTCAAGCCTATTCTCCCATCGGTTCCTACTTGGACCCCATTCCTGCCCAAATGCCGGGCTATGAGAGCCAAGTAGTGATGGCTGGTGGCACGTTTATCGATGGCAGCACCTCGGAATTCTCCGCCGATGGACCCCTACGGGAACCCTATATCGTTTTTTGTCAGGGGGGAACCCATTGGACCCATATTTCCCTAGCTTTAGAACAAGCGATCGCAGCTTTATCTTGAATGGTTCCTCTCACCTTCCTTCTCTCCCCTAGTTAAATTCCTAACTTCCTGTCTTTGTGGTTAACAAAAAGTAAAACGTAGTGGACTGTTTCAGCTAATTTGGTGTATTAGAAAAATGCTATAAATTCTATAATCTAAGACTTTAAGCCGAAATCTATTGCCCTATTTTAGCTGTGTCAGTCCAGTAGGGTGCGTTAGACGGCCAAAATTGCTGCTGTGACTGGAAGGTAACAATCCCTCGTAACGCACCACCTATCATCGACTGTGTTGTGTGATGGACTATGATTGAAGTAACGCACCACCTATCATCAACTAAGTAGCCAATTACAATTAAAGATAAAATACAAAGAACCAGAAGCTTGTCCCACTATCTAAAAATTAATTGAGATTACTTACTTATAATAACAGTGGTACGATAAAACCGATCAAATATCTAAGGAGTTGTCATGAATTACAATCGCAATATAATACCATTAATGGCGGGGGGAATTTTAATATTAGCTTTTACTACCATACTGCGCCCTTTTGCCGTTATTGATACTGGCGAACGCGGCGTTGTCATGTACTTTGGCAAAGTGCAAAAACAAATCCTCGATGAAGGAATTCATCCCGTTATACCGATTGTCACCAAGATCAAGCCCATCAACGTTCGAGTCCAAACAACGGAAGTAAAGGCAAAAGGATCTTCCAAAGATTTGCAAGATGTGGAAACAACTATTATCGTTAACTGGCACATCGACCCCGACAAAGTCAATCAGATTTATCAACAAGTTGGGGATATAAATGAGATTGTCTCTGGTATTATCAACCCAGCAGTATCGGAAATTGTCAAAGCGGCAACAGCACAACGTCCCGTACAAAATATCTTGCAAGAGCGAGGAGAACTCAAACGTGAAATTGACACTTCCCTCGCCCAAAGATTAAGACGTTATGGGATAACTATCAATGATGTATCTCTCGTTAATTTTGGTTTTTCCGAAGAGTTTAACGCGGCGATTGAAGCCAAACAAGTAGCAGAACAAAAGGCAGAAGAAGCAGCTTTTCGCGCACAACAAGCAGCACAGGAAGCGAAAGCGGAAATCAACCGCGCGAAGGGACAGGCAGAAGCTCAAAAACTATTGCGCCAAAACCTAACAGCAGAAATTTTACAACAACGAGCAATCGAAAAGTGGGATGGACGTTTTCCTGTCGTCATGACTGGTTCAGGCTCCCTTCCCCTGATTAACATCGATTCCAATTTATTATCATCTCAAAAAGAGTAAATAACTTTAGTTCGCGTTAAAGAGATTTTGCCATGACTTCCACGAAAGAATAAGTCCGACCGGCCACGGTAAAATTTCCCACAAGAACTGCTGGGGCCGCATCTTAACTTTGTAGAAATATCGACAATCGGGAATTATCAGTGACTCTTAAATTATTCCCAATATATGAACAACCACAGGTGTGCATCGTAGATTGACAAAAATGAGATGCACTCAATGCTCGAACTTGTCTAACTCGATGCCAGACGGGAAAATAAGCACAAATTTAACTATACTCATTACAATATAAATATCAACGACCACGATTAAAAACTCTTATGCGGGTAACTCTAAAATCGGCCTTGAGTGACAGTCATATCGATGCTAATCAAAGCAGCAGTCAACGTCAACTGATGCTATCGATCGCCGCCACCAGTGAACAGATCAACACAAATTTACCGATTAATCTTTGTTTAGTTCTCGATCATAGCGGTTCTATGCAGGGAAAACCCCTAGAAACGGTCAAAAAAGCGGCTTTAAGTTTAATAGAATCCCTCGGAGTTAATGATCGTCTCTCGGTGATAGCTTTCGATCATCGCGCCAAAGTTATTCTTCCCTCCCAATCGCGAGAGGATGATCTGACCTTAATTCGCTCAAAAATTCAACAATTACAAGCGGGAGGAGGTACGGCGATCGATGAAGGGATAAAATTAGGTATTCAAGAAAGTTCTACCGGCAGCAAAGGTTATGTGTCTCATATTTTTCTGCTTACCGATGGTGAAAATGAACACGGAAATAATCAACGCTGTTTAAAATTAGCCGAAGTGGCGGCCGAGTACGGTATCACCTTAAATACCTTCGGTTTTGGCGATCATTGGAATCAAGATATCCTAGAAAAAATTGCCGATATCGCCGGCGGAAGTTTATCTTATATCGAAAGACCCGAACAGGCTTTAATTGAATTTACTCGTCTATTTAACCGTTTGCAATCTGTCCGGTTAACTAACGCTTTCCTGCAATTAGAATTAGATGCTCGGACTCATTTAGCGGAGTTAAAACCCATTGCCCAAGTTGCCCCAGAAACTATAGAAATGAGCATACAAAAAGAGGGCAATTTTTACATCACCCGTTTGGGTGATTTAATGATAGATGAAGAAAAAATTATCCTCCTCAATCTCTATATCGACCAAATTCCCCCCGGTACTCATACCATAGCTAAGGTGAAGATTCGCTACGATGATCCCGCTTCCGGTCAAAAAGGGCTAGAAACTGCGACTGTTAGCCTTAATATCGCCTCCCAAGCTATCTATCAATCCCAATTAAACGAGCAAGTTCAGAAATCGACTCTGACTTTAGCCAAATATCGTCAAACCCAAATCGCTGAAGAAAAATTAAAACAGGGCGATCGAGCAGCCGCCGCCACCATGCTACAAACCGCCGCCAAAACCGCCTTACAATTGGGAGAAAAAAACGCCGCCACTGTCCTCCAAACTAATGCCACCCGTTTACAGGTGGGAGAAGAATTGAGCGAGGGAGATTTAAAGAAAACCCGCATTATTGCTAAAACAAGACTACAAACCGACGGAGAGACAGGAAAATGATTAAAATTCGCCCCTTGCCCCTAGGAATTTTTCTGGTGACAATGTTCGCTCTTCCCCTCAAACAACAGTATTAACTCGCCGTCGGCGATCGAGCCATTGTTGTAAAATAATCGCCGCCGCTTCCCGATCGATCGCTCCCTTATCCCAAGAGGAAAACTGTTTTTTGGCTTTTAAGAATTCTTCCGCCTCTAGGGACGTGCAACGCTCATCAATGTATTCGAGGGGCAAATCTAAGGCGATCGCTAGTTTTTGGGCGTATTTTTGCACCTGTTGGGCCTGAAATCCTAGTTCTCCGGCCATGGTATAGGGCAGTCCCGCCACCAAAATCTTAATATTTCTTTCCTTGACAATTGCCTCAAACTGTGGTATGTCGGCAACAAAGGAAGAACGGATAATCGTGGTTAAACCGGTGGCGATTAAACCAGTGCCGTCACATCCTGCCACTCCTACCCGTTTTTTGCCGATATCTAAGCCGAGGGCGGCGACTCTTTCCATCACACTGGATGCCCCTGATCGGGGGGTTCCGAGGGCGGTTTGACTGGGGGAAGTTCCCCCGGACTGTCGAGGGAGTCCAGGGGGGGATTATTGGGCCATTTTAACCAAGACATCCGACTAGGGATAGGAGTTCGCGGCACCGATTGTAAACCCTGCAGCATTTCTGCCAGGGCGGAATTTTCTGGCTTAGTTTCGCGGATTTTGTGCCATACCGAGCGCGACATCATCAGGGTGTGAGAACTGCGGATCGCTCCCAATTGTTCCAGATATTCCCGTCTTTCGTGCTGATAATCGGCAGATATCAACTCTAGCGAGCGAGGGGGATACTTGCGAGTGATCTGGGCCATCTGGATTAATAACTTAGGATAGAGCCAAGTGTAGGCGGGATGGACAATTAATTTCGCTTGATGGGGTCGCTCATCCCGATTAGATAGAATTAATTCAAAATAACCGATCGCCGCTTTTCGTTGCGGTTCAAAAACGTAACCGCGACTAATTTGCGGACTGCCGCACCAACTTTGACAGCGATAGAGCAAACTATCAACTAAATTGATTTTAAAATCCTGGATATGGCGATCAAATACCTGACGCAGTAGCGGCGGCATAGACACACAATCTAACTGATAGAGCAATTGAGCGTCAGCATTGCTCACAGGCAGTAAATTCGGTAAATCTGCCTCTTGTTTGCTCAATTCCTGTAATAATTGCGGCGGTAAAGACCAATAGGTTAATTCTGCCAAAGGCTGAAAACCGTGTTGCCGAAAAAGTGCCAAACTGTCCTTTTGATTGATATTAACCTCTAACACCCAGGTGCGCGCTTCCCAAACCGTTTCTAGACAATAACGCAGTAATTGCGCCCCGATGCCCTTGGGTTCGCTTAAAGACTCCCCTGGATGCACCCGCACCTGTTCCACCCGCCAAGTGCTGCGACTACTATTAAAAGGGGTGACTTGGATTGCCCCGCGAATTTTCCCTTCTTCTCCCCGATTGGCCATGGCCTCAGCCACATAGACATGAAAACGGTGTTGGAGAGGATTGGGAAAAAAACTGAGAATTTTAAATAACCCAAACCAAGGCCGCACCTGCTGCACCTGGGTGCGGAAATTTTGGGCGCGACGATCAATATCCTCATCGAAGTCATCCAGGGTTAAAGCTTCAATGTCTTCCAAATCCCGATACTGTACGGGACGGATTGGGCGATCGCTAAAATCGTCCCCTTGGGGAACAGGAGAAGTGGTCATGGCTCTGGGGTAAATATCGTCTATGCACCTATCTTACCGTAGAATCTAGAGGCACTTCCCCACCAATAACAATTTCTGAGGGATCATAGGGGACCACCACAGAAAGAACACCTCGATCGGTAGCTGGGGTTTTTTGGGTCAAATTTCCGATTATGACAATTGGATGCTACAATAACGGACGGTTAATCAGTCCGAATTTGCAGTAAAAGTCTTTGAGTCAATCTGTAGATACCACTAACACCCTAGACACTCTAGCTCAAGAACTAGCCGCCATTCAGCAGACCGGTTCTAAGCGCGTCGCTTTATTGGGTTCCCGTCACGTTCCCATCACACACCAGCAATTGATCGAAATGATGGCCTATGCCCTCGTGCTGGCGGGCAATCGGATTATGACCTCCGGGGCGACGGGAACCAATTCCGCCGTCATTAAGGGGGCAATGCGGGCAGATCCTAATCTGTTAACCGTGATCTTACCCCAAAGTCTCGATCGCCAGCCCCTGGAATCCCAAGAACAACTCCAGCAGGTTATCCATCTGGTGGAATGTCCCGAAAATGACCATCTATCCCTAGGGGAAGCCAGCAGCCTCTGTAATCGCGAGATTATCAATCGTTGTCAACAGTTAATCTGTTTTGCTTTCCACGACAGTCAGACCCTTTTGCAAACCTGCGCGGAAGCGGAAGATCAACGCAAGCTAGTTACCCTATTTTATTTTGACTAAATTCAGCGATGAATCTCTCCGTCAGTGCCATTCTTCTCTATTCGATAGTGGCTGCCGCTATCTCTGTCTATCTACCTTTTCTGCTGGTCGCTTACGCTAGAGCTAAGGTGGGTTACGATACCTCCGCTCCCCGGGCAATGTTCGACCAACTCCCAGACTACGCTAAACGAGCAACTTGGGCCCATCAAAATGGTTTTGAAACCTTTATGATCTATAGTGCCGCCGCTCTCATGGCCTACGTTACAGGAGTCTCCTCATCCTTGGCCGCTGTCTGTGCGATCGCTTTCGTGATCCTCCGGCTTTTATTTTCCCTTTTTTATATCACTAATGTCCCGATCGCTCGTTCCCTGATGTTCGGTCTCGGCTCTCTCTGTACCTATACTCTCTTTGGGTTGAGTTTAATCAAGATTCAGTAGTTCGGGGGGGGCAAAAACCCCGATGGGAAATCGGGTTAGAAGTTGCTTAACCCGAACTAAAGTTAATTTTGTTACTGATAAACCGGTAATTTGGGATTATCTACTGATAACAAACCGGTTAAAAGTGAGGCGGGTTTTTGACTGTAGGGCCAGGCAAAAGCATGACGAAAAGCCGCATCTTGACAAGCTTGTAATTGTCGAAAATCGATCACATCTAGGGTGAGTAAATTTTCGTACTCGAAGGGCAGCCGGACATTGTGTAAACCAGCATTATCGGTACAGATAGCAATATCAACCCCCGCTTCAAAACAGCGATCGAAGACTATCTTTAATTGCGATAAACTTTTGAGGGTGCCAGTTTTTAAATAGGTGGTGGGACAGACTTCTAAACATTGATGACGACGGGCAACTTCCGGCAGCAATTCCGGATATTGTAGGGGAATTTGAATACCGTGACCAATTCTTTGCAGATAGGGCAGTAATTGGGGATAACAACCGTCCTTTGTTTCGTAAAGATGGCCGGTGGTATTTAAACCCTCTTCCCTGGCATAACTGTATAAACCAGCAAATTCCTCTAGTCGAGTTTGGTAGTAGGAATCACCCCCGGCAATATCGATCGCACAGACGTATTCTTTCATCTCTAGGGCCAGATCAACGATCGCTTTGTTGACTTCGGAGGGAAGTCGCGAGTGCATACAGAGAATTTGACTGGTAATAATCGGATATTCGCTCATTTTCGAGGCTTGACCGACGATCTCGACAATCGATCGCATTTGCTCGATTCGCTCTGTTTGGTTCAAATGTTCGTCGGTGCGATAGTAGGGAGTATAGCGCAATTCTAAATAGGCAAGATTCTCGAAGATGTAAGCGCCGCGAATCAGACGATAGATAAAATAGGGCAAAGTTTGGGCGGTTTGAACACTTTCGACTAGGGTATGTAATTCCAAATACTCATCTAAACTATTGCGTTCACGGGTGTAAAATTCCTCAAAAGCGGGGTATTCCTGGAATTTGGCCGCTAAATCCCGCTCATGTCTGTGAAAGTAGCGCCAGAGAATTCTCGGTACTACAGATCCCCCTAAATGCCGATGCAAATCTGCGTATAAAGCCACAACTCCGATGCTCCTTAGTCTCTCAAATGTTCCTTAAATATAACGAAGTTTTACAATTGTTTGACAATTGTTGCCAAATATTATCAGTACCTATCCAGTGATCGGCTGGGTGTTGGGGAGCGGGGAGATAGTGAACAGTCGCTAGTACAAGGCTCAGATCTGATCACCGATCACTGATTCAAGGCTGACAGCTAGAATAAGGTCATTAAACCTAAATAAAGCTTTAGGGAATAGAGGGGTGACAACATATACAATGATTGGGGTTTATCCTCAAGCAACCCTAAGCCTATGCCACGCCGTGATGACTTACAGAAAATCCTAATCTTGGGCGCTGGCCCAATTGTCATCGGACAAGCCTGTGAATTCGACTATTCGGGAACTCAAGCCTGTAAAGCCCTACGAGAAGAAGGTTATGAGGTAATTTTAGTCAATTCTAACCCCGCCTCGATCATGACCGATCCAGAAATGGCCGATCGCACCTACATTGAACCAATTCTGCCGGAAATTGTCGAGAAAATTATCGCCAAAGAACGTCCCGATGCCATTCTACCGACTATGGGCGGTCAAACTGCCCTAAATACCGCGGTAGCTTTGGCCAAAAGCGGCGTTTTAGAAAAATATAACGTGGAACTGATCGGGGCAAAACTTCCCGCTATTGAAAAAGCCGAAGATAGGGAACTATTCAAAAAAGCAATGGAGAAAATCGGTGTTCCCGTCTGTCCTTCGGGGATTGCCAACAATTTAGAAGAAGCAAAAGCGATCGCCCATCAGATCGGTTCCTATCCTCTCATTATCCGGCCGGCCTTCACTTTAGGAGGAACGGGGGGCGGTATTGCCTATAACCAAGAAGAATTTGAACCGATGGCCCAGTATGGTCTAGATTGTTCCCCTACATCGCAAATTCTCGTCGAAAAATCCCTAATTGGCTGGAAAGAATACGAATTAGAGGTCATGCGCGATCTAGCCGATAACGTGGTGATCATCTGTTCGATCGAAAACTTTGACCCGATGGGGGTCCATACCGGCGACTCGATTACGGTTGCGCCCGCCCAAACCCTGACCGATAAAGAATACCAACGCCTCCGGGACTATTCTAAGGCAATTATTCGGGAAATTGGCGTAGAAACCGGCGGATCGAACATCCAATTCTCCGTTAATCCCACTAACGGCGACGTAATCGTGATTGAGATGAATCCCCGGGTATCCCGTTCTTCGGCCCTAGCATCGAAAGCCACGGGATTCCCGATCGCTAAATTTGCCGCTAAACTAGCAGTAGGCTACACTTTAGACGAAATTCCCAACGATATCACCAAAAAAACCCCGGCTTCCTTTGAACCGACTATCGATTACGTCGTCACCAAAATTCCTCGCTTTGCCTTCGAGAAATTCCCCGGCTCCCAACCGATTCTAACTACCCAGATGAAATCCGTCGGGGAAGCCATGGCTATCGGTCGAACTTTCCAAGAATCCTTTCAAAAAGCGCTTCGCTCCCTAGAAACGGGACGTTTTGGCTTTGGTTGCGATAAAGTCGAAACTCTCCCCCCTCTCTCGGAAGTCCGGGCCGGTTTGCGGACACCTAACCCCGAACGAGTTTATAGTATCTATCATGCTTTTAAATTGGGCATGAATGGGTCGGAAATCCACGAACTAACCGGGATTGATCCCTGGTTCCTCGATAAATTGGCCGATTTGATGGAAACCGAGAAGTTTCTCAAACGAACTCCCCTGAAAAGTCTCGGCAAAGAGGACCTATTCGCTATTAAACAACAGGGATTTAGCGATCGCCAAATCGCCTTCGCCACCAACACCAGCGAGGACGAAGTAAGAAGTTATCGCAAGGGTTTGGGTATTGTTCCAGTCTATAAAATGGTGGATACCTGCGCGGCGGAATTTGAGGCCCTGACACCCTACTATTATTCCACCTACGAACAGGTAGAATCGGAAGTTTTACCCTCCGATCAACGCAAAGTGATGATCCTCGGTGGTGGTCCCAATCGCATCGGTCAGGGGATAGAATTTGACTACTGTTGTTGTCATGCCGCTTTTTCCCTCAGTCAAGCCGGTTTTGAGACGATTATGGTCAACTCTAATCCGGAAACTGTCTCCACCGATTACGATACCAGCGATCGCCTTTACTTTGAACCCCTGACCAAAGAGGATGTCTTAAATATCATCGAAGCGGAACAACCAGAGGGTTTAATTATTCAATTCGGTGGGCAAACTCCCTTAAAACTGGCGGTTCCCCTGCAAAAATATTTAGAATCGCCTAATTGTCCCGTAAATACCAAAATTTGGGGAACTTCACCCGATTCGATCGATGCCGCCGAAGATCGAGAACGGTTTGAAAAAATCCTCCGAGAATTAGATATCCGACAACCCCTCAACGGTATTGCCCGCAATTTCCAAGAATCCCAAGCAGTGGCTAAACGCATCGGTTATCCTGTGGTAGTACGTCCGTCCTACGTTTTAGGCGGTCGGGCGATGGAAATCGTCTATTCCGATAGCGAATTGGAACGCTATATGAAGTACGCAGTACAGATAGAACCGGATCACCCGATTTTAATCGATAAATTCCTCGAAAATGCCATCGAAGTGGATGTGGATGCCCTGTCAGATGCGACGGGAACAGTAGTTATCGGGGGATTAATGGAACATATCGAACAAGCGGGCGTACATTCGGGCGATTCTGCCTGTTCTATCCCCCATACGTCCCTGAGTGCCTCGGTTTTAACCACAATTCGACAATGGACGGTGGAACTAGCGAAAGCTTTAAAAGTAATCGGTTTGATGAATATCCAGTATGCGGTACAGGGGGAGACAGTTTATATCTTAGAAGCGAATCCCCGCGCTAGTCGTACTGTTCCCTACGTTTCCAAAGCAACGGGAGTTCCTCTGGCAAAAGTTGCCTCCCTCGTCATGTCAGGCCGAACCCTGACGGAATTGGGTATCATCAGCGAAGCAATTCCCCGTCATATCGCCGTCAAAGAAGCGGTTTTACCCTTCCAGAAGTTCCCCGGTGCTGATACTCTCCTGGGACCAGAAATGCGTTCTACAGGCGAAGTAATGGGGATTGACAGCGATTTTGGCAAAGCTTTCGCTAAAGCGGAAATGGCCGCTGGCGTGATTTTAGCCACCAGTGGGACGGTTTTCGTCTCGATGAATGATCGCGATAAAACCCCCATGGTTCCCGTAGTTAAGGATCTGCAATCCCTCGGTTTTCGCGTCGTCGCTACTTCGGGAACTCGTAAAGTTTTGTTAGAAAACGGTTGCGAAAATATCGATTTAGTGCTAAAGATTCACGAAGGCCGTCCCGACGTTGTCGATTGGATCAAAAATGACTGGATTCAGTTTATTGTCAATACTCCCAGTGGTGAAGAATCCCAAAACGATGGCCGAAAAATTCGCCGTACTGCCCTCGATTATAAGTTACCAATTATCACCACTATCGCCGGGGCAAAAGCGACGGTAGCGGCCTTAAAATCCCTGCAATCGCAACCTTTAGAGGTGAAAGCTTTACAGGATTATCTCGCCTAATTTCAGTTATCAGTTATCAGTTATCAGTTATCAGTTATCAGTTATCAGTTATCAGTTAGAAAGGGGATATAGGGGTTTAGGGATTTAGGGATTTAGGGGTTTAGGAATATAGGGGTTTAGGGAAATTTCAGCCAAATGCCCCACTACCCCATCACCCCACTACCCCATCACCCCATCACCCCATCACCCCATCTCCCCATCTCCCCATCTCCCCATCACCCCACACCCCACACCCCACACCCCACTTCCTAATTCCCATGACCGATACTCTAAACGATTATAAAAACCTGATTAGTGAACTGATTAACCGTTATAAAAACCGCGTCGATTTCCTGACAATTCGTCTGGAAGAAGCGCGAGGGACAAATATTCTACTACGTTCCGAACGAGTGGAAACCCTCAGCGAAGGTATTGCTATCGGTGGTCAGGTACGCGCTTGTTATAAAGGAGGTTGGGGATTTGCCAGCTTTAATCAATTATCCAGTTTACAGGAACGATTAGAAGATGCGATCGCTGCTGCCCGTTTAATTGGGGAAGAAGAAACCCTGATTGCTCCGGTAGAACCTGTAATTATCTCCTGTGAATTGCCTTTAACGGGAACAGATCCCCGTTTAGTACCATTAGCCGATAAAAAAGCCCTCTGCGATCGCTATAATAATTTACTGCGTCAACACCATCCCAGTATTGCCACCACTTCCGTCCGTTACAGCGATAGCAGTCAACATATTCTTTTAGGCACTTCTGACGGGACTTTAATCGAACAAAAATGGTCAGACGTAGAAATGCGTTTTTCGGCCACCGCTAGGGATGGCGACAGCGTACAAACGGGCCGGGAAACCACAGGATCCCGAAAAGCTTTCGAGGATCTGGTCAATTTAGAGGAACAGGTGCAAGGGTCGGCTAAACGGGCTGTACAAGCCCTAGTTTTGCCCCCTGTCAAGGGCGATACCTACACCGTCGTCATCGACCCCATTTTAACCGGTCTGTTCGTCCATGAGGCTTTTGGCCACCTTTCCGAGGCAGATATGTTATACGAAAATCCTGACCTTTTGGAAGTGATGAGTATGGGCAAACGTTTCGGACCGGATAACCTGCAAATCTTTGACGGGGCAGGTCCAGAAGGTCATCGGGGCAGTTATTTTTATGACGATGAGGGAACCCCCGCGACCACGACTCAGTTAATTAAAGATGGGGTTTTGGTGGGAAGACTGCATTCGCGGGAAACGGCGGGCAAATTAGGCGAAAAACCGACAGGTAACGCTCGTTGTCTCAATTATCATTATCCGCCCATTGTCCGCATGACCAACACTTGGATTGAACGGGGAACCACTCCCGTTAAAGAGTTATTTTCGGGGATAAAAACGGGAGTTTATGCCCAAAATTGGCAGGGAGGCATGACTAACGGCGAAATGTTCACTTTTAGCGCCGGGGAAGCTTGGATGATTCGCGATGGAGAAATTGCTGAACCCGTTAAAGATGTGACTCTCTCCGGTAATGTCTTTAAAACCCTAGCCAATATTGAGGCAATTGCTGATGATTTCTACTGGGATGAGTCAGGAGGCTGCGGAAAAGGGGGTCAAAGTGGTTTACCGGTCGGCTGCGGCGGCCCCAGTCTCCGTATCCGCGATGTGGTGGTGGGGGGAGAAGCAGATATTTAGTGAACAGTAAACAGTAATCAGTAATCAGTGAAAAGACAGCAGAAAACTGCTATTTGATGATGCTCACTTAATACTCAAAACTGATAACTGATAACTGCTGTAGCGGAGTTTCATAAGGGCGAAATCTATCTCATCTTCTCGTCACTGTCTTCAATTTCTTGATCATCTTGATTGATTTCTTCTTTAAATCCCCGTAAAGTTTTCCCCAAAGCTGCCCCAAATTCGGGTATTTTTTTCGGTCCAAATATCAGGAGAACAACGACAGCAATAATTACTATTTCTGGCCAACCTAATCCAAACATAATCTTGAAAGTAAAAAGTAAAAAAAGAGAAAGGAGTCAGAATTCAGGAGTCGGAAACTTAACGGTGATAACTGATAACTGATAACTGATAACTGACTCTATGCTGCCACTTCTGCGCGTTTGTAAGCTTCGTCGAGGACTTCTGAGAGAGTCGGATGGGTGTGGATGCGGAAAGCGAGTTCATGGACGGATTGGCGTTCAGCGATCGCATTGGCCGCTTCTTGAATTAAATCCGATGCGTGGATACCGATAATATGAACACCGAGTAATTCCCCCGTATCCTGACGATAAACGACTTTAGCGATGCCTTCCGTTTCTCCTTCCGCTAAAGCCTTAGAATTTCCCTTAAAATAGGTCTTGACAGAAGCCACCTTATAGCCTTCTTGCTGTGCCAAAGCTTCTGCTTGCGGTTCCGTTAAACCCACATAACTAATTTCGGGGTGGGTAAAAGCGGCAGCGGGAATACTGCGATAATCGATGGTTTTTGGGCGATTACAGATATTTTCAATGGCTATTACCCCTTGACCCGAAGCAGCGTGAGCTAACATCATTTTACCCGTAGCATCGCCCACGGCCCAGAGATGGGGAACCGGTTCACCGGACTGAATTACCTGCATTTTGTCATTAACGGCAATAAAACCGCGTTTATCCAGTTCTACCCCAACAAATTCCAATCCGAGATTCTTTGTCGCCGGGATTCTTCCTGTAGCGACTAAACAAGCATCTACTTCTAAAATTTCGATCGCTTCTTTGCTTTTTGCGTCCACCAGTTCAATGGCCACAGGATTCCCCGGTTTAATACTTTTTGCCAAAACTCCCACATAAGTCTCGATGTCTCTAGGTTTAATCAGAACTCTTTCCGCGATTTTCGAGATTTCTGGGTCAAATCCAGGCATGAGACTATCTAAAGCTTCGATCATCGTCACTTCACAACCCAAAGCGGTGTATATATCCGAAAATTCCAGACCGATATAACCACTACCGATAATTGCGATCCACTTGGGTAAAGTTTCTAATCTAACGGCCTCATCGCTGGTAAAAACCGTTTTATGATCGATCTCGATCCCCGGTGGGACAAAGGGAACCGACCCCGGACAGAGCATAATATCCTTAGCGGTGTAGATTTTTTCGCCACTATCCCCGATGACGCTAACTTTTTGCGGGCCAGCGATTTTTCCCCAACCGTGGATAGTATCAACCTTGAGACGTTTAAGACTATTAGTGAGATCGCCTCTAATTTTACTGACAAGGTTGTTAGCATGATCGGCAATTGTTGGACGGTCAAAATTAACGCCACCGATGGCAATACCTAGACTTTTCAGATGGTCACTATCGGCTAATTCTCGCACTCGTCCCGAGGCTGCCAGCAAAGCTTTAGAAGGAATACAACCGCGATTAACACAGGTTCCTCCCATATCTTTGGCTTCGATAATAGCTGTTTTTAGCCCACATTTGACTGCGTGTAGGGCTGCCCCGTGGCCACCAACTCCAGCACCGATAATAATTAAATCGTAGTCGAATTCACTCATAGTCTCTCTGACTCTCAAAGTTAGCATTATCTCATTTTACGATCCACTGCGATCAAGCTGTGCTATCCCGGTCAAAAACTGGAGCCAGTTTTTAGCCATCAGGCTCTTGTGCATTGAAACTGGCTATTGGCAATTTTAGGACAAGACGTTACTAGACCTCTGGTAAAAATCAAAAATTGTTGTTGGGGTTAGGAGCCGGTCGTCAGTAGTCAGGAGAATTTTAAATGCTCTATTCACAGATTTTAGGCTATTTAAGCCTTATTTTTGCTGTTTTTGAATCCTCAAAAATTAATTATGCAAGGTGTTACTGGTTCTTCGTTACTTGGTATGGTTCGATAGGGGGTCATAAATCGACTAAATCCTTATCTGGTAAGAGACTTAATTGATTAGTTCGCTCTAGATCAAAAATAATTGACAAAAATCGCTAAATGCCTTTCTATATAAGGGTTCCATCCCTTATAACCCCCGTCCATTGCATAACAATTACCGAAGAGCCGTGTTACTTAACCAAGATATGAATACTAATCCTGCATCGTATCCATAAGTTAGTTTAGTGCTAGATTGGAAAAATTAGACCTCCCGCCAATACTTTGCCAGATGAAAGACCCATCTTTCTCCTACCATAATTTAGGCTCGAAACCAGAATCATTAATAATTTCTACCGTTTCTCCCGATGGTTTAATCACAAATAAACCCTGTTTATAGGCATAACGATCTACTCCTTCGTCTATTTCTATTCCCGCCACTGCACCATAAGCCTGATAGTTTCTATAATGGGGAAATGCCTGTTTAAATCGACTTAATTTTTCTAAAAAATCGTTGACATCATCTTTCGATAAACGAGACTTACATTCTACTAAAACTACCTCGGTTTCATCGACGGCTAAAATGTCAATCTCCATGGCTATTCCTTGCCGTTTTACCCTGGCACGACTGTAGGTTTCTTTGACATCGATACCTTTGCTACGAAATAGGCCAATAACAGCAGGTTCGACTAATTCCTCGACAAATCTTCCCCAGCGAGTGGTTAAACTATCCACGGCACGACTGGTATTGGCCACTGTTTTCTCTAGCTTGGCTAAACGGCGATCGGCTTCGGCCTTGGCTTCAGCAGCCCGGCGATCGTATTCAGCGGCCCGGCGATCGGCTTCGGCAGCCCGGCGATCGGCTTCGTCCTTGGCTTCGGCAGCCCGGCGATCGTATTCTTGGCGTGATTGTTCAAACTTTTCGTTAGTTTTCTCAAAAAGTTTATAGATATCTTCGATGGTAATCGGTTGAGACATGGTTATTTGTTTTAATCTTTCTTATTTTACTATAATTGTACTAGCAAAGTACAAGTCATTTTAGGGACGGGTGTTAATTGAGCAAGTCAATAGTTATACAAATCCGTTGAGTAACGCACAGAAAACGGGTTTCTCGGAGAAACCCGTTTTCTACTCATGCAAAAGGCAAAACGGAGAATAAATAATCAGTTTTTAATAACTGGATTTAGTATGAGGACGATATAGCGGGGACGGGAACCACAGTTTCTTCGTTGATCATGGTTTCTAACTGTTCAGCCTGGGATTTGGCTCAATAAATTGATAATTGTAAATAATTGTTACAAATACTTGACTTAAGATATTTCTATGGTGACAGAAACACAGATCAAAGAAAAAGCGCTAGAGTTGGGCTTCCATGGGGTCGGTATTGCCTCTGTGGACAGCCAAGACTCGGCGGTATCCCATCTAAAAAGCTGGTTAGAGCGGGGTTATCACGCTGATATGGATTGGATGACTAACCCGAAACGACAGGATATCACAACTCTTTGGCCAGAAGTGCGATCGCTAATTTGTCTCGCCCTTAACTACTACACCCCCCAGCAACACAGTCAAGAACAAAACCATGGCAAAATTTCCCGTTATGCTTGGGGAAGGGATTATCACAAAGTATTAAGTAAAAAATTAAAAGCCCTCAGTCAATGGTTAGAAAGTCAGGGGGAGCAAATTCAAACCCGTTACTATGTGGATACAGGACCGGTACAGGATAAAGTTTGGGCCCAAAGAGCAGGGATCGGCTGGATTGCCAAGAACGGTAACTTAATTACCCGTAATTACGGCAGTTGGGTGTTTTTAGCCGAAATATTAACTAATTTACCTTTAGAACCCGATCGACCCCATAGTGACCATTGTGGCACCTGTAGCCGTTGTTTAAGCTCTTGTCCGACCCAAGCAATAGTTAGTCCCTATGTGGTGGATGCTAATCGCTGTATTGCATACCATACCATCGAAAATCGTGCTGTAACTTTGCCTACAGAAATTGCCAAGAATTTACAAGGTTGGGTAGCCGGCTGCGATATCTGTCAAGATGTCTGTCCTTGGAATCAACGTTTTGCCCAAGTTACCGACGTGGAGGATTTTCAACCTCGTCCCGAAAACCTCTCGCCAAGGTTGGATGAATTAGCTAATCTAACTATAGAGGAGTGGGATCGTCGTTTCATCTCGTCAGCCCTACGTCGAATTAAACCCCAGCAGTGGCGACGTAATGCCCAAGCTAATTTAGCTCATTCCCCTCACCCCGCACAAGATGACAATTAAAGTGGTCGTGTTCGATTTTGATGGTACTATCGCCGATACCCACGATACTTTCGTGGAGATTGTCAATCGTTTGGCTAAAAATTTTGGTTATCAACCCGTCAACGAGGAAGATTTGGCCAGACTAAAAAACCTTAGTTCCCAAGAAATTATTAAACAATCCCAAGTTTCCCCCGTTAAAATCCCTTTTTTACTCTATCGAGTTAAACGGGAATTAAATAAACAAATTGAATGTCTGAAACCCTTCCATGGCTGGCATCACTGCCTCGCCACTCTTAAAGAAAGAGGCTATAGATTAGGAATCATAACTTCTAATACCAAAGAAAATGTCACCATATTTTTAGCAAATAATCAACTCTTAAATTTATTTGATTTTATCTGTTCTGGAACGCCTTTATTCGGCAAACACAAAATTATCGATCGCCTGATTCGAGAAAATAAATTCTGTCCCGATGAAATGATTTATGTCGGCGATGAAACTAGAGATATTACTGCTGCCCAAAAAAGTCAAGTGCAAGTGGTGGCCGTCGCTTGGGGCTTTAATTCCCCTCAAATTCTCACTCAATTTAACCCCGATCATCTCATTCATCATCCCCTAGAATTATTGGATATTTTAGATAGGGCTGGCTGAAAAAGTTTTTCCTAGGGGCAAGGAGAGGCAGTTTGGGCATTTGTACTAAAATTACCAATACTCAGTTTAAATATAGACTTCGATCGATGGGGGCAGAGAGACTCGAACTCTCACGAGCTTATAAGGCTCAACGGATTTTAAGTCCGTAGCGTCTACCATTCCGCCACGCCCCCGTTATTTAACCGACAATTTTTTATCATATCACAAATAATTTAATTGGCAAGAGTATTTTCAGCAAATTATTTTAGCCCGCCAATTCGATCGCCGCAAAGGGGGAAAGAGGGGGTAAAATAATCAGCAGGTGAATTGCCGTTCACCGACAGCTATTGAGAAAAATCAATCCTTATGCAATCAATTCTGACGCAAGAAACCATTATCATCGCCCTGATCTACCTATCTCTCAGTGTTTTGTATTTGCTCGTCATTCCCGCCGTTATCTACTACTACCTCAATACGCGCTGGTATGTGGCTTCTTCTTGGGAAAGAGGGTTTATGTACTTTCTGATGAGCTTTTTCTTCCCTGGGATGCTGTTGTTAAGTCCTTTCCTTAACTTCCGTCCCCAACGTCGTACCCTCAAAGCTTAAGTTATCAACCAAAAAAACCCATGAGACGCATTGATGTCATCGGGATCGGTATAGGGATGTTTGCTGTGGGCGGCATCCTCTACATTATCCTACAAAAAACCGGTTTAGATAGTGCTTCGGCGGGAATTTGGAGTCAAGCGGTGTTGGTAGGTGGTGTCATCGGTTGGATTTTTACCTATCTGTTTCGAGTCGCCACCGATAATATGACCTACGGCCAACAGCGCAAAGATTACGAAGATGCCGTCTTTAAAAAACGTCTGGAAGCGATGACTCCCGAAGAAATCGCCCAAATGCAGCGGGAGATTGAAGAAGAAAAAACTAAATAAAGCAGTTAAAACTGATTTATCTGGCATCTGGGCTTGATAATAGCCCAATTTATCTGATTTAGTCCTTAAAGTCTTTAAATAATCGGTGGGAAATAATTCCACTGCTGTGTAGTTCTGTGAAATTAAAACAATCCTATGATGAGGCGTTTGTCAAGAGAACTAATGTTAAGATTGTTTTAGAAGGTCATGAAAGAAGCAATAGAAAAAGTCGTTTTAGCAATTAGGGGATAAAATTTCCGTCGAGAATAAAAATATTTGTTCCCTATCAAGTTGCGTCGATCTATGATATGGATAATCCATTTTTGTAGAAGCGTTGTTTATGAATCAAAATCAGAGCGAGAACTTGGACGGACTGGAGAAATTTCTAGTTAACCGTCGAGCGGCCCCATCGTCTTCGAGCGGAAACAGAGAGCTAGATTACGATCGATTCTACGATGCTTGTGACTCTCTCAAACCCCTGAAAATGAATGATGAAGATAGGAAATATTACACCGACTTCGCCAGTGTGAGAGGCGGTAAAATTATTGACAGGATCAAGAAAGATGTTAAAACTTTGCAAAGAAGTGGCAATGATTCTAGTTATCAATTCTTTACAGGACATATTGGTGGGGGAAAATCCACCGAGTTAAATCGACTAACAGGAGAACTGCTTGAGGAGGGTTTCCACGTGGTTTATTTTATGTCTGATGAGTATTTAGATACTCATAACGTCGATATTCCCGATATTTTATTAGCGATCGCTCGTCAAGTAGTAGAGAATTTGGAAGAGATAGATATTCGTCTATTTCCGGGCTATTTTCGCCGATTACTGGGAGAAATAGCTGGGTTATTAACCACCCCCTTAGAACTCGATTCCGTCAATCTAAGTTTGGGGGTAGAACTAGCGAAAATTTCGGCAGAAATCAAGACCAGTCCCAAGGCTCGTAATCAATTGCGTACCTTTCTCGACTCTCGAACCGCCTCTTTAATTGAGTCCCTAAATGATGAGATTCTCAAACCCGCCATCGAAAAACTAAAACAAAAAGGGAAAAAAGGTTTAGTGGTGATCGTGGATAACCTAGAACGAATCGCCAATCAAATAATTCCTAACTATAACTGCACCCAACCAGAATATATCTTTATCAATCGGGGGAGCGTGCTGACTGAAATTAAATGTCATTTAGTCTATACTGTACCGCTGAGTTTACTTTTTTCTGCCCAAGCTGCGATACTTCTACAGCGCATTGGCAAAAGTACCTCGATTTTACCGATGATTTTGGCGGAAGAACGAGAAGGGACTGTTCACGAACAGGGATTGAAGTTACTCAAACAGATGGTGATGGCGAGAGCTTTTCCCGATGTGTCGCCAGAGGAACATCTAGAGCCTGATTTAATCACCCAAGTTTTCCAAGATGAAACCGTATTGAATCGCCTCTGTCAAATCAGTGGGGGTCATGTTCGTACTTTACTGTTAGTCTTACAAAGCTGTTTGCTGGATGATGATTTACCCATCTCACCCAACAGTTTAGAAAGAGTTATTCGCGAGTATCGAGACAATATGCTGGTGGGGATCGGTAGCAATGACTGGGAAATGTTGCGAAAAATCGATCGAGACAAACAACTCAGCAGTGACGTGGAGAATTATCAAGAATTTCCTCGACGATTGTGGGTTTTTGAGTATAGAGATGACCAAGGGCGATGGTTTGGCGTAAATCCCATGCTCAAAGAAACCGAACAATTTAAAAAAGAGTCTTCTAGACTAGGATAGAGATAGGCTCTCGTTCCCAGTTCCCTAACCCCACACTTTCCTAACCATGGTCGGTAACTATAGCGATGATGTGATTATGGCTGACAATGATCGGGCGGTAAAAGTCTTAACCCGTGCTATTCGTACTGGCATAGGCAAGTTTTCTTTGAATTTAGCCCGTTGTAATTATTCTCAATTAAGAGAATCTATTCTCGATCGATTTCATCAAGAGAATAGCAGCTTCGATCTAGAAGAACTGACGCTCTCTCCACAAGCCACCAGACTTTTTGAGGAAATTGAAACTGTCTTGCGGCATCGGGAAAAAACACCATCAGCCCTAATTATTTTGGGGTTAGAACAAGTTGAAAGTCTTGAAACCCTTTTTTCTAATTTTAATCAAGTTAGAACCCAGTTTCAAAACAGCTTTCAATTCCCTCTCTTGTTATGGGTAACGGATGAAGTGTTGGTTTCGCTCCGACAAAATGCACCGGATTTTGTTAGTGGAGGGAAGTCTTTTTCCTTTCACTGGACAACCACAGAGTTAAGTGACTTTTTGCATAAAGCAGCGGATGAGTTATTTCGTGCCGTGCTGCAAAATGGGGCGATCGGTTTTTTACCCTACACATCTATTAATAGTACAAAACTGGCTGATTATCGTCGCCGTTACCAAGAAATCGCCTCAGCTTGGCAGGAACTAGAAAGAAGACAGATTGAATTGGAACAGAAACTCAGGGCTAGTTATATTTTCGCTCAGGGAGGAGATTGTTATGACCGCTCCTTGAAACCGCAACCGATCGAAATGCGCGTTGAGCTAGTTAAACAAGCTATCGAAAAATATCAAGAAAGTTTAGTAATTTGTCAGACAATTGCCGAAAAGACCGCCGAAGGAACTCTCGATTATTGCCTTAGTCTTTGTCACCATCGTTTGGCTCTGTTAGAAAGCTCAAAAGCCAGAGAACATTGGCAAGAGGAGGAGAAATATCTCAGCAATGCCTGTCAAATCTTCGACAATAAAGATGCCGAGATCGCTGCTAAATTACGCAATGAACTGGGGGGGGTGTTACAAAATCTGGAAAAATGGCCAGAATTGTCCCAATTGGCTGCCGACTCGATCGCCCTAGATAGTCAGTTACAAAATCCACTGCCTCTCGCCCAAGATTATAGTTTTCAAGCCAAAATTGCCCTGGAAAAGGCCAAGGAAACTAAAGAAAAACAGGAGGAGATACTAGAAGCAAGAAAGGCGGCTAGTTTAGCGCTACAGGCCTTGAAAAGACTAAAAAGAAGTCCGCAAATCCAAAGATGGCATACTGCCCGTTACCTGTTGCTTCTGGCCCAGGCAAAAAAACATCTAGAGAAGTGGCAACTGGCGATTAAAACTCTCAAGCGCGTCTTGCAGACGATCGAGGATGCGAGAGATAAGCTGGCAGCCCACGATCACTATGAACCAGCACTACATATCGAAATTCTCGAAGAATTACAAGAGGTTTTTTTCCATCAGCGGCAATATGAGGAAGCTTTTCAGAAAAAACAAGAGATTTTGTTAGTTAAAGGGCAAAACGGGCTACTGGCCTTCGTGGGGGCTTCGAGTTTACGTCCTCCGGTTAGTCCCACGGGAGGAGAAGAAATTCCAGATCGGGCGATCGATGCCTCCGGTCGTCAGCAAGATGTGGAGGAAATTATCAGGAGGCTAAGTCCTCGGAATCAGAAAAAGCTGACGATCGTTCTTGGTCCATCAGGAGTAGGTAAAACTTCCATGCTAGAAGCGGGATTAGTTCCCCAATTAAGACAAGAAATCTTCGAGGGCTTGAAAATAATGCCCTTATTCTTGCGTTTATCAAAAACAAGAGATTGGAGAGAAGAAATTCAGCAGGAGCTAGAAAAAGAAAGAAAACTGCTTAATATTCATGCTTTAGTTCATGCAGAGTCAGAAAATACTGCGATCGCTACAGCTATTGAAAGTGATCCAGAAGCATTGATGATCGAGCGGCTGAAAAGTCAGCAAGATCAAGTATTTACCGTGTTGATTTTAGATCAATTTGAAGACTTTTTCTTTATTTGCAAAAATCCTCAAGAGAGGACGAGATTTTTTGATTTTTTAAAACAATGTTTCGGAATTAGCAATGTCTTGATTGTTATCTCGTTGCGAGAGGATTACCTGCACTATCTTCTCGAACTAGAGAAATATATTCAAGATAATCAGCAATCAGAAAGAACCACAGATGCTGATTATCAAGATGTCTTGAGCTATAAAAATCGTTATCCCCTTCATAATTTTACTAAGGAGAAAGCTAAAGAGCTAATTAGGGATTTAACCAGTAATTCTCAATTTAAGCTAGAAGATAATTTGATTGAAAAATTAGTCGATGATTTAGCGGGAAATACCGAACAGGTACGACCGATCGAGCTACAGATCGTAGGAGCGCAACTGCAAGAGGAAGAAATCAGCAGTTTGGCAGAATATATAAAATTGGCAGAGGGAGAGAATAGCCCTAAACATAGCTTAATCAAAAAATACCTTAATGATGTGGTTAAGGCCTGTGGAGAAAAAAATAAAGAGATAGCCGATCTGGTGTTGTACTTATTAACTGATGAAGATGACAAAAGACCGCTCAAAACCTTGAAAGATTTTAGGGAAACTATCGAAGATAACGACGATATTCGATTGATTTTAGTCTTGGATATTTTTGTTCAATCAAAGCTAGTCGTAGTTTATAAAGAAACATCGGAAAAACAATACCAACTCCTGCATGATTATCTATCACGACTGATTCGAGAGCAATCGAAAGCGCGAGAGGAATGGTACAGGGCAAAGATTGATAAAATTTCCAGAGAAGCGGCAGCAGCCGAAGCTAGGGCAGCCGCTGCCGAAGCCAAAGTTAAGCTACAGATAGATTTAGACGAGGCAATCAAGGCAAAAAACGAGGCCGAACATCAGACAGAGAAGGCGAGAAAAAAATTATATGTGGTTGGTGCAATAGGTTTGATAACGACAATTGGCGCAATCATGTCGGGGTTGGCTTGGATAACTAGCGATCGTTTAACCAAGCAGAATAAAGCAGAAATAGATGGTGCGAGGGTCATAAAAAGTTTTAATTCAGGCTATGGGAATTTAGAGAACTTGTTCTTTCGCGCCTGGCAAGCTGGACAACAGTTAAACGAACTTGTGAAGACTAATTCTTCTCAAGGATTTGATAGTTATCCGACGACATCCCCTTTATTGGCACTTCAACAAACTTTCGAGACTATAGATAAACAGGATATTTATCGATACGATCTAGGCAAAGATGATAACGGTAAGTCTAGTAACATCATGGATGTTAATTTGCAACCAGATAAAAATATAGTTACTACTATTCATACTAATGGTCAAATTCTACAACGCCAGACTGATGCACAGGGAAACTACTCAAAACAGAAAGTGAAAGAACTTGCCAATATTTCTAATTTTACCTTTCAAGGTAAGAAGATAGAATTGAAGCAAATTAATCGCATTATTTTTAGTCCTGATGGGCAGAAAATAGCCCTAGTGATCGGGGATGGAAATAGACAAATAGTTCTGATTTGGAAAAATTGGGAATCGTCCCCAAAAGAACCAACCCAAAAAGAACCAACTTATCACTACGAGCATCCGGGTAATGTCAATCTTCTCAAGTTTGACCCAAATTCGCAATGGCTGATGACAGTATCGGGATCTCAAATTATTTTATACGATACAGTCAATCAGAAAAAAAAAGAATTCCTCTGGGAGATATCGCCAGAAAAACCGGTAAAAAACAGAATTAGTTTAGAAGATGTGACATCCCAAAAACATAGCCGACCATCTCGACAATCATCGGGAAATCCATCATCGATAATTTTGAGTGCCGATCTTAGCCACAATAAGAACAATCCAAAACTAGCTTTAGGATTTAACAGTGGTGAAACGGCGATAGTTGATTTAAATAACTTAGCGAAAATTAGGACTATTCAGCCCCAGGTACAAAAAGCGGTAATTGCTCTAGATTTTAATTTCGATACGCAGCTTTTGGCGATCGGCTTTGAAAATGGCAGTCTGGTCAATTTCGACTTGACAAATAATGAGATCAAATCATGCCCATCGGAAGGACTTGTCTTCAGTAAATTTGAATTTATGCCCGATAGTCTCCTAGCAATTGGCTATAGAAATGGCCTGCTAAAAATTATTAGTAGAGAATGTCAGAAATTATTTCAATTTAAAGCCCATGACCGCGAGATACAAGGACTGCAATTATCTGGTGATCGTCAATGGTTAACTACCAATTCAGAACTAGAAGTGCGTCGCTGGAAACTAGACCCACGCCAAGAATTTGCTGTTAATCCTAAAACTTCCCTATATCAAGCGAGCTTGAGCAGTGATGGCAAGCTATTAGCCACTGCCCCCAATACAGGCATTGAACTCTGGAATTTATCTGATGAAAAAGAACCAGATAAACCATTTTACTCCCAAAACAAGTCTAATGGAAATACTGATCCGATAACCAGCATTAGTTTTCAACCTAACAATAACCAGCCAGACCTTTTGGCCACGGGTTCCTGGGGGGGAATTCTTAGCCTCTGGAGGTTCCAATCACAAACTAACCACAGACTACGGGATCAAGCAGAGGTTTCTGTGCCTAATTCTGACCAGCCAAATTCACCTATCTGGAGTCTCACCTTTAGTCAAGATGGATCGTTGTTAGCAACCGGTTCCCGGGACGGTATCATTCAAATTAGGAGTGTGGCGGCTCTCTTGAAAAATGATACCACTCCTCTTTGTCGAATATCTATCAATAGTGACGTATTGAGTATTGCTATTCGCCCCGATAATCAACAAATAGCTATAGGTTCAGCCAATGGACAAATTTATTTATTGAATTTACTTGATAATGGCGGATGTGTTTCTAATAAACAATTGGAACCTAAAAAGGATTTTAGCCATTTTGCGGCGGTGGTCACTGTTCAATACATACCCTATAAAGATAATCAATGGTTGTTGGCAACAGGTTCCGATGATCTAACGGCTCGTCTGTGGAGCCTCGACGGTAAGGAAAAAGTTAGATTTGAAGATCATGATGGCTCCGTAAGAGGAATTGCTTATCTTCCCAAAGACAAAGTTTTGGTGACCGCTTCCGAGGATCGTTCGGTGCGATTATGGACTTGGAAAGATGATCTCGAATCAATAGACAGTTCACAACCACTAAGTGGAGAATTAATCGCAAAACATAATGGTCATATTCGACCAATCAGAGGTATTTTCTTCCGAGACCAACCTCGTCAACTCATCTCCATATCCACTGCACCTAAAATTCGTTTCTGGCCGATTCCAGAAAGTAAGGATTATTTACATTCGCTAATGGATAATGCCTGTAAAGAAGTTCCTAATATGGAAGAAAATAAGCAAGAAATGGAGAAGATTTGCTCAAAAATACCAAAGCAGCCATCAGAACCTTAATTGCCAAGAATTTAAACAATTCCTAATTGTTTCTCTAGAGCCTCTAAGATAATATCAGCAATAATTTTTTTGGTGTATCGACAATAGATTGTTTCTGTACTCCGAAAAGTGCCATTCTCATAGTATTTATTAGCGGGAGCGCCACCACCACAGAGCGAAAAATAAGGGCAGGTTTTTTGACACATTTTAACCCCTGCTTGGATATCTCGATCGAGTTTTTTAAACTTGTCAGTTTGGTCAATTGATCGCAGGTCGTGCTGAGTTATATTTCCTAAAATAAAATCGCCATAAACATCACTTTTCATGGATAATAGTTCTGGAGAAAAAGTCGAAAAATCCCCATTATGAGCGATATTAATCATGGTAAAAGGGGTGAATTGACCTTGAAAACTATACTTCTGACAGATCAGGCTGTAAAGATCATCAAATTCCCGAACTTGCAGGAGGTTTTCAGCTTCTTTAACCCTTCCATAGAATCTTTGCATAAAGTTGCGATAACGCTCGTCAACCCCGTTGTTTTGCAGAGAAGATGAACGATTTGTTCCCTCTATTTCCTCGATATTGAAACCCACATATCGAATCTTATTTTCGAGGAAAAAATCAAAAATCTCATCGGGATAATCTAAGGATATATCGCTCAAAACTGCGATAACAGAAAAGGGAATCTGATTATTTTGTAGTAACTTGATACCTCTCATTGTACTTGCATGAGTTCCCTTGCCGGTGCGAGTTCTACGATGAGCATCATGGATAAAATCCGGCCCGTCGATACTAACCCCTATTCTTAGGTCGTATTCTTTGATAAAATCACACCATTCTTGCGTGATCATTGTGGCGTTAGTTTGCAAGGAATGCTCGATTTGATAGGGATTAGGATTAATTTCTTGATTTAATTTATCGATGATTTGGATAGCAGCAGTATAAAAAGAAATAGGCACTGTTAGCGGTTCTCCCGCGTGCCAAACGATCGTAAATCCCCGCAAATCAATCAAATCACTAGCAAAAATATTTCTAAAAATTGGTTCTATCAGTTCTAGGGATAGTTTGTATTTTAGCTGGCGATCGGGCAAGTAACAATAGTCACAATCTAAATTACAAAAAGTTGTGGGTTGAATAACCACTAACTTGACTGAACCCTTTTCGGAAGGTTTATATCCCCAATTGTCTATATATTGTCTGAGAAGTTCAATCATTTTTACCCGTGGAATTATGATAATAGTTCTCGCTAAAAATAAGATGTAAGGTTTTTGTGTGTCAGGAGTAAGTGTATATAGACAAAAATTAGCCTTTACACAGGATTCAAAAATAAGAGGGGCTACATTTAAGCTATTTCAGGAGTGATAATTGCTCGAAAACTATTAGTAATTTCCCCAATTTGCCCAGTTTCTCCAGCCATTGTACCAATCGCCCCACTGTGCCAATCTTTGTTCTGATTGTTCCTCTAAATTATCTATTGGTTTATTCGGGGAGTCCGACGCATAATCTTGACTGTTTAATTCCTGTTTATGCAATTCTAGCTGTTCTCTCACCCGATCCAAACGTTCCTGCACACCCAACCTAGAGGCGGCCTTAGCTTCTATTGATAAGACTTTCGATTGACCGTAGCCGAAAAGTGTTGCTAGAGTCGTAGTCAGCAAAATTGCTAGTTTTTGCCAAAAGTTACGTTTCTGTCTCATAGTGCCTCGTGAAAATAATGTAATACATACTACAAATTGTTTGAGGATTTATCGATTAGCTTGAGGTTCATTACCCCAATTGTTCCAATTGTGCCAAGGAGTAGGGGGAGTGGGAATTGTACCCCCACCAGAACCGCCATCATCTGTTTTTTTAGCGATCGCTTGCCCCCCTATTTTAACCGATTTATCTAAAGTCTGTGGCTTTTCATCGATAATGCGCTGCCGACCGATCATTTCCCGAACTTTTGCTAATCGCCCCTCTAGATTAGACTGATGATCAGCCTGAGTATCGGCCGCTAATAGAGCTTTATTCCCACTAGGACTAAAAACAAAAGTGACGAGCGTGGCCAAAATCGTGGTTAATATTTTCGGAAGCAGATGTTTTAAATTCATACTACACCCGGGAGTTTGAATGGTCTAATTGTAGTCGCTCAAATTCAATCTGTAAACTTTTAGAGGGAGGAAATTAAGAATTCTGCTACATTAATGAATATTCTAGACGAGAGACAAAAAAATGACCCTCGATCGAGTGATCGTCGGTTGGCGAGAATGGCTCGATTTACCTGATTTAGGCATTACCAAAATAAAAGCCAAGATTGATACAGGCGCTCGCTCCTCGGCCTTACACGCTTTTCATCTGCATCCTTTTCGAGATGGCGATCGCAATTGGCTGCGCTTTCAAGTTCATCCCTACCAAAAAGATAGTCACCACACTGTCACCACTACCGCAGAAATCCTCGAATGGCGACAGGTAAAAAATTCTGGGGGTCAAAGTCAACTACGTCCTGTTATTAGAACAAGTGTATTGCTTGGTGGTCGTCAATGGGCGATCGAATTAACTTTAACTAATCGCGATGTCATGGGTTTTCGGATGTTATTAGGACGAGAAGCGCTGAAAAAAGGCTTTCTTGTCCATCCGAATAAGTCTTTTTTACTGAGTTAAGTTATATTTAGGGTTTGCGGCAAAAAGTTTTTCCTAGGGGCAGGGTGTGGGTTTTACCGATTTTGAGGGGGTCAATTACCTAATTTTCAGGGAAAAAGTCCAGGAATTTTCCCCCTGATCACTCCCAGGGCCGGTACTTTTTGATTGACAAAAAGTCTAAAGATATTATCCAACAAGGTTTTTAGATTTATTCAGCCAGCCCTAAGTAGCGGGTAAATCTTGGTATTCAGCCAAAGCATTTATAAAAAACAAGTCTCCCCAAATTAAACCCGTATCATAGATTTGGCTGGGTTGAATCGCGGCGGGATGATGATAACAACCATGACGCAATAAACTCATCTCTGGGGCGGTTTCGTCGGGAAAATAGGCAAAAGAAGTCAAATTCAAGAGAGTATTATCGATCGCCTCTCGATAGGTTCCATAACTAGGATCACTGCTGGGTAAAGCTTTTAATAAGCGAATCATCCCCGCCACAGCGATCGCCGCTGCCGAAGAATCCTTTTCCGTAGCGGCATTTTTTTGCAAGGCATAATCAAAGTCCCAGGGAGGAATAAAATCCCCGGCGCGTCTTTGTCCACCGGGCCAGCGATCGGGCAAATTGTCCAGATAATAATTAATGGCATCCTTGGCAATGGTTAACATTTCTGGATCGCCGGTGTAAATATAGGCCGTCGTGGCAGCATAAATAAACCAAGCTTGACCCCGGGACCAAGTGCTATCATCGCGCCAGCCCTGTTTTCCCTCATTAAATAAGAAATTTCTATAGGTGGGAGAGTTGACATTTTGATCAAAATAGCCTCTTTGCCAAGTTCCCGTTTTACCCGGGCGACGGTTAGCCCCAAAGGTGCGGCTAATGGTGCGGATGTGGGAAAGGGCCTTTTCTTGCCAATCTTTTGCCTCCTTGGGGTCAGGATTGTGGAGACTTGCCCAGAGCATTTGTTCTATATTGATCGTATGGTCGATAAAAACCTGCCAATGTTCTTGCTGATCGGTGCGATCGGCCTTGCGTAACCAGCCAAAAGTCCCGATATCGGTGTGATAACTCCCTTTGCCATCCTGAAAAGGTTGCGCTAGTTGTCTGGCGGACTGTAAAGTTATCTCTAAAGCTGCCTGTTTTTCCTGGCCCCGTCCCGACTCAAACCAAGGAGCAAACACCAGCACATTATTGAGAGCGATGTCTTTGTTCTTCAAACTCGCTTCTTTTAAGGGATCGCTCCATTTTTTCGCGGCAGCTGCCCAAAATCCCGCATCCATAGGGTTTGATTCTAAGTCAGCAATTTTCCATAATAAAGCAGCAAAAGCTCCGGCTGCCCAAAAATCAGCCTTTTCTAACTTCCAAGTGCCGGGGGTGGGACTATTCCTCCTCCGTAGCCAATTGAAGAAATTAAAACCCGATGGCTCTGGATGGGTAAGATAGGGATAGAGAATTCCCCGACGGGCATAACTATCGAGATAGTCGATCGTGGTAGCTAGTTTAATCTTAGCCAGATCGAGACAGAGCTTAATTCTTGCAGCTAGGGGCATTTTAGCCCGCAATTCCGCCGCCGATTGGGGACGATGGACAATCCGGACGGCCACCGCACCGATCGCCGCCCCCGTACCCATAATAATTAGCGTGCGTCGCTTCAAATTCCCGACTCCTAAGCTGGATAGATGCGAATACGGCGATTCGGTTCCTCTCCGAAGCTATCGGATTGGAGACGGTAATGTTCCACTAATTCGTGTTGCATTTTCCGCACTTTCGCCGATCGCGGCAGTAACTCCACCGGTTGGCCGGTAGGGATAACGATTTGTTCCACCGCTAACCGGGCCTCCTCCAAAGCTTCGATCTCGTCATCGCTACCGCTGCGGGCAAATAAACGCATATCCGCACCTTCCTGATTCATCGGGTCATCAATGCCCAAAATCCGCTTTAAACCGCGAGAAATTTGGGGCAGGGTATTGGATTTGATGCCGTGGATGGGAATTTGTCTTACTTTGGCAATTTGCCGCAATTTTGACTGATTTTTAACGTGGGAACGCAGGGCCAGCACTGCGTCGGCCTCCTGTAAATCTTTGGTCAAAACGATCGGCAAATCTAGGGCCTGTACTACCTGTTCGATCGGGGCGCGACTGACTCCGTAGGGATAGACATAAACCGGCCAATCTTCGCCATTGGGACCGGGGACGCGGACTTTTTCCGTTTCCGGTTCTTCCTGCAGCCAGGATTGTTCGAGGAGGCGATCAAAATCGTTTTCCCGGTTGAGTCCGCCTGCACCGAAACGGGCCACGGGAGTCATCCGGCCATCGGCCCGCCATCCCTTGGGTTTATCCATTTCCGGCAGATAATTGCCGCGCAAAGGGGTCAACTTTTCCGGTTTTGGTTCTTCCTGAGTGACCTGTACTTTTCCCTCCTCATCTACCCAACGGATTTGGGCAATTGCTTCCCGTCCCCGCAGCAGTTGGTCGATCGTGGTGGATACGTCCTCGTGGATGACCCAGCGCTGACGTTCCAACATTTCGATGGCAATCTCAAAGGTGGGGGGTGCTTTGCGTTCTAAAACGGTTTTTTGGGAACCCCGGCGGCGTGCTTCTTCGTCTCCGAGAGTTACTGCTTGAATTCCCCCAACTAAATCCGATAAAGTCGGGTTTTTAATTAAATTTTCCAGTTGATTGCCGTGGGCGGTTCCCACTAACTGCACCCCGCGTTCGGCGATCGTGCGGGCGGCCAGAGCTTCTAATTCCGTACCGATCTCATCAATCACGATCACCTCTGGCATATGGTTTTCCACTGCTTCGATCATGACTTGATGCTGCAATTCCGGACGGGCCACCTGCATCCGACGAGCGCGACCGATGGCCGGATGGGGAATATCTCCATCCCCGGCGATTTCGTTGGAGGTGTCGATAATCACTACCCGTTTATTGAGGTCGTCGGCTAAAACTCGGGCTATTTCCCGGAGAGCGGTGGTTTTCCCTACCCCCGGACGACCGAGCAGCAGCAGGGATTTACCCGTTTCCACTAGGTCGTTAATCAGGGTGATCGTACCGAAAACGGCCCGACCGATACGACAGGTTAAACCGATAATTTCCCCGTCTCGATTGCGAATGGCACTGATGCGGTGCAGGGTGCGTTCAATCCCGGCGCGATTATCGCCGCTAAAACTGCCCACCCTGGCGATCGAATACTGGATTTCTTCTTTTGAGATCGGTTCGTCCCCCAGATCGATCGCCCCATCGGGAAAACGCGCTTCTGGTATGCGTCCCAAATCCATAACTACTTCGATCAGTTGATGCTGCCGCGGGTGTTCCTCGATTTTGCCGCGAATCCGCGCGGGTAGAATTGCCAAGAGTTTGTTTAAATCGTCGGTCACTGGCATCCGAGAGGAGGGTAGGGTTTCTGGCATTAATAGTAAAAGGTTTTGGCGATAATTGGCTGTTTTTATTGCCAAGATTTTCTTGGGGTCTAACACATTTAGGGGTTAGTTGTCAATTTAAAAAATATTATAGTTTTTTGACCAAGGCTAGGCCTTCAATTGAGCAACGAGAATAGAAGCGGCTTTAACGGCTTCTTGGTAGGCTTGCGGGTCATTTTCAAGGTTAGGCTGGTCTAAATGCTCTAAAATTGGCAAAATCAATGAACGGGCGTAACTTCCATAGGCAATACCAGCGATTTTTTCTCTCAGTCCCAGTTGCTGTAATTTGGTCACGGTATGGTCATTGGTTCCCCCGGCTAACTGCACAAATCCGGCTAGATTGGCACAGAGGACTTTTTTGGCCATGTTAATGGCCGGGTGGGTGGTTCCTTTGCCGATATCGCCGCTCATCGGTCGGCCGTCAGTCTGCCAAATCAGAGGACAGCTTAGGGGTGAAATAGTTTCTCGCAGATAGTGGAGGTAATCAATGATATATTCATGATCTTGGCAACTTATGGCGAGGATTTTTAGGTTTTTACTGACAGGTGCGATCGCTTGCCAGAGTCGAGCAAATTCCTCTCCATGACCGACTTGGGTATGAATTTCGATCGCATCGACTCCCATTTCGATAATTAAGGGGATAATTTCTTGGGGTTGACAGACACGGGATTTTGTCTCGATTATTTGCCGGGGACAAACGGGTAAGCAGCGACCGCAACCATAACAGCGCTGCTCAATCACTCCTCCCCTATCGATAGCATAAGCGGGACAGATTTTTTCGCAGGGACGGGGACAATCGACCGGACAGAGTTGCGGGTTAAAGACAGCTTTACGAAAGTGGGGATCTTCACCGTCATTGAGACTGACCATTAACCAAGGTCGTCGATTGGGAGGTAATCCAGCGATTTTGGCGGCGGTTTCGATGCCTTCTTTGGCCGCAACAATCACAGCCCGGTCGGCGGCCACATCAATACAATCGGCCCCGACGATAGTATAGGTCAAAGCGAGGTTGCGAATCGTGGGCAAATCCTGGTAACTGGCTCCACAGATGAGCTTGAACCAGTGACCCGCAACTAAGGACTCTAAGGGAGAGGAGTTTTTATCTAGCACTTTTTCATCCTATCGCGCCCAGCCCCTAAATGTCAGCCTTGTGCTGCTCTGATTCTTACCTAAAGACTGATTATTGATTCTTCTTGGACGTACTAGGCCACCAACGGTAAGTAAAACCGATTTATTCAACAACTTCATTGTCTTTTTACCAGTAAGTCACCGAAGGGCGGTCGTCTTTCTTTATATTCTTGATGTATAATGATAGTTATATAATGTCAATAGTATGTTTAGATGATTTTTGAGATATAATGACGGATATGGAACTAGGACAGCGTATGCAGAAATTACGAGAAAACGCTGGGTTAACTCAAAGAAAACTAGCGGAACGGTTAGGTGTGACAGTGCAAACCGTAAGCAATTGGGAAACAGGCCACAGGGAACCCAGAATGAACCCATCGCAAACATTAAAGCTATGTCAATCCCTTAACTGCTCACTTGCACAACTAGCTGGAGCGATCGCACCATGCCAAGACAACTGACATATCTAGGGTTTGCGGCAAAAAGTTTTTCGGTGGGGGCAGGGTGTGGGGTGTGGGGTGTGGGGTGTGGGGTTTTACCAGTTTTGAGGTGGCCAATTACCTAATTTTCAGGGAAAAAGTGCCTAAATTTCCCCCCGATCACTCCCAGATCCAGTACTTTTTGATTGACAAAAGGTCTAAAAGTCTTACCCAACAAGGTTTTTAGATTTATTCAGCCAGCCCTACTTAAATCGAGCCTGTTAGTGTGTAAGGTTGGGAGACGGCCCTAGTAGCGATCGCTGTTAGTTGTGTGGCAATCAGGACAGTCGATGATAAAAATTTAATCATACGTTTTTAAATGTAAGCGGTCATTTTTTATCATATTGATTCTTCTTGAACGAATGTCATCGGCCTCTACATTCAACCATAACCCCAAACGCTGCTTTTGGCGGGCTTTATAGGAAGCTAACAGCCAAATAGAGCCAGAAATCAAAGAAGGAGCAAGGACAAAAAAAGTGGCCATGGTTACGGGATGTTCCCGGCCCCAGACCCAATAAATCATCACGGCAAAAATCAAGCCACAGTAAGCTAGTCCTAGAAAGGGGATGCCAATGACTAAAATGGCGAATCGAGTATCTTTATCCATAAAATATCGGGATGGCAGCAAAGATTTAGCGGATGGGTTCCGCTTGCCCCTCTCTTTACTTATAAAATCCCGAAAGATATACTGTCACTAGATTTATCAAAAATTTTGCCAGGCGGATTTGGTAAAATTATGTAGTTAATCGAGTTCATCAAACAAAAGTTCCTCTAGAATTGGTCCCATGCCGTCATCATCGGGGGAAACTAATTCAACTTTCCCTTCCGCATCACCGACGGCTAAGAATAACAAAGGAGCTAGGGGACTGTAAATCGAGTATTTTTGGTCTTCCGAAAAGAAACTGGCGAGAAATTGCAATTCTTCCGGCTCTGATGACGAGGAGGGTTCATCGCCATCAATTTCTAAACTGAGAACATTATCTTCTTCTAGGGGCGGTAATTCACCACTAACAGTCAAGGTGTGGGCAGTGGATTTGAGCAATAGGTCTAATTCTGCTAACACTGCCTTAGCATCGGCGAAAATCCGCTCGATTTCCTCGCTATCTTCGATTAAGAAGGCATCAGATTCTTCTTCCTCCGATTCCTCATCCCAAGCTAGAATCATCACCGGGGTATCCACGGGGACAAGAAGCATATAGGTGAGATCATCGGTTTCATAGGCGTTCTCAATATAACAGTCCAGCGATCGACCTTGCTCATCCCAGAGGGTTATGATATCCGCTTCTTCGAGTTCGTTTTCTTGAAAATTAAATTGAGGGGACATAGGCTCTCAAACGCTAATGATTGAATCAGAATATCATGAGATGATCCTCAATCAAACCAAGAATTCCGGTGCAAATGTTGAAAACCCTGCACATCAGTTAAATTGTATTGTAGGGGCGTGATGGTGATAAAATTCTCGCCAATAGCGCGCACATCCGTAGGGACTTCCGGGGGTAAATGGGTATAGTCCGGTTGTTCGATATCTTCCACCACTTCCCCAATTAACCAGTAATAA
This sequence comes from Microcystis aeruginosa NIES-843, assembly GCF_000010625.1. NCBI lineage: Bacteria > Bacillati > Cyanobacteriota > Cyanophyceae > Chroococcales > Microcystaceae > Microcystis > Microcystis aeruginosa. The sequence continues at coordinate 4,645,811 of NC_010296.1, forward strand.
CTTTTACCCCTAGGATCCAGTCTTTTCTCGAAGGTTTCTTCGTAGTGTCGCAATCCTTGCCTAGTGATTTTCACCCCCTTGATTTCGCCACTACTAACCGGAGGGACGTTCACATTGAGTAAAGTGGGAAGAGGAAAAGGGTTAAGGGCAACTTTCCTGACTAAAGTGAGGGCAAAATCGGCGGCCGGTTGGAAATCACAAGCTTTAAAACTAGCCAGACTAAAAGCAATACTGGGAATACCCTCGATTAAGCCCTCCAGGGCTGCGGAAACCGTGCCAGAATAGAGGATATCGGTGCCGAGATTAGACCCGTGGTTAATGCCAGCTAAAACTAAATCGGGACGCTCTTTGAGGACGGCACTAAGGGCAAATTTCACCGAATCGGCGGGAGTTCCCGAGCAGGACCAAGCAATCACATCGGGATGAAAAATTCCTTCCACCTGTTCGGCCCGGATGGGATGGTGTAAGGTTAAGCCATGACCGGTAGCAGAGCGCTCGCCGTCGGGACAAACTACGGTGACTTGATGGCCCGCAGTAGCGAGGGTGTTAGCGAGGGTGCGGACTCCTAGGGCGGAAATGCCGTCATCGTTACTGATCAGTAGTTTTAAAGGGCGATCGCTAGTCATAGAAATTTCTGCTCTACTGCGTCGGCTAGTGGTATAATATAATAGTATTTTATTGTGGGTACGTAGCTCAGAGGATAGAGCACCAGGTTCCGGTCCTGGGTGTCGGGGGTTCGACTCCCTCCGTACTCGTTCAGAAATCAGGGGTTGGTATTTTGACACTCCCCGCTCTAAAGAGACGGGGATTCTTGGTTCACAGAGATTACTTGCTTAGACAGAATTGCTTCTGAAAAAGTAGAGGTATTCTCTCCCCAAGCGTTTATTGGATCGAGCCCAAAGGTTCCGGTATGCCCTACCGTACTTAGTCCCCTTTTAAGGATGTTGATTGCGGCGTTTTCATCCCTATCCAAAACACATCCACATTTGCACTGATGGGTTCTAGTCGATAAAGATTTTTTGACAGTTTCACCACAGTTTGAACAGTTTTGGCTTGTATAATTCGGTGAGACAGCAATCGTTATCTTGCCGAATTTAACCCCAAAATACTCTATCCATTCCCGAAACTGATACCAGGCCGCATCATTTATCGATTTAGCTAGACAATGATTCTTGACTAAGTTCTTAACTCTTAAATCCTCGTAGGCTATCACATCGCTAGAGTGAACTACGCACCTTGCTAATTTCACAGCAAAGTCTTGACGTTGCCTATTTACTTTAAGGTGAGCTTTAGCTAATCTTTGTCTAGCTTTTTGACGATTTTTACTTCCCTTTTTCTTTTTAGATAATCGCCTTTGAAGTCGTTTTAATCGTTTCTCGGACTTTCTCAAGAATTGAGGATTATCAACCTTGTTGCCATTGTTATCTGTATAGAAAGAAGCCAAACCTACATCTAAGCCAATACACTTACCTGATGGTTTAACATCTTCTTTAACGTCACAAGAAAGGACAAATTGACAATAATAACCGTCCGCTCTCCGAATCAACCTAACCCGTTTAATATCGGATTCTTGAAAGTACCCTAAATCCCAAGTTCCTACCAACTTAAGAACACCAATGTTTTTCTTGTCAGTGAACTTAACAGTTTTAGGGCTAAGAAGCTTCCATCCTGATTGTTTGTATTCAACAGAGCGAGATTTTTAAAATTGAGGATACCCCTTTTTGCCTGATACTTTACGTTTACAGTTGTCGTAAAAACGACTAATTGAACTCCAAGCACGTTCAGCACTTGCCTGTCTAGCAGTTGAATTAAGTTCATCGGCAAATTTAAAGTCCTGAGCTAATTCTTTAGAATATCGGTATAAATCGTTCTTACCCGTACCTTTTGTATCCATCCATAACCTTACACATTTGTTACGGATGAATTGAGCAGTACGAATAGCATCGTCTATGGCTTGATACTGTTGAGTTTTAGCTTTAACTTTAAACTCTAAGACAAACATTTTACGCAGGGGGGACTTAGACAAAATCAGTATAGCACAATAAAAGTTAAGTTAACAAGATATAGTTTAAAAAGCCGTCCTAAAAGGACGGGGCTTTAACCCAAAATTTCGGTAAAGTATCATTGGAACTCCCCTGTGGTGGAAAACTGTCATTTGTTAAGCTAAAAGCTTAAATCTACTTAGTTTCTAACCTTCTTTTTGGGTAGGAGAATTGCCAGATTTTTTTTGCTGCTTCTTGCTTTCAGAAGCTGATAACTGATAGCTATATTAATCCAGAGCGCGACGAATTTGAAGACAACACCATTCTTGACGTTTCCACAGGGCAGCCACTGTCCAGCCTTGGGGTTCTAAAATATCTGTAACTGCTTGTGCTTGGGTGACGAGGATGCCGCTTAAAATTCCCCAAGTGGTGGGTTTTGCCAGACGGTTGATTTCGGGCATTAAAGCGATAATTGTCTCGGCTAAAATATTACAAACGATGCCATCGACACCATCGGGAATTAATTCTAATAACTCCTCGACACTACCCTGATTAATAGCTAAATTTTCGGGGTTAATTCGGTTGAGATGGCGATTACTGCGCGTCGCATTCACCGCCAGCGGATCTGTATCGACAGCATAAACTTTTTTGGCCCCCAATAAAATCGCTCCGATCGCGAGTATGCCAGAACCACAACCGATATCGGCGATAATTTTAGGCTCTGGATGGCTACTTAAACGCATTTCTAGGGATTCTAGACATAATTGCGTGGTTGGATGCGTTCCCGTGCCAAAAGCGGAACCGGGGTCAATTTTAATCACCAATCTCTGGTTATTTTCGGGGGGATTTAACCAAGCAGGACAGATCAAAAAGCGATCGCCGATCTCGCTAATTTGCCAATGTTGTTTCCAACTGCTGGCCCAGTCTTCCTCGTCCATTAACTGCCAATGGCTGACAGGTTCGGGAAAACCTAAAATCAAAGCATCCTGCTTTAACCAGAGGCTTAGTGCCTCTAAATCGAGCAATTGCGCTTTAATTTCTGGTATATAGGCCTTAACCTCTAAAGAGGATTGTTTTTTAGCAGTGGCCGTTCCCGAACAGCCAAAATCTTCCAGTCTCCAGAAAACCGTTTCTTCGAGACTAGGTTCGCACAAAACCGTAATTTCCCACCAACTATTAGACATATATCAGTTATCAGTGATTAGGGATCAGTTATCAGATTTGAGTTTTCAGTCAACAGTATTAAGTGGCAAGTTCAGAGCTTTCTTTTCACTTATTACTGATTACTGATTACTGTTTACTGATAACTGATTTAATCTAGAGTTTCACTGTATAAGCATCACGGATACCGGGGACTTTAGTAATTTCCGAGAGAAGACCTTCTGGTAAAGGATCATCGAGACTCAGGGCCATAACTGCGTCACCGCGAATAATTTTGCGTCCTACCTGCATACTGGCGATATTGACATTAAAACTGCCTAAAAGTGCGCCAATTTTGCCGATAATACCGGGCATATCCTGGTGAAGGGTGAAGAGCATATGATTACTCGGTGGCACGTTAATTGGGAACTCATCGAGGTCAGTAATGCGGATTTCTCCGTTACTTAACAGCGCTCCGGTGACGGAATGGGTACCCATGGAACCATTAGCTTCCAAATGAATCGATCCCGAATAGTCGCGGGTGGAAGCATCCCGGGTTTCGATTACCCGGATACCGCGTTCCTTAGCTTCGATCGCCGCATTAACATAGTTTACCCGTTCCCGGAGGGCTTGGGAAAGTAAACCCTTAATTGCCGCTATCACCAGGGGTTGACTGTCTTTAGTGGCCAATTCTCCCTGTAAACGGACATTTAACGAGTCACAGCGACCTCCTGCCAACTGGCTAACGAGATTACCCATAGTTTCCGCTAATTGCAGGTAAGGGCGCAGTTTTTCCATAACATCGGGAGTTAGTCCGGGGATATTAACGGCCGAACGCGCTGGCAAACCGAGGAGGACATCGCGAATTTGTTCGGCCACATCAATAGCCACATTCACCTGTGCTTCCGTAGTCGATGCGCCTAGGTGGGGAGTGAGGATGACGTTAGATAATTCTCTTAATCTAGATTCGCCTAAAGGTTCCTGTTCAAATACATCCAAGGCTGCCCCGGCGATTCTACCGGATTCGAGGGCTTCAATTAAAGCCAACTCGTCGATAATGCCGCCGCGGGAACAGTTAATGATGCGGACCGTGGGTTTCATCTTAGGGAGGGTTTCCCGACCGATGAGATGCTGGGTTTCGGGAGTTTTCGGGACGTGGAGAGTGATAAAATCGGACTCAGCAAAGAGTAATTCCAGATCTACCAAGGTGCAACCGAGTTGATCGGCGCGTTCTTTGGAAATAAAGGGATCGTAGGCGAGAATTTTCATGCCTAGGGATCTAGCAACGGCGGCGACGTGGGAACCAATTTTACCTAAACCGACGACTCCTAGGTTCTTTTTATAAACTTCTGTGCCGATAAAGCGATTTCTTTCCCATTTATTCGCTTTTACCGACTGATTGGCATCGGGAATATGACGGGAGAGGGATAACATCATGGCCAAGGCGTGTTCGGCAGCGGCGATCGTGTTACCTTCGGGAGAGTTAACGACAATAATACCCTGACGAGTGGCCGCGGGAACATCGATATTATCGACTCCTACCCCTGCGCGGCCGATAATTTGCAGTTTGCTGCCCGCTTCGACGATTTCTTTGGTGACGCGGGTACTGGAACGGAGCATCAGTGCGTCGTATTCGGGGATAATTTGAATGATTTCCTCAGCGGATAGTCCTGTTTTCACGTCCACTTGGGCAACCTGTGACAGAATTTCTACTCCTACCGGATCGATCGAATCGGATACCAGAACTTTGGCCATAATCTTTATAACGTGCTTTTTTCAGTCTACGGGCAAATGCTAGACCAATATTCGGGTCTAGCCGCAATAGCCCATTTTAGAAGCAAAGGGTGCAGTCTATGGCAAAATTAGCGAAAAGATTTTAGGTTGTCCTTCTCTTTGTCGTCCATGGTGTTGATGTCAGTCTCTTGCCGTTGTCACTGAGATATGGCTAATTTAATCACGGTGGCGATCGAGTTTTCTGCTTCTTTTTCTAGGGCCTTTTCTAGGGCTGCCATTGCTTCTGTTTGAAAATTTCTAAGTAGCTGGTTATAATTAAATTAAGAATAGATTTTAGGTTCGATCCCCCCTGCCCCCCTTGATAAGGGGGGTGCCGATAGGCGGGGGTATCCCCCTTAATAAGGAGGCATCTGATAATTTTTAACGCCTACCTACTTATGATATTCACACAGTAGAGAAAAAGCCAAAAACCTCCGTTAAGGATAACGGAGGCTGGTTAATTAATTAACAATTTTCAGCTACAATTTCGCCCCACATTCAGGACAGAATTTATTATTCCAACTGTTAACCGCGCCACAACTGGGACAATTGAGCATTTCACAACCCCCGGTGACAATTTTCGGTAAACCAATCATACGGGCATTACTTTGACCGGGGGCGACCATGGGATAACAATTTTCATCCTTAGTCACGATCGCATTGACCAAAACCGGACCATCATGGGCCAACATTTCGGCAATTTTTGCGGCTAATTCCTCTCGATGGCGAATAGTAATGCCTTTAATGCCGTAAGCTTGGGCTAACAGTTCCACATCCGGCATTCCCGCTTCCATATTGGAATTAGAATAACGTTCCCCATAGAAAGCTTCTTGCCATTGACGTACCATACCCTGCCAACCATTATTAATAATAATCGTCTTGGCATGAATATTAAATTGGGTTAGGGTGGCCAATTCCTGTAGATTCATTTGGAAACTGGAATCACCACTAATACAGATGACCTCCTCATCGGGAATAGCCACCTTTACCCCCATCGCAGCCGGTAAACCGAAACCCATCGTCCCCAATCCCGCGCTAGAAATCCAACGTCGGGGTCCATTTTTGAGGAATTGGGCCGCCCACATCTGATGCTGGCCCACATCGGTGGTATAGTAGGCGTGGGGTGCTTGACGACCCACCTCAACGATCACTTCTTGGGGGGAAAGTCTGCCTTCTGGTCGAGGTACTTGCAGGGGATAATCTTGTCGCCAGCGCTCGATCTGGGCTAACCAAGCTTGGGTGCGATCGGAATTAGTGGGATAATCAAATTCTCTGGCTTTTTGGAGTATTTGTTCTAAAACTACCCGCACATCCCCGACAATCGGCACGTCAGGGGCGCGATTTTTGCCCACTTCGGCCGGGTCAATATCCAGATGGATTACCTTAGCTTTCGAGGCGAATTCGTCCAATTTCCCCGTTACTCGGTCATCAAAACGAGCGCCGACGGCAATTAATAAATCACACTCGGTCACGGCAAAATTAGCGTAGGCGGTGCCGTGCATTCCTAACATTCCCACCGAGAGGGGATGATGTTCATCAAAAGCACCGATCCCCATTAACGTGGTGGTGACGGGTAACTGAAAACGCTCGGCAAACTCGGCAATTTGGGCGTGGGCATTAGCTGCGATCGCACCTCCGCCAACGTAAAGTAAGGGTTTTTCGGCGGTTTCCAAGAGGTGTAAAGCGGCCTCGATTTGACGGCGATTGCCCTTAACCGTGGGACGATAGCCAGTTAGTTTCACATCTCCCGGTTCGACGGGGATATAATCGCATAGTTCTAAACCGACATCTTTGGGAATATCGACTAAAACCGGTCCTGGTCGTCCTGTACTGGCGATATGGAAGGCTTCAGCGACGATTCTCGCTACTTCCCGGGCGTTTCTAGCCACATAGGAATGTTTAACAATCGGGAGAGTAATACCATAAATATCGGTTTCTTGGAAAGCATCGGAACCGATGGCCGCCCGACTCACCTGACCGGTGATAATTACCATCGGGATGGAGTCCATGTGTGCGTTAGCGATGCCTGTCACCAAATTGGTCGCCCCGGGGCCGGAAGTACCGAAACAGACCCCCACTTTGCCGGTGGCCCTAGCGTAGGCATCGGCGGCATGGGCGGCCGCTTGTTCGTGGCGCACTAAAATATGTTGTAATTCTCCCCGCTCTTCAAAGCGGTAGAGTTCGTCATAGATGGGCAGGATCGCACCTCCGGGATAACCGAAGATGTGCTTAACGCCATGACGTTTGAGACTGTCCATCAAGGCATAAGCCCCAGAACAACGCTGGGGAACCGTTGTTAAAGAGTCATTGGGCTTGGGAAGTGATGAAACCACAGGGCAAACCGTCCAATTTCTAACTAGAGGGATAATTGCAATTCTGTTGCCTAGGATGCAACTTGAAAAATAGCAAAATTGATAACCTTATACTTTTAGTGTATTCCATCTCACCTTTTTGGCTGCAGTTTTTTTTCTTTTTGCATCTTACCCATGCAATATCTGGGGAGATGGGGAAGTGGGGAGATGGGGTGATGGGGAAGTGGGGTGTGGGAAGTGGGGTGATGGGGAAGTGGGGTGTGGGAAGTGGGGTGATGGGGAAGTGGGGTGTGGGGTGTGGGGTGTGGGGTGTGGGGTGTGGGGAGATGGGGTGATGGGGAAGTGGGGTGATGGGGAGATAAGATGATAAATATTGGTGATTTCACCTGATCTTGACTGAGCTTGGGGGTTTTATGAATAGTCTTTTGATTGCGGCTACGGATACCGACGCGGGTAAAACCGTTGTCACCACTGGTTTAGTGGCTTATTGGCAAAAATACTATCCCTCCAAGGCCCTGGGGCTGATGAAATTAATGCAAACGGGTCAAGGCGATCGAGAATGGTATGAGGGCTTATTTCAGGGTCAATTAGAAATGATTACACCGCTGCAATATCAAGCACCCTTAGCGCCTCCTGTGGCTGCTGATTTGGAAGGTCGAGATATTCCTTTGGGGACGGTGTGGCAAGCTCTGCTGAACCTACAAAAAAGCCAAGATTTGGTTTTAATTGAGGGTTTGGGGGGTTTAGGTTGTCCTGTCACTCACGAGCTAACTTTGGCGGATTTAGCGGCTCAATGGCGGTTAAAAACCCTTTTGGTGGTGCCGGTGAAATTGGGGGCGATTTCCCAAACGGTGGCTAATATTGCCCTAGCAGAGCAGAAAAAGGTCAATTTGGGCGGAATTATCCTTAATTGTCTCGAACCGCGCACGGAGACGGAGATAGAGCAGTTAACACCGATCGATTTAATTCAATCCTTGACTAATTGTCCGGTTTTAGGTGTTTTTCCCTTTATCGAAGATCGTCGGGATTTGGATAAATTGGCCTCGGTGGTAGCTAGTTGGCCAGAAATTAAGCTGTCAAGCATTTAAATTGCTTGTTGAGACGAGGCAAAAGGCACAAGGCAAAAGGCAAAGCTGATTCCCAGCATCTTTCAATTTGACAACACCCATTGTAGGGCTAATTCATGAATTAGCCCTACAGGACATCGGGGGGGTAAGGGTAGGGTTAATTCATAGTAGGGTTGATTCATAGTAGGGTTGATTCATCGTAGGGTTAATTCATAGTAGGGTTGATTCATGAATCAACCCTACAGGACATCGGGGGGGTAAGGGAATAAATTAGGGTAAGTCCAGATATTCTTGTTCTGTTAGGGCAAATTCTGGATCAATTATTTTTACTTCATTATAGGTGAGTTGATAGAGTTTGTAAACTAAGTGATCAATCTGCTTTTCTAATTCGCTTGTGTCAGCAGTAGGATCGTCTTTTTTTGCGGTGAGAATTTTGTCAACAAGTGCAGTGATGTCGATATATTCGTGCTTATATTTAGGAACTGGAAAAGTTGATAGAGTTTTAGTATTTATTTTTGGAAAAGCATTTCTGTCTAAATTTACATTTTGAGACTTTAGCACAGATGCACAAAGCTTAGAACAAATAATTGCTAAATAAAATTTAACATTTAGCGTGTTATTTTTGGGCTTTAATGTAATAACATCTGTGTTACAGATTATCGTATCATCTACACAAGTTGCATCTAATGTTTTTCTTGAAAAAATTCTTTGAATTAATATTCTTTCACCTTCAAATATTGAAATCGAGCGTGGTGCGGCTAAATTTTCTCCATACTTTACATAGTAGCTATCAGTTTTAAGTCTGTATCTTTGGATATCCCTAGCTCGTAATAATTGAATATAACTATTATCTATTTTTAATTCAGATTCATAAATTCTATTTTTAGCATCATTTTTAGTTTGAGGAGGATTTCCTTTTCCTATCTCATATAACTTTGCTCCGAATTTCAAATCAAATAAAGAACCTATTTGAGTTTCTGCATTAATTTTAATTTTATCGTTGAATGATATAGTTAATTCTTCATCTAAAGCTGAAACAGTAATCTTTTGGTCATAGCTCCAATGAGAAAGCATAACTGCTTCCAATCTTTCATTAATTGTAGAGATATTACGATCAATACTACAAATATGTATCTCATCATTATTTAGTTCTTTTTTTGAAAACAAAAGTAATGTTTCAACTACTGCACTTTCAAAAATATTATATACATTTACTATATTGGTTGTTCGATTTTCTTCAAACAAGAACTTTCTCAATTTTTTGTCATATTTAGTTGTTAACCAATAATTTGGAATTATTAAGCCAAGAAAACCTTTCTGGTTCAATATTTTTATGCCTAACTCAGTAAATATCCCAAAGGTATTAATTTGATATTCTGTAGTCTTGTAATGTTCATAATATAAAGCTTTCTCTTTTTCATCTAGATTTTTTGACGGTACATAGGGAGGATTCCCAATCACCACATCAAACCCAACAAAATCGCCGTTATCATTCAACACTTCGGGAAACTCAAACCGCCATTCTAAAGCATTATCATACAGCTTACCGCTTTCAATATCTGCAATTTCAGCAGTTAGCTTATCAATCTCATTATTTAACTTAGTTACTTTTTTCTCCCGCGCTTTTTGCTCCGTCTTAGTCTCCTCAAACAATAAACCCTGATTTTCCAGATTATAAAGCTCCCCTTGTAATTGACGTAACTTCACCTTCTTAGGATTACCGATTAATAAATTGGAACTAAAACCAGCCTTAATCTTAGCAATCAGCGTTTCCATCTGCCGCTTTTGTTCCTTATTTTCCGCATTGCGATAAGTCTGTACCGCATTGCGATATTCCTCAATACTAAACTTCTGCTTCTGTAAAACCTGTTTAACATCCACATCCAACCCAAACCGACTAATCAAAGAATTACCACACTTGATATTAATATCAATATTTGGCAAAGTTTCCAAGTTGCCATCCTCGCGATAATAAGCATTCTTTAAAAGCTCAATCCATAACCGCAACTGACAAATCGTCACGGAATTAGGGTTAATATCCACCCCAAATAAACACCCTTCAATAATCGTCTGTTTCTCATGAAATAAGGCTTGCTGTACCCGTTGCTTTTCTTTATTATTCGGATGATAAGCAAATAAAGTCCCCTCATCATCATAAACCAATAACTTATCGTTTCGCACCTCTACCCGATAATCTTTTAGCGACTTACCCGAACTATCTAATAAAACCCGTAACTCACTCTTAATCGCGATTATCTCATTCAAAGCTGAAACCAAAAAATGTCCTGAACCCACCGCCGGATCGCAAATCTTCAGGCTATTAATAATAACATTTGCCTCTCTTTTATCCTCAATTCGTTCATATAAATCATCTAAACTTTGACAATTCCAGCCTTTTACTTCATTAAACTTCTGCACAATCGCTCTTCGTATCGTTTCCCGACACATATACATGGTAATAAAACTCGGCGTATAAAAAGAACCGTCCTTATAACCATTAATCTTTTCAAAAATTAACCCCAACACCGAAGCATTAATTAACTTTTCGCTATCTTCTTGAGGATTTTCTAACTCATCTCGATCGAATTTATAAGCATCCAAAAACTCAAACAAATAAGCCAACGCATTTAACTCGCCTACTCGCTTATTACCCTGATTATCTTTTAGCACCGTCGCTGTAAAAATGGGTAAAGTTCGCTCCCGCAAATTGCCAATAAAAATCGTTTGCTTTTCCGTCTCCGTTGGTAGAAATAGCGAACTATTTAAATAAGGTACATGAGCAAAAATCGTTTTAACCTTAGCCTCGCGCTTATTTTTCTCCTTGGCTAACACATCAAAAAACAAACTATCGAGATCACTATAACTGGGAACTTTCGCCAAATTGAGAAAGGCAAAATCTCGATCGCCTTGATGATATTTAATTAACTGCGCTTCCAATAATTTGAGAAACAAAACCCGATTAATCCAATTAATTGATAACCGCAACGCCACATTATACAGCCGTTCCTCATCCGTAGTTCCAAACTCTTCAGTTAATTTTGAAGTCTTATCTAGACTATCCAACCGACTAATCGCATTTTCAATCAGGGAACCATCACAGCGATCGCCTTCTTTCATTCGTCCGATTAACTTCTTCCCTTTACCCTTAATTTCCGTCAAACCAATAATATACAAAAGCTCATTATAAAAAGGCTTATTTAAAGTATTACTGTCATTAACAAAAGGTAACTTAAGTAAATGTTCTGGCGAAAGAATCTTGTAAATATCAAGCAAATCTAAATTTTCCAAATCTCGCAGATCAAAATGAGTAAACTTAATTTGCTCAATAACTTTAGTGATCGCTGGTTCGGCAATTTGTTGATAGAAAAAATCCGTTTTTGTACTACTCAGTCTCCCTGCTTCAAAATCGCAAAACTGGTTAACTAGAGCCTTATTAGCAAAAAACAACTCCTCAAAAATCTTCGCATCGAAAATAAACCACTCATAAATATTTGTTACGATCAAGTGTTTAATCTCAAGATTTTTATCCGTCACCCTTTCGCGGAGAAAATATAAAACTAACTGCTGAAAAGCCTTGGTATTGAGATTATCCAGTCTTGGCATTTCTGCATTTATTGTCCGAGTAGGCTTCTTCGTCTCAAAAATGACCCCCACTGGACTTTTAACATCCTGGTTATTATGAATCACCAGATCAATGCGCTCTTTTGTATTGATAAAATAGCGATCAGCATAATAGGTATTTTTCAAAAAATCTATCAGCAAATTTTTATTAAACTCTTCCGACTTTTTGCTGTCACATTGGTCCAACAAGCGCACCAAATTAGCTCGAAAAACCTGAATTGTTTCAGCATCAGGCTTGATTTTTAAGTACACCCGATTTAAGGCTTGCTTGAGTTCTCGCTTATTGACAATCATAAAAATTTACCTCTAGGGAAACTACCGACTAATTTTATTATAAGTAGGGAGGCACAATTATTTGTAGGATGGGTTAGCGGTAGGACTTAATTAGTCGTCGCCGGCAACTTGTCGAGATGCGGACTGCCGAAAAGAACCGACGGGAACGCGCTCGCGGTAAAGCTCGATATCGAAGTCCATCTTGAGTATCTCGATAACTGCCTTGAAAAACTCAATCAAGAAATTGAGGAATTGACCCAAGCTAACCAACAATGGCCCGAGAAAGTCATCGAAAATTTTGGGTCTGAAACCCCGTCGTTCTACGACGGCTTTACTGTTAAATATGAGCATCGTTTACGAAATATATGCTAAAATGTGAGGTATGGAAAAAGCCTATTCGTTTCGATTTTACCCCACACCCGAACAAGAGTCGCTATTGCGGCGCACATTGGGCTGTGTAAGATTAGTTTACAATAAAGCTCTCCACGAACGAACACAAGCTTGGTATGAAAGACAAGAAAGAGTAGGCTACGCTCAAACTTCTTCAATGTTGACCGATTGGAAAAAGCAAGAAGAATTAAACTTTCTCAATGAAGTAAGCTGTGTACCTTTACAACAAGGGTTAAGACATTTACAAACAGCTTTTACTAATTTCTTTGCTGGTCGTACTAAGTATCCTAACTTTAAGAAAAAACATCAGGGAGGAAGTGCCGAATTTACCAAATCTGCTTTTAAATTTAAAGACAAACAAATCTATTTAGCTAAATGCACAGAACCTTTACCTATTCGATGGTCAAGACAAATCCCAGACGGATGTGAACCAAGTACAGTAACAGTCAGATTACATCCATCAGGACGCTGGCATATCTCAATAAGATTTGATGACCCAACGATTAAGCCTTTACCAGTAACAGATAAAGCCATCGGAATTGACTTAGGAATTAGTAGCCTCGTGATTACCAGCGATGGCGATAAAGTATCTAATCCTAAGCATTTTAAAAAGCATTATCGGAGACTGCGAAAGGCACAAAAAAATCTTTCTAGAAAACAGAAAGGCTCAAATAATCGAGAAAAAGCAAGAATCAAAGTAGCCAAGATTCACGCCCAAATTACTGATAACAGAAAAGACCATTTACACAAGCTAACCACTCAATTAGTTCGTGAAAACCAAACGATTGTGGTTGAGAATTTAGCCGTCAAGAATATGGTCAAAAACCCGAAATTATCTCAGGCAATATCTGACGTTAGTTGGGGAGAAATTACCCGACAATTAGCCTATAAATGCCGTTGGTATGGAAGAAATTACATCGAAATAGATAGATGGTTTCCTAGCTCTAAAAGATGTAGTAATTGCGGGTATATTGCTGAAAAAATGCCGTTAAATGTTCGAGAATGGGATTGTCCAGACTGTGGGACACACCATGACCGAGATATTAACGCCAGTAAAAATATTTTGGCCGCAGGGCTTGCGGTGTCAGTCTGTAGAGCGACCATAAGACCAGAACAGAGTAAATCTGTTAAGGCAGGTGCGGAACCCCGCAAGGGAAAGAAGCAGAAACCTAAATCGTGAGGTTTGGGAATCACCGTCCGTTTACGGCGGTGAGGATGTCAAGGTCAAGTAATTTCTACTACTCTCGTCTCCGACTTACCAGAACTCGGTCAATTAACCGCCAAACAAATCTCTCGCTTAGTTCCTAGAGATTCACACTTTTTGTTATCTCTAATCAAGGGTTGCGCTTGCTTTGGTTTAACCTGAGCAGCTTAGCTTTTGCTGCGCTTTTTTCCGGCTTGAGATTTTGAGTTTTACGGCAACTGCTTGAGTTTTTTTTTAAATTCCCCCTTGACCATCAAGACAGTCGCTACACTATACTCGTTGTCAAACAGCCAAGTTATGGTTCACAATTGTGTCATTTTATGGGTAAATTCACAAACTGTCACAACCGTTAGTGAAACTTGATCAATCTTTTTCTAACATAAAAGAAAGAGAAATAAAAATGGGGGGATTGAGATGTTTTTAAGCTATCTAGGATTTATCGGATTTTGTGTGATTTTTGGAGCCTTAGTCTTACTAGCTTTTGGAATTTTACAATGGTTGCACATCCCGTCAGGAAATTTAATCGATTGGTTGATTGGGATCGCCAGTTTTTGGTGGTTGTTAGTAATTGTGACTGTTCCTTGGAACATTTATTTTGATGCCCAGGAAGTCATCGCAGAAGCAGCAATTTCTCAAGAAAAAAATATTCCCGTAGATCGGAAACAAGTTGATTATGTTAAGACAGTAGCGCGTTGGTCAATTCGGCTCGCAATCGCCTTACATTTGCTGTCAGGAATTGGACTTTATACCTTAGCAGCAACGGGAATTAGTGCAGTAGGATATGTGAGTTCCGGTGCAACTTTATTATTGACAGCTTTACGTCCGGCGATTCGGGCTTATCAATATTTAGCCGTGCGTTTGTCAATGATTCGAGAACAGATTAAGTATCCCAGAGAGGATGTAGTAGAGTTGCGCGTTTGCGTCTCTAATTTAGAGGCTAATGTGGCAATAATTAGGGAAAAACTCGATACAGAAGCAAATATACAGCAACAAGAAGTCAAAATAACTCGCCAAGAATTAGCCCGTCTGAAAGCCTTACTAGAAAAATTAGAAGCTAAAAATCAGGTTGAACATGAAACCTTATCTCAGGAAGCACAAAATGCGATCGCACAACTGACAGAAGACAGTCAATTTCTCAATCATGTACGAGAGATTATTCGCTTTTTCAAGACAGCTTAGATGAGATTAATTTCTTAAGAGATCTAACCAAGGCTGAAACCCTTACTGTTCCCTGTTCCCTTGTCTCCACAGTTAACTTTAACTTTACCTTTAAGTGGTCGGACAAAAGTAAAGTTAACCGTGGGAGTCAGGAGTCAGGAGTCAGCAAGAATTGCCAGAATTACATTTCTTAAGACAGACGAGAGAATTTATGTCCGACTACTTATCTGATTACTTATGTCCTTTCAAGAGAAGCGAATCATCCCCATAGAAATCGTCAATCCCAACTCGCCAGCCGAACTTTTACTAGCTCTCAATCAATGGCTAGAATTAGAGTTGATTGCCGACAAAAGACTAGAATTAGCAATAAATGCGAGAGAAAATTCAGTTCAAGAAACCCTCGCTCTGACAATAACCACCAGCGTCCCTATAGCTAACTTTTTAGAAGGTTTGGGGCAATGGCAAGAGCGAGGCTGGCTGACTGCTTCTCAAATCCGGGTTGTTATAAGAGTGAGAGCTTCCCATCCCCCTCTACTACAAGGTTTAGAACAATGGCTCCAATTAGGATTACTTGGGGAATCTCAAGTCAAGCAACTGTGTCGGGAAAACCTCTCCTGTGTCATGCCTATACTGACAACTGCCCCTACCAGAGAGCCGCTGCCAGACCCCATCTCCTCCCAGCCGCCTCCCCCACCCGCGCTACCTTCTCGACGGCCAGAAGCTCCCCGTAGAATCCCGCCACGGCCGCCAACATCTCCTCGACGGCAGGAAACTCCCAGTCAATTCGGACAAATGTTACAGTCTCTGATGGCAGAATTGAGCGTCCTCTGGCTGCTGCTGTTGGGAGTCTTCATGGTGGTCATCTCCTCTGGTGTCCTCGCCGCCAACTTTTGGGAAAAATTCTCAAGCGCCGGACAGTATGGGGTTTTGTGGCTTTATACTTTAGCTTTTTGGGGAGCCAGTTTTTGGAGTAGCCAACAGCCGGGCCTGCGCCTGACCAGTCAAGCTTTGCGCCTGGTTACCCTGTTGCTAGTACCGATGAATTTTCTGGCCATGGATAGCTTGGGCTTGTGGCGCAACCCTCTAGCCTGGTTGATTGTGGTAGTGGCTGCCCTTTCCCTTACCGCCGTAACAGTTCAACTATTCCGGGGGAGGTACGGGGGAACTGGCCCGGCAGGATTTTCTCAAAGTCTGCCGAATCACTTGGGATTGAGCTATCTGCATTGGGGATGGGCAATTGGGGGTTTTCCCTTGCTGGCAACTTACTTGGGCGTGGTGGGAACAACTTTGATCTCCCTTTCCCGTGTTCCTGAAGGAGCCGGACAAGAAGCAGCATCAAGGAGAGAAAGATTAGCCCCTTTTAGCTTAAATGAGGCAATTGTCGTCTATGGGCTGGTTATCCTGCTGGTGCGGGCAATTTTTATCGCTCAGGTAGAGATTAGCCAATTGGGGCTGGCTGTGGGGATTTGCGGCTGGTTAGCCAGTTGGCAGACCAGACAATCTGTTTCCTTGTGGCAGCGTATCGGCGGTAGCTTGCTGCTGCTAGGTTGGTTACTGTCGGTGGGTGAAACACCTTGGCAAGCCCTAGCAGTGAGTGGTTTATCACTCCTGTTTTTTGCCCGACGCATCGGTTACTCCTGGCGGAAGTTCGACTTGGCAGCAGCCTTGCTGATTGGGTTGCAGGGGTTGTGGCTGGCTTGGCGCTTACTTCCAGACACTTTCAGGCAAGGGGCAATCACCTTGGGGACTGGTTTAACTGGCGCTGAAGCTACCCCTTGGGCGTTACTAAGCTTAGTTTTCTTTCCTTACCTAGTCTTAATCCTATTCCTGACAGATTGGTTCTCCCAATTGGGCAAGCGGGAATTAGCCTCTTTTACCGGCTCGATAGCCTTGTTCTGGGGAACAACCTTGACCTTTTGCTCCTTAGTCAATCCTGCCTTGAGGACGCTCAACTTGGCAGCTTCAACCCTGGCGTTAGTAATTTTCAGCCAACGGCAAGTCAAACTAGCTTCCCTTCAAGAGATTTCCCGCCGTTTTCTCTCCCTGGCCTATCTCACTCACCTAGCTGGCTTGCTCACCCTAATTTTGGCGATTGACTGGGGATGGCCAAGGTTGAGTTGGGCAGTTTGGGGCGTGATTTTAATCATGCTGGCGGTGCTGGAATTGGCATTCAGCGTGAAACAGCCCTTTCCTCCTACTTCCTTGCTCCATCTCCTACACCACACAACTTGGAAGCTGGGACTAATCTTGGCTGGGCTATCCTATGGCTTGTTTATCCTCAATCAGGTGGCAGTTTTCGCCCAGTTGACCTCTGTGTTGGAGCGCCCGCTTATGGGGCTAGAGTGGGGCTTAGTCTGGGGTTTGGCTCCCCTGGCCCTGACTGGGGTGGCAACTTGGAATCTGGCTCGGCGGGAAGTTGCCAGTTGGTTGAGTATAGACGCTTTAGCCCTGTGGCAGTGGCTTATCTTAACAGCCCGACCCCCGCAAGGGTTGGAACCAGGAATTGCCTCAATTAGCTTAGGGATAGCTACAGGATTGATGTTCGTCAATAGCCGTAACTTAGAGCAGGTAGCAGCAGCAGCGATTACCGTAGGTTTTGGCTTGAGTTGGCTGGCACTGTGTTTGTGGGATGGCAGTTTTGGTTGGGCATTGCGGCAAGAAGCAAGCTGGCTGTTGGCAGGGGTAATTACTGCGACAAGCTTGTGGATTCTCCGCCAATGCTTAAGGGCATTACCGAATAATTTGGCGAGAATTTATGCCCAGGTTAGCGATGGTTGGGCAACTTGCCTCTCCCTCCTGATGTTATTGGCGCTTTCTGGTAATGTCCTTAATTCTCCAGACGGTAGAGAAGCGATCGCCACTTGGCTGCTGATGGGGGCGACAGCTTATCGCAGTTGGCAACCCTCGCGCCAACCTAACCTAGTCATTTGGTTGAGCATCTCAGTCCTGTTAGTTGCCCAAATTCCCACCTGGGTAGGGGTAGAAACCCGCCTAGTCACCTTTGCGATCGCCACTGGTTTGATGTTCTTTCAGACTCATCGCCTACAAAAATTAGCAGCGGCTGCCATCACGGTCGGCTTGTCCTTGGGCTTGAGCGTTGCCTTACTAGAGAGATTGCCTCTCCCTGGATTAGATTGGCTGTTGGCGGGGGCAATCGCCCTTATCCCCCTCTCCCTCTGGCTGTTGCGCTATTGGTTGAGCCAGCGGACTTCTGCACTTGCTCTCCTCTATGCCCGCGCCTGCGATGGCTGGGCAATTGCCCTCTGTAGTCTGGAGTTAGTCGCCCTGACTCTCCATTCTCTAGCCGTTTACTCGGATTGGATGGCTGCCTCGAGCCTTCCTGTCCTAGCGGCTGCCCTGACTTTAGGGGCGATCGCCTATCGAAGCTACCTCGAGCCGAGTAACTGGGGCATCTACGGGGTAGGCTGGAGCTTGGAACTGTTCACCATCGAAGTTCTCAACCTAACTAAGCAGTCTTTAATTGCCCTAGCGATCGCCAATATTCTCTTGGGATTGCTTACCCAACTGTTGGGAGATTGGTGGCACAGAGATCACAGGCGGGAAATGCTCAATAGCTGGAATATCCTACCCTTGCTCTATGGGGCCCTAGGAGCGGCTCTGCGTTGGGGATTTTTCAGTAGTTGGACTGGCTTGAGTTCTCTGGGACTGGTACTGATTGCCATCGGGGTTGGGCGGCGCTCCCCGGCAGGGAAGCCCTTGTTGTACCTGGGAATTGGCGGGATCTCCATCTCAGCCTACGAGCTATTGTTTTATCAAATTGCCGACCTGTCCCAAGGCGATCAATTTTTGGCAATGGCAGCCCTGGCCGCCAACTTGGTTTACGGCTATCGGTTGCTCTCTCCCTGGTTGGCTGGCTACTTGCATCTGACGGGTTCAGAATTGAAGTTGGTTGCCCACCTGCACTGGGCTTTGGGCAGTTGCCTGTTACTAGGGGCTTTATTCTATCCCGTTGCAGTCAATCAACTGTTGGGATTGGCAACCGGTATCTTTTTGACTCGTTATGCTATCTGGCAAGGGCGCAACCATCCTGACCAGGCGATCGCTGAAATCTGGGTCTATCTGGGTATTCTAGAAGCCACTGGGATTGGGGTTTATGCTGCCAATACTATTCCTCCGATGGAATTCTTCTCTCAATACCTAGTTTCTTGGTTGGGAGTAATCGCCTCTGGGGTGGCTGTTTTCACCTATCTGCTCCCTTGGCGGCTTTGGGGCTGGCCGCCTCGTCCTTGGCAATTCCTCGCTCTTGTTCTTCCAGGACTCGCCCTTGGGGGCAGTTTAGACAAGCTCAATCCCCTAAGTTTGCTGGTGGTGGCTGGATTCTATGCTTGGCTGGCTTGGCTGCGGCAGCAACCCCGGTGGCGCTATCTTACCCTCTTGTTAGTGAATTGGGCGATCGCCCTTTGGCTGGCGGATTTCTCTCTGGCAACTCCCTTCGCCTACAGCAGTCTTGTCGGATTGTCTATCCTCTGTCTTGTCTGGATAGAACCTACCTGTCAGGGGAGGCAAGGCAAATCCTTGCGCCACCTGCTTCGCCTCTTGGGAACAGGCATTATTGCTAGTGCGGCTCTCTGGTTTCATCATCAGACGGGAATCCTGCCTGGCATCCTCAGTTTAGTGGCAATTTTTGCCGGATTAGCCTTACGAATTCGCGCCTTCCTCTATCTTGGCACTTTTACTTTTGTGGCTAATGCTTTCTATCAGTTGGTAATTTTGATTTCCCTTTATCCTCTGCTTAAATGGATTATCGGATTGCTGGTGGGGGTTAGCTTGCTCTCAATTGCTGGCAATTTTGAAACTCGCCGTACTCAATTAACTAGCTTGCTGCAAAATTGGCTCAGAGACTTACAGGAGTGGGATTGACATACTCCCACCGTCACAGCCTAACTTGACGGGGGGAGTATGTCACTGTTGTAATGCTTTTAAGAAGCGTCCCATAGTGGCAAATAAACCGGACTTTTTGGCTTTATTAGCAGGATTAGAACTATCATTAGGAGTATTACTAGAAGCTTTCAGAATCAGATTTTCTAAAGCTTCCCCCATGGGTTTAGTGGATTGTTCGGAAATTAACTCGTAACCGTCTTCTTTTTCGAGCCAAACTTGCCACAAAGAAGGATAGGAACGATACACGATCGCTGATTCCAAGGGACGAAAATAATAACAACTTTCTAGGGTACTTAAAAATCTTTCTCGCAATTGTCGGGCTGCGTAACCGATACCCACTACCGATACATCTTCCAATTGGGGAATCAGAAGAACCACGGGGCGATCTTCGGCCAAGTTACAGAGTTTTTCTACGGAATTAATCTCCACCGAGGAGGGACAAACAACTAAAAACGCTTCATCTTCGGGCTTAATTTTGTTTTCGATGGGAATAAAACGACTACCTAAATCTCCCAGTTGAAAAACTGTTTCTCCCCAATCCCGTCGGGCTAACATGGCAGCCCCGGTATCGGGAAAAATTACCCTTAAACCAGAACCATAACTGTCAAAAATAGATGTAAAATCAAGGGCTAAAGCTTGCGCTTGTAGAGCAATTTCTGGGATAACTAATTCCACTTGTATGCGTCTGTCTCCCGATTCTAGAGCCAGTTGGGTGGCGGCTTTCGCTTGCAGGATCGTTTCTTCTAGGGAATTGGGTAGGGTCATTTCAGTTATCAGTTATCAGTTATCAGTGACTACCACTGGTCGTCGGTGGCTTAAAATCAGAAAGATTTTAATTTTTATAAAAGGTAGGGTTGATTCATGAATGAACCCTACGTCCTGTAGGGGCGAAGCATTCGGGCAATAACCTATCGGTGAAACCGTAGATTTTCTATCCGAATGCTTCGCCCGTACTTTTTGCCGCAAACCCTACTTAAGTTTAGATGAAGTATGACGGGATTTGGCATCATCCCCAGCATTAAGATAAATCCTATAAAATACCTTTAGTTTTTAACAAGAAAGTCGGTAATCGGAGAAAAGGTGAGGAGAGAAGGCTTAGGAAAGCCGATAGGAGCCGTGACGTTGGGCATAATAACCGAGAATTGCCGTGACCAGAGGGCGATCGCTTTCCTGAAAAGTCTCGGTATAGTTAATTTCTAGACTACCGATCTGACTTTGGTGATAATCGAATTGTTGGAACTGCTGGGGAGTGAGATGGGTTTCGACCCCCTGAACCTGTTGTAAATGGCTGGCTAATTCTCGATAGATAGCCAAGGGCATTTGGGGATAAATAATGGTTTGTTTTTGTTGAATAGCAATCGATCGCACGGGTTTTATTCTCCTGATTCGGAAATATTATAGCTGATCGAGGCTTGCGGTGCGGCGGCGGGTTCGGGGACACCATCCCCTAGGCGACGGGTAATAGTTCGACCGCTTTGTTGTAGAACAATATAGGGGTTATCGGGATCGGTGTTGATCGCTTTAACTAAAATTAAACCATTAGAGAGGGTAGAACCGGGGATAACTCGACGTTCCGTGGCTTCTCCGGGGGCTTTCACGATCGCCATAGCAGTGGTAGGTAACTGGACGATGCCCGATACTTGCACTTCTTCCGCTTCCGTTGGTTGCGGTGGTGGTGGCGGCGCTTTAACTATCGGTCGTCTGGGAGTGGGACGATTGCCTACGGATGCGGATGGGGGTGCGGCTGCGGTAGCCGCCGGAGTCCCAACTGGGGGTTTTTCTTCCGCTGTAATCGTAATATTTGGTTGTAGGGGAAAGGGGGCAAAGGGATCGCTGCGACCGCGATTAATTTCTGCCCGTTTTTGGTCAGGATCGGTAGCGGGAATCAATCCCGCTACCCTTGGGGGGGTTGGTTCGGTGGCCGGTTGCACAGCACCGCTAAAGGCAGGTGGTTGGGCAGCCGGGGGACTGGGAGAGGGGGTGGGGGTGGGGGTTTCTTGGCTGGGTGGTGGGGATTGATTAGCTTGGTCAGAAGCTGGACATCCCACCAACAATAAAGCGACACTCCCCACCGATAGGATTAGCGGCAATTTTTTCATGGGGAAACAAAGACAAAATGGCCCGGTCGGACAACCTTGGATACTAACATAACATTTGTTCCCCAGAAATCTAGGCCGATGATAGGGGGAAAGTCAGGAACTTGACCCCCCCGGTCCAGTTTTAATACTGACTACCGGATTTGCGATGACCGATGGCGGTGACACCGTTACTATCCAAAACTTGACCCCGCTCGACGGTGGCATAGACTAACCAGCGATCGCCGCAGAGTTGTCGCTCTTTGGCCGTACACTCTAGATAGGCGAGACTTTCGCTTAAAATCAGACAGCCATTTTCCCCGACTTGGGTTTCTAATCCCGTAAAGACATCGCCGCCAGATTTGATGCGATTGGAAAAATGACGGCGTAAATTGCGCCCTTCCTTGAGAATATTCAAGGTAAAGGCGGTTCCGGAGTTAATTAGGCGATCAGCGGCTTGTTCGTCAGCAACGGCGATAATTAGCCCCGGGGGGTTAAAACTGGCTTGGGATACCCAAGAGGTCAGGAAACCAGCATGATCCTCGCCCTGACGAGTGGTGAGAACAGAGAGGGAACCGACAATCCGACCAACGGCCTGGGCAGTGCGATCGATTTGTGTTTCGGTCATTCCCTGTTGGGGAACCCGCAATTTTTTGGTTTTTTTCAAGGTCCTGGCGAAGGTTTCTCCAGCTAAATAACCTGCTTGTAAACAGCTTTCTGTGGGGCTAAAACGCACGCGCAAGGATTCAAAACCGAGGCGATAATTAGCATCTTTGAGTTTAGTTTCAATTAAATCTACAGCTTCCCCACTCCAACCGTAGGAACCAAAAACCCCGGCTAATTTAGTTTTTGCTGCCGTGGAAAGAACGATTCCTAAAGCGGTTTGGATCTGGGTAGGAGCGTGACCGGCTAAGGTGGGAGAACCGATAATAAATCCGTCACAATTTTCGATCGCTTGACTAATTTCGGCGGGGGTGGCAAACTCACAATTTATTGATTCTACGGCCAGATCATTTTCTAATAATCCTCGTTCGATCGAGCGGGCCAGGGTGGCAGTATTTCCGTAGGCAGAAGCATATAATAAAGCCACTTGTAGAGGTCGAGTTTTTTGTTCTTGACACCAATAACGATAATCGTGGGCAAGACGACTAAGACTATAACGAATTATCGGACCGTGGGCGGGTGCATAATATTGGGCGGGAAATTCTTTAATTTTGTCGAGGGCTGTTTCTACCGCTTTGGATTGCACGGCATGGAGACAATCAAAATAATAACGACGATCCACATCTAATTCTTTCCAATTTTTATCCCAAAGATCGTCACTGCACAGATGTACACTAAATAATTTATCGCTGTATAAAATTTGGTTTTTTTGGTCAAAAGTGCAGATACCATCAGGCCAGCGGGGCGTAGGGACATTAATAAAACTGAGTTGATGACCTTGCCCTAAATCAAGGATTTCATCGCTTCGTATGCCCAAAATTTGGGCATCGGGAAAGGCATTTTTAAGGGTATTGACGGCAGATTTAGAACAGAGGATGGTGATTTGATGGGTGGCGGCTAATAAGGCCTTTAAAGTGACGATACGGTTGGGATTAACGTGACTGAGAATCAGATAATCGAGACGATGTAAGGAGATATATTGACGAATTTCTTCTAAATAAATTTCGGTGAAGGATTCTCCAGGGGGATCGATTAAGGCGGTTTTATCGCCACAGATAAGATAGGAATTAGCGGTGGTTCCCCGTTGACGAGCATATTCTATTTCAAATTTTAATCTGTCCCAAGTACGGGAGCGAAAAACCCAAGTTTGATCGGCAATTTCGGCGGTTTGAACATCGCGGGAGCGATTATTGATAGCAGGATTGGGAATTAAAGTATTAGTGGTCATAATTGTTAAGTTGGGTGTTAGTTGTTGGGTGTGGGGTGTGGGGTGTGGGGTGTGGGGTGTGGGGTGTGGGGTGTGGGGTGTGGGGTGTTGGGGAAGTAGGGTTTTAGGGGAAATTACTCTATCTCCCCATTACCCTATTACCCCATTTTCCTATCCCCTTCTCACTGATAACTGATAACTGATAACTGATAACTGATAACTGATAACTGATAACTGATAACTGATAACTGATAACTGATAACTGATAACTGATAACTGATAACTGATAACTGATAACTGATAACTGATAACTGATAACTGATAACTGATAACTGATAACTGATAACTGATAACTGATAACTGATAACTGATAACTGATAACTGATAACTGATAACTGATAACTGATAACTGATAACTGATAACTGATAACTGATAACTGATAACTGATAACTGATAACTGATAACTGATAACTGACTAAATTTTGCTGTTTATTTCAGTTAATTCTTTAACTAAATGTTGACGATAACGTTCAGAAACTTTTTGTTCAGGATCGATACCTTCAAAGGTGGGAGGAAGCCAAACTCTTAACACCATTAATGTACCGAGAACTATTAGAAAAGCACAGGCAGCTAATACTTGTGTCCAATTAGTTTCTAGGACTCCTCTGACAATTAATTCTCGCAAAACCGAGACGATAGAAACTTCCACGGCAACACCGATAGAAACTCGTTTTTCTTGCAAATAAATAATCAATAATCGGAACAATTCTACTAGAATTAAGAGGAATAAAATATCGGCGGTAATAATCCGAAATTGAATCGGTGGCAGCAGAGACATAAACATTTCTCTGACTTCTAACACCATGAAGCTAAATAAACCGATACAGAGAGAAATGACAATTAAATCTTGAATCATTTCTAAGACTTGCACTACTCGCACCATCATTGGGGAAGGGTTTTTAATTGGTTCGTACATTTTATTTCTCCTAAGATTGATAGAATTGGGTGTTAGCTGTTGGGGGGATTTTTCAGTGAGCAGTGAGCAGTAACCAGTAATCGGTGAACTGATAACTGATAACTGATAACTGTTAACTGATAACTGTTAATAATGGTTGCCAACTTTGCGATGATGGACAGCAGTTAAGGTATCTAAACGGGCAACTCGTCCGGTATTAACGGTACAATAAACTACCCAATGATCGCCGCAATCTAAACGACTGGTTACTTCACATTCTATGTAAGCTAAGGCATCGGCTAAAATTGGTGATCCATTATTGGCAGTATAGGTTTTAATGCCTTCAAAACGATTGGCACCGGGAGAGAAACGCTTGAGGAAATGTTTCATTAATTTCTGGTAATTATCCTCAGCTAAAACATTTAAAACAAAGGTATCGCTAGGCTGTAAAAAGGATACCATTGCCCGATCTTTGGCCACTGCAATCGCCACACCTAAAGGATTTAAACTTGCTTGTGTCACCCAAGAGGCAATCATGGCACTAGATAAATCGGCTTTTTGGGAAGTAATTAGATACAATCCGGTACTAATACGGCCTAAAGCTCTTTCTAAGTCGTTGTTAATCGATTTAATTTGTTTAATCGTTTTTTCTCGGCTTAACCATTGGCCGAGGTCGGTTCCTGCTTCATCGGCAATAAAATCGAGGGATTGATTGGGATTGTCTTTAACTAAAAGAGGAGGAAAAGCTTCGATTGCGACCATTTCCTGTAATTTATTTCTTAAGGGAAAAATTGGTTCATCTTCCCCACCTCCTGACTCAAATAATCCTACAGCTTGTTTGCCATTAACTGCAGCAAGAATCGTGCTTAAAATCGTCTGGTTAGTCAGGGAAGATTGGGGAGGCATTCCGATGACAACTCCTTTAGACTGATTGATTAATTCTCTGACTTCGTGGGGATCAGCATTATTCATATCGACTAATTCTGTCACCACATCAGTTTTAGTCAGACCCTGACTAATCATAGTGGCTAAATGTTCGCTTTGTCCGTAATCTTGGGTAAAGAATATAGCCACTAAAGTATCGGCAGAAGTTTGTTCTTGACTCCAAGTTTGATAGCGTCCCACCCAATCAGAAATATGGTGTTTTAATAGGGGACCGTGACCAGTGGCAATGAGATTAATCTCAAATTTCTCGATTCTTTTAATTGCCCCTAAAACTGAACGAGCATTCGGTCGCATCAGACAGTCATAATAGGTTTGAAAATCGGCTTCTAGCAGGTCTTTTTCTCGATCGTAGATTTGATCATCACAAAAGTGCATTCCGAAAGCATCACAGGTAAAAAGGGTGGCAGTTTTAGCATCAAAAGTGAAGATAGTATCAGGCCAATGAAGATTAGGGGCTGAAACAAATTCTAAGATATGACCATTGCCTAAATCTAAAGTATCACCACTTTTAACGATTAACTGTTTAAAGGGTCTGTGTACCATGTTTTCGAGGAATTGCATGGCAACTTTTGCCCCAACCACGGTAACTTCTGGGACTAATTCCAAAACTTCTTTGACTAAACCACTGTGGTCGGGTTCGGTGTGACTGATAATTAAATAATCAAGATGATTGATGTTGATTAGTTTAGTTAATTCCTCCAGATAAAGGCGATCGAATTTGCGGTGAGATGTATCAATTAGGGCGGTTTTTTCCCCTTGAATAACAAAAGAGTTATAAGTGGTACCGTTTTCTAAACCAAATTCGATATCAAAACGATCGCGATCCCAATCCAAACAGCGCAAGGTAAAAGTATTTTCGGCGATTTCTTGGATTTGTGTGGTTAAACGGCTGGTTTTAGCGGGTTTTGGGGTGATTAAAGCAACCATAATTTCTCTCTCCCACAGGATTTGATTCGGAACTGCATTTGCTTAATTCCTATGGTGACTTGCTTTCAGCGATTTGTAAAATACCAATTACTCAAGTAAATGATTAGCTAGATTTATATAACCTTTTCTCTATGGTTGCGAGTATTAATTTGAGTGCTGGCCTTGCCGAATCAAGATCTGAATACTAAATCCGGTTATTAAAGACTGATTATCTATTTCTCCTTTTGCCTTTTGCATGAGTACCTTTTGCCTGTCCTCATAAGTAGCCTATACTAGACCTCTTGTAAAAATCAAAAATTGTTGTTAGGGTTAGGAGTCAGTAGTCAGGAGTCGGGAGTCAGGAGAAGAAAAAAGACAAGAGACGACTAGACTAGCCATAAAACCTAATATTATGCCGAATTTATCCGAGCTTTTAGATATTGTGACCGAATAGCGGCCCGATAACTTACTTTTGCAGGAGGTCTACTCAACGGATTTAGTATGAGTCCCTCGGATCGATTTCTCAACGTTTGTCTCTGGCACTTTTTTGACTAAAAAAGTGCCAAAACCGTTTTCTAGTAGGCTTCCAGTAATATTCAGCAAACCCTAGATAGTCAACAGCTTAGCTTTCTGGGAGGGCGGTCCACGAACCAAGAAAAATGGTATAACGACTGAGTCAAGAGCGGCCGCTCTTTTAAGCAAAAATAAATCTACTAAGTAGTCGTGCAAAATTAATTTCCTAGTCGAGACAGGAGACTCCGAGACGGGAGACTCCGAGACGGGAGACGGGAGACAGCTATTAGGGATCGGATTTGAGTTTTCAGTTCACTGTTTCCTCACACCAGAAGTCTGACGGAGTAGTGGCTTAGATGTGTAATTAATTTTGCTTAGGTACTTAAATTTATCCAAGAACTCTATTATTCACCGCAATAAGGACAGCCTTATTGAGAATAATGTAACATAGAAGTATTACTTAGGGTCTGCTGAATAAATCTAAAAACCTTGTTGGATAAGACTTTTGGACTTTTTTCCCCTCAAAAAGTGCCAGCCATTGCGGGGATCGGGGGGAAAATTCCTGGACTTTTTCCCTGAAAATTAGCTACTTGACCACCTGAAAATCGATAAAACCCCATACCCCACACCCC
Organism: Microcystis aeruginosa NIES-843; assembly: GCF_000010625.1. NCBI lineage: Bacteria > Bacillati > Cyanobacteriota > Cyanophyceae > Chroococcales > Microcystaceae > Microcystis > Microcystis aeruginosa. The sequence goes on from NC_010296.1 coordinate 4,673,530, forward strand.
ACACCCCACACCCTGCCACCACCGAAAAGCTTTTTCAGCAAGCCCTACTTAGGTAATACCCAAAATCCGTTTTTAATAGTATGATTAACTCCCAATCCAACCTTAAAAACCCAGTTATGAATTGTTTCTCTCTGCTCCCCGCTATCCTATACCTTTTAATACTAAATCTGGTTATTAAAGACTGATTATTTATTCCCCCTTTTGCCTATTGCCTTCTGCCTGTTGCCTGTCCTGATATGTAGCCTATGCTCAACCGATTTATTATGACTTGGTAGTAGTAGTGAGCCATGTTGCTTATCCGGCATGAAGTATGTAAAATATTTATTAATAAAAATAATTGGAACCCAATCAGTCCTTAAACCTCTAGCTTGATCATGACTTTTCTGATAAATATCTTTTTGTGGCTCCTGTCCGGCTTACTCAAATATCAGCCTAGCACAGAACAAAATCCCCCTTTCGCCTGTATTTACTTGTCTGGCGTTGTGGTTCTCACCATACTATCAAGAACGGTTATATTCCTGGACTTACCCCATACAGAAATACTAAAAAATTAACAAAACCCTTACTGCCTGGAGCTTCTCAGAAAAAATTGACAAGCCGTCACTGGGTACATTTTCCCTTTGAAAATGTCTGTACCGTTGACTGTATCTGGAGTAGAGCGATGCCGTAGAGTTGGCTGTATAGTGATCGCTAACCTTATTATAACAGATGGTGTCATTAATCTCTAGAGTCAGCGATTCCCTCTGTAGCCATGTTTTTGCTGGTTTTCTGCCTGGAAACAAGCTATAATGGTCGAAGGGTCAAATTTGAAAATTTTTGCCTCAAGCCCTATCTGCGTAAAGATTTCAGGAGTTTGTACCTGCCAGTATATTTGTATTACACTGCTTTAAATCAGGCTCTGTAAGACTTTTAGCCATAGCCAGTATATTCATAGGGTGGAAGTTCAGTTATCGATGACTACAATGCACAGCAAAGCAAAGGATTAAGCCCCCATCACTACTACCGAATCACCCCCCTCTTAGGCTTCGCAGAACAACAACAGGAAGCTTATGCTTTGAAAGACCGCTAGTGGCAGTAGGAGAAGAGTCTCCTACTGCCTGCAAACTTAAATGATCTCTCAATCTAGATCACTACCACTGGTGCGACATCAATGTTGTAACCACTCAGTTGAATGATTGCATCACTAGCGGCTTGGAAGCCAGCCACTCCATTATTGAGAGCGATAAAAGTACCACTTTGACCTGTCACTTTAAAAGCCGCCGCCGTGTTAGCAGCAAATTTAGTGGCGGTTAAGACGGCTTGAATAGCGGCTTCGGTTAAAGCAGTAGCTGTGCCTTTCGATGCGGTCAAATTGATTGCCGCAATAGACCCAGGGGCATTAATGCTATCAAGACTAGCACCCGTGCCACTGTAGCCTTGAATAACATCAAAGCCAGTCAGCAGCGACTCACCGAGGGCATTGTAGGTCAAAGTATCCAATCCAGTGCTTCCCGTCAGGGTATCTTTGCCAAGACCGCCTGTCAGGTTATCATTACCCGCTCCACCGTTGAGATTGTCATTACCCGCTCCACCGTTGAGGGTGTCATTACCCGCTCCACCGTTGAGGGAATTAGCCAGAGTATTGCCGACGATGTTGTCGTTGAGGCTACCACCAATAACATTTTCAAAGGCAGTGGCACTAGCTAGGGTGAGAGTGAGATTTCCGGCGGTGACGGTTTGGGCGACGGTACTGCCGAGATTGAGGTTGATGGTTTTAGTTGTGGTCGCCGCAAAGTTGAGGGTATCGATTCCAGAGGCATCAATTAGGCGATCGCTACCCAAGACCAGATCTGTGTCGAAGAGGTAGGTGTCGTTACCCGCTCCACCATCGAGGGTGTCGTTGCCTCCTAAACCGCTGAGGGTGTCGTTACCAGCACCACCGTTGAGGGAATTAGCCAGAGTATTGCCGACGATGTTGTCGTTGAGGCTACCACCAATAACATTTTCAAAGGCAGTGGCACTAGCTAGGGTGAGAGTGAGATTCCCGGCGGTGACGGTTTGGGCGACGGTACTGCCGAGATTGAGGTTGATGGTTTTAGTTGTAGTCGCCGCAAAGTTGAGGGTATCGATTCCAGAGGCATCAATTAGGCGATCGCTATTCAAGACCAGATCCGTGTCGAAGAGGTAGGTGTCGTTACTTGCTCCACCATCGAGGGTGTCGTTGCCTCCTAAACCGCTAAGGGTGTCATTACCTCCCACTCCAGCCAGGGCATCGGCAAAGCTTGTCCCGACCAAGTTGTCATTGGCCGCGTTACCATCATTGTCAAGAATGGTGGCCGTAGCGTTGTCAGGGCCACTAATAGTGTAGCCGGTGGGGGCGGTAATTTTGGTGATGATCGTTTCACTGGGATCACTCAAGAGGTCATCTATGGTGGGCAGGGTGATGGTAGCTTTGGAGGAACCCGCCGCAAAGGTGGCTTTGCCGGCTCCAGGGTTGGTGTAGTCAACACCTGGAGTGGCTGTCCCCGCCAAGGTGTAGTTGACGGTTAAGGCACTGGAGAGGTCGCCGGTGCGGGTCAGGGTAAAGACACTGCTCACTGAACCTGCTTCCTTACCATCGGTGGTTTTGGCGATCGAGATGGTAGAAGAGGGCAATATGTAAGCGATAGCGGCATCGGCGCGAATCAAGCCATTTCCCGTCAGAAAGTCATATCCCGGGGTATTCATATCCACTGCCGTACTCTTGAGGGCATTGTATATCTGCGTATTCGTAACCCCCGGAACTTTTTGACGCATTAAAGCCGCCACTCCGGCTGCAGAAGGAGCCGCCGCCGATGTTCCGAAAAAGTTAGGCTTTCCATTGCCATCACTATCAAAGCCGAAGAATGTGGTATCGACCCCATCTGGTGCGGTAATTGCCGGTTGATTGCGGATAACTGGTGTGGCCAGTCGGTTGCCCGCCGTATCGAATAGGATCGGGGTGCCACCTAGAGAGGTGAACGGTTCTGGTTCTGGCGGATTGGTGCCAAAGGCTGGTGTATCTTGATAATAAGCAGCTGCTACACCCTGTCCATTGGGGGCTTGATTATGTCCAAAGGAGGTGGAACTGTTGGTAGCAAACTGATAGGTGCTATTAAATCCCACATCGACAAATTTGATTTTTGAGGGGTTGGGTCCACCCCCAGGGTTCCATTTAGCGATCGCTAGGAATACTTCCCCAGTACCCTGAACCTCCAAGAACTCGAAAGGATCACCGTCAACGTTAGCATCTACACTAGAAGCAATGATATTGCCATCACCATCGAACAGGAACATATCCAAATCATTTTGTGAACCGGCTCCCGTGGTGCTGGCGGAGGCAAAGGGCTGATCCCATTGCAGGATAGGTACAAATTCTCCGTTGTTAATGGTGATTTTTTGGAAAACATTTACCGCCCCACTGGGATCGAAGTCGTGGAAAGTATAATCCCCTGCAGTTTGACCGGCGGTAAAAACACTTTCATAGGATTGACGGGCTTGATTTCCTGCCGAAGAAAAATAGGCAACCCCCGTGGTGGCTACTTGTTCCACTGCTTGGGTAACAATTCCGTCTTGGAAAAAAGGTTCGGCGAAATAAAAGACATCATCGACAATCACCTTTGCCCCTGCTCCCCCAGAGGCGACGGGTTTGGCTAAATTAATAATCCCATTGGCAAAGCTGGCTAGACCTTCAAAAGCAGTGTGAAAAGCTAGGGTTGATCCTGGGGCTACGTCGTGGATAATCTGCATCATTGCCCGTCCCTCATCGGAGCCACCAGAAGCAAAATCATCTAGGACGATTACCCCTGTGGGTAAATCGCCACTGGCCACATCGCTGGCTGCTCCGCCTAAGTTATTATAACTATCGGAAAGAACCCCTATGGTCACGCCGGCACCGTTAACACTAAAGGTGGTGCGGGCAATATCCGAGCGTTGCGCTTTATCTCCTTGACTGGTTACTGAACCCGTATTAGTTACTGGCCCTGGGCTAGTGCCTAAGTAGTCAAATTTATTAGTCACCGGTTTATAGGCGGGGCGGGCGAAGCGCAAGCTTGAGAGGTTTGCCATTTGCCCCAGGGACGATAGGGGAATCACCCCCGAAATAATCCGCCCGAACAGTGAGGCATTCTGCAATCCTAGAGTTTGTAGTTCGGCTAAGAGTTGATAGGAGTTAGTATCTGCTATCGCCTCAATGGCAACACCTGTTGTTGTCGTCTGCAGGGCTGACTCTACTTTCAGGGGCGAATTAGTTTGACTATTGAAGACATTGCTTCCTGTCAGCAAAGCAGACAGGTTAGAGGAAAGTTTTTTGTAACTGCCAGCTTTCACCCCATTAGTAAATGCTTGCAATTTTGAGAAATCGAAGGGAATTACCGAGGCATTGTTACTTTCTGGTACACTCGTAGTCTGTTCTTCAACTGTCCCAGCCGGCAAGACGTTCCCGCTATTGACACCGCCACTACCACCAGAAGATGAGGAGTGTAGGTCTGCTAACCCAGATATTCGTTGAATGGGAAGAAAACCTTTGATTTGGTTATCTGTCGAGTTTGTCTCGATAATTTGAAAGCCTAATTCTTGTAGGCTCGGCAATAAGCCTTGAATATTATTACTTTTTATTACTAGAGCAACTCTGTTTCCAGCAGCATTCTGTCCAGCTTGAACTAGGGTTTCAATCGATACAGTTAAATCGTCAGAACCTGTTAGATCAACCGTGATTGGGAAGGATTGCTCAAAACCCAAAGCATCCTTTAAGGACGGCACATCTATACTCGATGAATCGGAACTTACTTGTGTTGTCTTCATGATTTTGCCTCCCTAATTGTCCGAAAATTAATCGGTCAATTACTTAAGTTTGTTAGTTCTTTCTGTTTATGGTTAGGGAAAAAGACAAGCCCAACCTTTCTGCCTTAGGGCTAAATCTCTCATCTACTTATGATTATAAATAGACAAGTTTAAGAAAAAAATAATTTTTTTCTTAAATTAATTTATCCAAGAGCCTGATGAGTCACAGCAATAAGAACAGTATTATTGAGAATGAAAAAACGTGGAAGTATTAAGCTGCCCGTGCATTTAAATTGCTGGTTGAGATGAGGCACTCTTGCACTCTTGCAAGGGGCAACACCCCCCCAACCCCTAGGGCTGTTTCATTCTCTCATCAGAATATCAAAAGTAAAAGCGATCACTGTCTTTGTAAAATGAGAAGTGACCAGCAACTTTAAAATATATGTTGAGCTTAATAGAAAACCTGAAACAAGTCAAGGACTTTCGGAAAGATAAAGGAAAAAGACACCCTTTATGGATAGTATTAATAGTAATAATACTGGGAACAATGCTAGGATACTCAGGTTATAGAGAGCTAGGAGAGTTTGCTAAAAATAATCGGCACAGGCTCAGTCAAGAATTTAACATAATTCCAGAAAGAGTCCCATCTTATTCAACAATTAGAAGGGTAATGATGGGAGTTGAATGGCAGATTTTGTTAAAAATGTTTAATGAATGGGCATTACAAGAATATGGACAAACAAGTGATATAAATTGGCTAGACATAGATGGAAAAAGTCTCAAAAACACCCTAAAGAATCCTAACAATGAACAACAAAATTTTATTATGTTTGTCTCATTGTTTAGTCAAGAAAGTGGCTTGGTATTACACTTAAAAAGAATTGAAAACAAAAAAGGGTCTGAAATCGACGAAGGTCAAGCTATAATTGAGGATTGCACTCTTCAAAATAAAGTTTTTACTGGCGATGCTTTACACTGTCAGAAAAAAACAATCAGCTTAATAGCCAAGAGTAAAAATGACTATGTTATCACCGTTAAAGGAAATCAGAAAAATCTTTATAAGCGAATACAAGACCTGAGTAATTCCTCAAAGCCAGAAAGTTGCTTTCTTGAACAAGATAATAGTCATGGTCGAAAAATATCCAGAAAAATAGAAGTTTTTAAAGTGAGGAAAAATGAAAGACAAGGGTTTGAAAATCTGCGCCGAATTATTAAAGTAGAAAGAAGGGGTAGTCGCGGGGATAAAACTTATGAAGAAACAGCTTACTATATCAGTAGCCTAACCGAATCCGCCCAAGTATTTGCTAAAATTATTCGAGGACATTGGAAAATAGAAAATCAGTTACATTGGGTAAAAGATGTAATTTTTGAGGAAGATAAAAGCCAGATAAGTGATTTTCAAGCGGCCAGCAATTGGTCAATTCTCACAACTATAGGATTGAATCTTTTCAGAGGTTTGGGTTTTCTCTCAATAACAGAGGGACAGAGGTGGTTAGCTGAACGTGGGGAAAAACTGATAGTTTTATCGACGTAAGAAGCAGAAAAATTAGCTAAATTAACAGGATGTACTCTCAGGCAATTTCAAGAGAGATAGGCTTTTAGTGGCTTGATAACAAGCTTTATCAATCTATTCATAATAAATATTGGCAGAAGATTAAAGATTAATTAGGGTCTGCTGAATAAATCTAAAAACCTTGTTGGATAAGACTTTTGGACTTTTTTCCCCTCAAAAAGTGCCAGCCATTGCGGGGATCGGGGGGAAAATTCCTGGACTTTTTCCCTGAAAATTAGGTAATTTACCCGATGAAAATGGGTAAAACCCCACACCCCACACCCCACACCCCACACCCTGCCCCCAGGAAAAACTTTTTCAGCAAACCCTACTTAATTTAAATGAAACAGCCCTAGGGTTGGGGGGTTCTTGCCTCTTGCCTCGTCTCAACAAGCAATTTAAATTACGAACAGCTTAACTCAAGCAAGTTGATTATATTATGGAGATTTTTAATCTGCTTAACCCGAACTCAGGTTAATTTATTAGTTGGCGCATTATTTTGAATAAAATGTTCTCCAGCTTATTGAAAAGCAATCAGTTACGACAACGCTTGTAAATATGGTCATTTCAGATAAGTCTGATACAATCTAGACCGATAAAAACCCTAGGAAATCTGGCATTTATCTTCTCAATCTTATCTTAGACGCGGGATACTTTGATTAACAGCCTCTGGAGAAAATTTCCATTAATTTTGTCCAATTTGTTGACGAATTTATTCAATCATTTCAGTCATAGCCGCCTTTAATTTGAGCGTAAATATCCGTTGCTTTCATTTCACCAAATAACTGATCTTTAATTTCTAAATAATTTAGAGGTTGGGATGCTGTTTCTCTTAGAAAGAAAGCCGCTTGAGCAATTCCCAATCTCTCCATGTTAGCCTGTACTGTAGAAGCAAGAGTTTTGTTATCTCCCATTACTCTGGGCAAAAATCTTAATGCTTCGTTAACCGCATCAGCAGTAGGAAACATTTCTGCAAATCATCTTCCATTTCTGACTTATCCCTGTTCATAACCTTCTCGTTTGGTTCGCGTCACTTCCCTTGCAATAAAGTTCCTCTGAGAAAGATGTCAGTCAAAACTAATATTTTGCCATAAATCTGCTCTGACAAATTTGGATAAATGACCTACATTTGTTGTTACAATTATCAGATTTTTCACAGATAACGTGACAGCTTGTGCAATTAAAATCATATCACCATCAATTGTTTTATCTCCTGCTGTGGGTTGTCCTTGTTGGCGTGCCTGCGCCCAAAATAAAGCAGCTTTTCCCATTGCATCCATTGTAATGGCTAGGTATTCTATTAAGTTAGCTAACTCATCCAGTCGCTTAATTCCTTTAATCTTGTTAGCGCGTAACAACTCTCGACGCACCTCATAATCAGCAATTTCTGGAAGAATAACCCTAATACCTGCTTTAATTAGCGTTTGTAGCCAACAATTACAAGCTAGACTTTCAGGCGATCGCTTAGGATTAGTAATTAGGGTCTGCTGAAAAAGTTTTTCCTAGGGGCAGGGTATAGGGTGTAGGGTGTAGGGTGTGGGGTGTGGGGTTTTACCGATTTTGAGGGGGTCAATTACCTAATTTTCAGGGAAAAAGTACCTGAATTTCCCCCTGATCACTCCCATATCTGGTACTTTTGGATTTCAAAAAAGTCTAAAAGTCTTATCCAGCAAGGTTTTTAGATTTATTCAGCCAGCCCTAATTAAACCGATAATTCCCGTATCTAATAAAACTACCCTATTCACCAAGTTACTCCCTTTAAGTGAGCCGGAAATAAAGGACGCTCAGATAAGCGATCTTGGTCAAGTGCTTCGATTAAATATTCACCGGTTTCTTGTTGTTCTTGTTCATCTTCTTCATCAATCCAAGATTGAAGTAAATTAACCAGTTTGGTCTGTTTTTCTTGTTCTAAAATAGTATCTTTAAGTAGCTTGAGGACATAATCTTCTAGAGAAAGACCTTTCTCCCTCGCTTTTTGGCTGAGATATTGTTCGATTTCCGATGTTAAATTAAGAGTTAGTGTCATAAGTCTTTAATCTGGTAGTAAATATCCTTCGCTGTCATTTCGCCAAATAACTGATCTTTAATTTCTAAATAATTTAGAGGTTGAGATGATGTTTCTCTTAGAAAGAAGGCCGCTTTAGCAATTCCCAATCTTTCTACGAGAGCTTTAACTCCCTCTTTTCTAATTTCCTCAATCTCAGGAATCGTCAAATCTGTTGGAACTTTCATAGTAATTTTTCTCAATTCAAGCGTTGAAAATAATGGCGACAAACTCCACAGGAGTTTTAACAGCAAGAGTGCCACTGTATTTTTTAATCATTTGATCGTCGCAGGTAATGAAGTAGTCTGCTTCTATAGCTTCGGCACAAGCAATATGCAAAGCATCTACTCCTTTAATTTTAGCAGAGGTTTCGATTTGCTGCGATCTTGCTAAGACCTCTTCCGTAATCAGTTGAAAGTGCCTAGCTTGTTGCAGGACTAGCTCGACAAAAGTGCGGCGGTCGCTGTAAGGATTTCGCTGGGTTTCATATACTAGCGCATCAGAAGAGACAATTTCTATTGTTTCATTCTCCACCAGCAGGAAAATTAATTGCATCGAGATTGACTCCAAATAGATTCTGGCTTGAGTCTGATCGTCAAAGATTCGGTTGAGAACACTCGTATCAAGATAGACTTTCAATTTTACTTTAGTCATTCACACTTCTACTATTATAACCCCAAAAAAGCGATCGCACTTTATCAATAGAGCGCGATCGCTGCTAATTTAAGGCTAGATTTGCCAGTTTTTTATTTTAATTTGCGCTTCAAGGCTGCACCCGCACCCAAAGCACCAAGGGAGCATCCCAGTTTTGCAATGAGTAAAAATACTCAGGCAATATCGCCGTTGAGATAAGCACAACGTAGCTTCAAATACTGAGGAACATTCTCTGCTTTCCATTGTGCTCCCACAATTTTCATTCTTGCACCTATTTGCTTAATCTTTGACTCTACACTTCCAGAACCGATGCAAATCCCTTGTGATTGATAGAGTTCGTAATTGGGTATTCTTTCTCGATGTTTATCGACATATTTGGTGAAATTTATAGCCTGTTTCTTTTTGCATCCCTCTAATTCCTCTAAAACTCTTTTCACCTCTCCTTTCCATAAATTCTCTTTGATTCTATTCAGACGCTTGTTTGACCCGCCTATTTTCTTCATATTCTCTACTAAATGATACCAATCCAATATTTCTCTCCTTTTAACACCGATTTTCTCCATCAGATTCCACACCCCATCATGACCATCTCCTAAACAGGTGACTACCTCTGTTAAGGGCTGACGGTTCACCCATTCCAGTAATTCTTCATTTTGCTGAAAAAATCCCGCACATTCTTGACCATGCAGACTTACTGCTTTGTAATCTCGACCTTGACTCGGTTGTCCTTTGGGCGTTCTGATTCTGACTTTTCCGACCTCTACACTCAATGCTTCTACCGGACTCTTTGCTTCTGCTTCCTCAAATTTATATCTTTGTACAAGCCTCTGTTGACTACTGCCTGAAACTGCCATTCCTGTCGCCATTTTGATAGCTTTTTCCGCATCTTCAAAAGAGACTTTAGCCACTGCTCCTAAGCAACATTTCTCCAGCATGGGACTTAATCGATTATTCTTGCTTAATCCTAGTTTATCGGCTTGTTTCTCGCTTATCTTGACTTTCCCTATGATACTGCTTACGCTTTTGGTTCGCCCTGCTTGGGTTCCTGTTGCTGATTCAAAAAAAAATTGCCTATGGCAGGACCCAATGTAGTCAGCCAATGGTCTCGCAGGGCGGTTTCAATGCCCTCAAAGCTACGTAGTTGTTCTTCTGGGGTATTATCGACTAGAATTTGAGCAATGGCTTTTAAATGTTGATCTAGTTGTTCTTTTTGGTCTGTATTCATGATTCTACCGTTTAATTGTTTCTCTTTATTTTGCCTTAGCTAACGTTTTTAGTCTCTAAGCATTTATACTTATGGCAAAATTGGGATGCTCCCAAGCACCAATGGCGAGTAAACCTAAGACTGAAGCAGGTTCAGGTACATTTGCTTTGCGAAAAGCAACTTCACCAATAGCACAGCTAGGGAAACTAGCAGGGTTTGGTTGCGGACAGTCCGACATATCAAACCGGATATACCGGGTATTCACCGACGCAAAGGAGAACACGTCAGCTGGATAGTTGGCCAAAGGGTTATCGGTCGGTTTCAATCCTAATGCCAATGGCGCAAAGTTTATGCCATCCGAGGAGTGAAATAAATTGAGAGTCCCTATGCCTGAAGTTTCCTCGTTCCAAAGCGCCAAGCGATCAATATTCGTTAGAGAGCCGAGGTCGTAAGTGACACTCGCACTCGTAGTGCCATAATTGCTGAACCATTCATAACCGGGAAAAGTGAGAGTATGCAGTGGATTTGTTGCTAAATAAGTGTCAAAGTCTGTGACACCGCTTACAAAGTTGCTGGACAAGCCAGCCTGGTTAATGGTTTCTGTGAGGGTACCGAACCCCGGTCCGCCGCTATTGATAATACCGCTCGTTGGGCTAAAAATTACTCCAGCATCTGCTTTAGGAGCAGCAATAATGCAGGTAGAAAGGGCTGCTCCAGCAGCAGCCGTTGAAAATTTTTTGATCACAGTCGAAGTTTTCATGTTCAGAAAGTTTCCTCAAAACAAATAAATAAACAAATGTTCTGAATGCCCTTTAAAGGAGAAAATCTCAAATTAAGCGACATTGGCAAGGGAGAAAGACTGGTTTTTTCAAAATTGCCAATCACTAAATTTTAAGCTAGTTCCTCAATGACAAGACAGAGCCATAACGCGATTATTATACCCCCCCCCCCGATTTTGTCAAGTGTAAACCAACAGAAATTAAAAAAATTTTACAATTATTGTTGCCCTTGAGAGTAGGGTAGTAAAAAATAAAAAATCTTTGGTTCTTCGTTGCCTGGTATGGTTTGATCGGGTGGCATAAATCGACTAAATCCTTATCTGGCAAGAGACTTAATTGATTAGTTCGTTCTAGAACGAAAACAATTGACAAATATCGCAGCAATCTCTTTCTCTATAAGGGTTTCATCTCTTATAATCCCGTCCCTTGCATAACACAAACCGAAGAACCAAATCTTTTAACCGGTTGGTCTTGGATTTTAGAATCTCTATGTCTGTCGGGAATTGAGAAATTTAGTATGGGGAGCATCTCACCTTTGCAATGAGCATAAATACTTAGTGGAAAAATAGGCTTTTCGAGGGTAATTCTTGTTTTAATTCTCCATGTACGCAGTCTTTAAAAGCCTCTATTTCGTTCCAAGACACGATTAAGAGTGGCTTTTAGGCTAAGTATAATTACTTATCGCGTAAGTGAGATGCTCCCTTTAGTATGTAGCTATACACGATTAATTACACACATCTAACTACTAATCTTGTTAGCGCGTAACAACTCTCGACGCACCTCATAATCAGCAATTTCTGGAAGAATAACCCTAATACCTGCTTTAATTAGCGTTTGTAGCCAACAATTACAAGCTAGACTTTCAGGCGCTCGCTTAGGATTAGTAATTAAACCGATAATTCCCGTATCTAATAAAACTACTCTATTCACCAAGTTACTCCCTTTAAGTGAGCCGGAAATAAAGGACGCTCAGATAAGCGATCTTGGTCAAGTGCTTCGATTAAATATTCACCTGTTTCTTTTTGTTCTTGTTCATCTTCTTCATCAATCCAAGATTGAAGTAAATTAACCAGTTTGGTCTGTTTTTCTTGTTCTAAAATAGTATCCTTGAGCAACTTTAGGACATAAGCTTCTAGAGAAAGACCTTTCTCCCTCGCTTTTTGGCTGAGATATTGTTCGATTTCTGATGTTAAATTAAGAGTTAGTGGCATGGGCTTGACTTGAATCAATTTATCGTGTCTTTAACTAGGGTTTGCTGAAAAAGTTTGTTGGTGGGGTTAGGAGTCGGTCGTCAGGAGTCTCCGAGTCAGTAGCCGGTCGTTTCAGGCTTTGTTGCCCTCTTTTTTTGTACCAGTTTATGTACTAAAAAAAGGATAATGCCAGGTTTTTGAAGGTCTTAATCCTATATTCTTGCACTAACATCGGATTTTAACAGGTCAAAAGTCTTATTTTAAAAGGGTTTTACCATTATTCAGCAAGCCCTAACTATTATAAACAAAAAAGCGATCGCACTCTACAAATATAGCGCAATCGCCCCTAATTTAAGACTTCAATTGTTGCTCGATTTGCCAGTTTTCTATTAAACACTAACTAGCAAAGTCAAATACTGGTGTTTCAATTACCCGTTTTGGTCGCTTATTTTCCCAGACAATTTCCTGCAAGCGTTCGACAGTTTCTGGTGCAAAAAAACGCTCTCCCGTTTCTACACAGACTCTAGCGGGGACATTTTCTATAATGAAAAAATTGCCATTGATTTCAAGGGTATAGGTAACTTCTTGTTCAATTAAGGTTTCTTGTCTAGAATTAGTTGACATCTGGTGTTATCCTTGATTTAAAATCAATCCATAAATTTGGATCGGGTTCATATAGGGTAATAATTTTGAGCAAAGGGCGAGAGGGATAGCTACAATGAATGTGTAAGGCTCTATTAATTAGAGTAAATCCCAAAAGTAAACAGCTTGCACCATACTTATCAGCCGGATAATCTTCAATAATTTCGCTTTGTTCCATCGCCTCCCGTAATTCTTGAACACTGATCTGACGCAGGATACTTTGATTGACAGCGTGTTGAGAAAATTCCCATTGGTTTTGTCTAACTTTTTGACGAATTTCCTCAATCATTTCAGTGATAGCCGCCTTTAATTTAATCGTAAATATCCGTCGCTGTCATTTCACCAAATAACTGATCTTTAATTTCTAAATAATTTAGAGGTTGGGATGCTGTTTCTCTTAGAAAGAAAGCCGCTTTAGCAATTCCCAATCTCTCTACGAGAGCTTTAACCCCCTCTTTTCTAATTTCATCAATCTCAGGAATCGTCAAATCTGTTTGAATTTTCATAGTAATTTTTCGGCTCTCCCGTATTTGTGGTGATAAGAAAAGGTTATCTAAGGGAGGGTGTATGCCATACGCCCCTACAGAAAAGGAATTTGCCAGGCTGTACTAGGATTATAACACAAAAAGCGATCGCCCTCTACAAATATAGCGTGATCGCATCTAATTCGAGACTATAGCTTTATTCGCCATTCCCTTCGCTTTTTTATAAATACTCAATCCCGCCCCGCATTTCGTCAGGACTCAGCCTTGATGTTAGCCTGTACTGTAGAAGCAAGAGTTTTGTTATCTCCCATTACTCTGGGCAAAAATCTTAATGCTTCGTTAACCGCATCAGCAGTAGGAAACATTTCTGCAAATCATCTTCCATTTCTGACTTATCCCTGTTCATAACCTTCTCGTTTGGTTCGCGTCACTTCCCTTGCAATAAAGTTCCTCTGAGAAAGATGTCAATCAAAACTAATATTTTGCCATAAATCTGCTCTGACAAATTTGGATAAATGACCTACATTTGTTGTTACAATTATCAGATTTTTCACAGATAACGTGACAGCTTGTGCAATTAAAATCATATCACCATCAATTGTTTTATCTCCTGCTGTGGGTTGTCCTTGTTGGCGTGCCTGCGCCCAAAATAAAGCAGCTTTTCCCATTGCATCCGTTGTAATGGCTAGGTATTCTATTAAGTTAGCTAACTCATCCAGTCGCTTAATTCCTTTAATCTTGTTAGCGCGTAACAACTCTCGACGCACCTCATAATCAGCAATTTCTGGAAGAATAACCCTAATAGCTGCTTTAATTAGTATTTGTAGCCAACAATTACAAGCTAGACTTTCATGCGCTCGCTTAGGATTAGTAATTAAACCGATAATTCCCGTATCTAATAAAACTACTCTATTCACCAAGTTACTCCCTTTAAGTGAGCCGGAAATAAAGGACGCTCAGATAAGCGATCTTGGTCAAGTGCTTCGATTAAATATTCACCGGTTTCTTGTTGTTCTTGTTCATCTTCTTCATCAATCCAAGATTGAAGTAAATTAACCAGTTTGGTCTGTTTTTCTTGTTCTAAAATAGTATCTTTAAGTAGCTTGAGGACATAATCTTCTAGAGAAAGACCTTTCTCCGTCGCTTTTTGGCTGAGATATTGTTCGATTTCCGATGTTAAATTAAGAGTTAGTGGCATGGGCTTGACTTGAATCAATTTATCGTGTCTTTAACTATTATAAACAAAAAAGCGATCGCCGTCTATCAAGAGAGCGCAATTGCAGCAATTCCAAATTTAAGGTTTCATGACATAAAAATCCTTATGACAAGAGGGTTGTACAATTCTTAACATTTGGATTGATCTCTGAAATGGCGCAAAATCGTTCCGAATTTATTTTTGCTGGCGCAATTGCTGCCAATAATCCTCGCCAAAATCAGCCGCCTGGATTGCACCAAAGATATCAATCTTCAATGTTCGATACGAGGCATTAGAGAGGAGTGAGAGAAGATGTTGTCATCGAAAATTTGGGTCTGAAACCCCGTCGTTCTACGACGGCTTTACCGTTAAATATTAGCGCATTTACACGATATATGCTAGAATGCGAGATATGGAAAAAGCCTATTCTTACCGATTTTACCCAACACCAACACAAGAGTCGCTATTGCGGCGCACATTGGGCTGTGTAAGATTAGTTTACAACAAAGCTCTCCACGAACGAACACAAGCTTGGTACGAAAAGCAAGAAAGAGTAGGCTACGCTCAAACTTCTTCAATGCTAACCCATTGGAAAAAACAAGAAGAATTAAACTTTTTAAACGAAGTAAGCTGTGTACCTTTACAACAAGGGTTAAGACACCTACAAACAGCTTTTACTAATTTCTTTGCTGGTCGTACTAAGTATCCTAACTTTAAGAAAAAACATCAGGGAGGAAGTGCCGAATTTACCAAATCTGCTTTTAAATTTAAAGACAGACAAATCTATTTAGCTAAATGCACAGAACCTTTACCTATTCGATGGTCAAGACAAATACCAGAAAGCTGTGAACCAAGCACAGTAACAGTCAGATTACATCCATCTGGACGTTGGCATATTTCAATTAGATTTGATGACCCAACGATTAAGCCATTACCAGTAACAGATAAAGCCATTGGAATTGACTTAGGAATTAGTAGCCTCGTGATTACCAGCGATGGTGACAAAGTATCTAATCCTAAGCATTTTAAGAAACATTATCGGAGACTGCGAAGAGCATCTAAAAGTCTTTCTCGAAAACAGAAAGGGTCAAAAAATCGGGAAAAAGCAAGAATCAAAGTAGCCAAAATTCACGCTCAAATCACCGATAGCAGGAAAGACCATTTACACAAGCTAACCACTCAATTAGTTCGTGAAAACCAAACGATTGTGGTTGAGAATTTAGCCGTCAAGAATATGGTCAAAAACCCGAAATTATCTCAGGCAATATCTGATGTAAGCTGGGGAGAAATCACCCGACAATTAGCCTATAAATGCCGTTGGTATGGGAGAAATTACATCGAAATAGATAGATGGTTTCCTAGCTCTAAAAGGTGTAGTAATTGCGGGTATATTGCCCTTGAAAATGCCGTTAAATGTTCGAGAGTGGGACTGTCCAGACTGTGGGACTCACCATGACCGAGATATTAACGCCAGTAAAAATATTTTGGCCGCAGGGCTTGCGGTGTCAGTCTGTAGAGCGACCATAAGACCAGAACAGAGTAAATCTGTTAAGGCAGGTGCGAAAAATCCTTCGGGAAAGAAGCAGAAACCTAAATCGTGAGGTTTGGGAATCGCCGTCCGTTTTACGGCGGCGAGGATGTCAAGTCAGCTAAAATGGAAACGTAAAGTTAAACGAAATCAAACCGATGAAACTTCGACAACCCCGATACAGCAAAGAAGAATTTGCTAGACGTGGCAACGACCTCTATGAATCTCAGATTCGTTCTCAAGTCGAGGAAGGCAATCATGGTAAAATTGTCGCTATCGACATTGAAACTGGAGCCTTTGAAGTGGCTGATGACATCGTAACCGCATCAGAGCATCTCCTGGCCAAATATCCCGATGCTCAGACTTGGTTTATCCGAATTGGGCATCGGGCAGTCTATCATTTTGGCGCACGGAGTTTGAGAGAAACTCTATGATGTATGGCTCGGTAAATCAGAGTTGTGAGGCAATCCTTCCAGTTGTCGTGAAAAACGATACTAGAAGGCAACTCGTAGATGCAGTAATTGATACAGGTTTTTCAGGATTTTTGACCTTGCCTTCTAGTATTATTGCGGTTCTAGATTTAACCTGGAAGGGGCGTGATATCGCAACATTGGGAGATGGCAGTTATTGTATTTTCGACGTTTATATTGCGAGGGTAATTTGGGACGGTCAGTATCGCACAATCGACATCAATACATCCGAAACAGTGCCTTTAATTGGGATGGGATTGTTGCGAGGCTATGATTTGCGAATTCAGGCGATTGAAGGCGGTTCCGTTACTATTGAACTATTGCCAATTCCCCACTAGAACCATAACCCAACCTTGTATAACGTTTCCAAATGAATTGTAAAAAGGAAGTTGACGGCGATAATCTCTATTTCGGTTAGTTCTCCAATCAACTCAAAGCCATTACCCATCTCATCATTCTAACAAAGATTAATAAAAATGTGGAATGCCCAAAAAAAAGCGATCGCACTTTATCAATGTAGTGCGATCGCTGCTAATTTAAGGCTAGATTTGCCAGTTTTTTATTTTAATTTGCGCTTCAAGACTGAACCTGCACCCAAAGCACCAATGGCAAGTAAACCTAAGACTGAAGCAGGTTCGGGTGTCTTTTGTGGCGGGTTAACTTGCCCTGGAAGTCCAAAGCGCAGGCTATCAATGGCAAAACCAGCAGGCTCAGGACCGATGAGACTGAACTGCAAACCTGCAATTGCCGCACTGCCATTGCTAGTGACTAAACCCATAAACTCAATGCCCGTGCCAGTATTGGATACTTGACCGAGAACTGAGCCATCTCGGGCAAAGGCTGTGATGGCAGTTGAGTTGGGAGCATCGAAGAAACCGCCATCTAACCCCACGCCGGCCATGTCTTTGTCGAATAAAACCGTTATAGGACCGTTAAATAAGGGAGTTCCCGACAGCACCGGGCTATTAGGTGCTGCTCCATCACTGTTGATGAAAGTTTTTGGGGAATTCGGATCCAGGGCCAGAGGGTTGGTGGGCGTACCGACAACACAGCCAGTGGCAGCACCACCGGGGCAATCTACTCCAGGGTTAGCAGACAAACTCTGGCCTTGATAGAAGCCACCAAAGGTAACAGTTGGTGCCGTCAAGGGATTGCCGCCGTAAGCCGCCGGAGCATAAGTAGGGTTGACCGTACCCAGACCAAATTCACTAAAGGTGATCAATCCTGCTTGAGGAGTGAAGGAACTCTGCGGAATTCGGACGACACTGACCGCATTAGCAGGAAAGTTACTAAGGGCGAGAAATGCTGCCGATCCAGTAACAACCGTTGACAGTTTTTTAATTGCAATCGAAGTTTTCATGTTCAGAAACTTTCCTCAAAACAAATAAACAAACAAACAAATGTTCTGAATGCCCTTTAAAGGAGAAAATCTCAAATTAAGCGACATTGGCAAGGGAGAAAAATTGGTTTTTTCAAAATTGCCAATCACTAAATTTTAAGCTAGTTCCTCAATGACAAGACAGAGCCATAACGGGATTCTACCCCCCCCCCGATTTTGTCAAGTGTAAACCAACAGAAATTAAAAAAATTTTACAATTATTGTTGCCCTTGAGAGTAGGGTAGTAAAAAATAAAAAATCTTTGGTTCTTCGTTACCTGGTATGGTTCGATCGGGTGGCATAAATCGACTAAATTCTTATCTGGCAAGAGACTTAATTGATTAGTTCGTTCTAGATCGAAAACAATTGACAAATCTCGAAGCAATCTCTTTCTCTATAAGGGTTTCATCTCTTATAATCCCGTCCCTTGCATAACACAAACCGAAGAACCAAAATCTTGAATTAAGCGACATTGGCAAGGGAGAAAGACTGGTTTTTTCAAAATTGCCAATCACTAAATTTTAAGCCAGTTCCTCAATGACAAGACAGAGCCATAACGGGATTCTACCCCCCGATTTAGGGCAGCTTTGGTTGGATTGTTAGACGAATTTTAAACGTTTTTAAAATTGTCCCACCTGCTGAGGTAATCCTAAACAAAATCGCCGCTCTTTAAATCTAACTTTAGGTAGAAACCAGGTATTTCTTTCGATAGATTATAGAGACTTATAGATATCTATATATAGATATATATACCTATATCTATATATAGATATAGGTATAGATTACAATCGATAGATTTCTCGTTTCTAGGCAGAGCCTAGAAATGTTTATTGACATCCTCGCCGCCGTAAAACGGACGGCGATTCCCAAACCTCACGATTTAGGTTTCTGCTTCTTTCCCTTGCGGGGTTTCGCACCTGCCTTAACAGATTTACTCTGTTCTGGTCTTATGGTCGCTCTACAGACTGACACCGCAAGCCCTGCGGCCAAAATATTTTTACTAGCGTTAACATCTCGGTCATGGTGTGTCCCACAGTCTGGACAATCCCATTCTCGAACATTTAACGGCATCTTTTCGACAATATACCCGCAATTACTACATCTTTTAGAGCTAGGAAACCATCTATCTATTTCGATGTAATTTCTCCCATACCAACGGCATTTATAGGCTAATTGTCGGGTGATTTCTCCCCAGCTTACATCAGATATTGCCTGAGATAATTTCGGGTTTTTGACCATATTCTTGACGGCTAAATTCTCAACCACAATCGTTTGGTTTTCACGAACTAATTGAGTGGTTAGCTTATGTAAATGGTCTTTTCTGCTATCGGTGATTTGAGCGTGAATCCTGGCTACTTTGATTCTTGCTTTTTCCCGATTTTTTGACCCTTTCTGTTTTCTAGAAAGGCTTTTAGATGCTCTTCGCAGTCTCCGATAATGCTTTTTAAAATGCTTGGGATTAGACACTTTATCGCCATCGCTGGTAATCACGAGGCTACTAATTCCTAAGTCAATTCCAATGGCTTTATCTGTTACTGGTAAAGGCTTAATCGTTGGGTCATCAAATCTTATTGAGATATGCCAACGTCCAGAAGGATGTAATCTGACTGTTACTGTGCTTGGTTCACAGCTTTCTGGTATTTGTCTTGACCATCGAATAGGTAAAGGTTCTGTGCATTTAGCTAAATAGATTTGTCTGTCTTTAAATTTAAAAGCAGATTTGGTAAATTCGGCACTTCCTCCCTGATGTTTTTTCTTAAAGTTAGGATACTTAGTACGACCAGCAAAGAAGTTAGTAAAAGCTGTTTGTAAATGTCTTAACCCTTGTTGTAAAGGTACACAGCTTACTTCATTGAGAAAGTCTAATTCTTCTTGTTTTTTCCAATCGGTTAGCATTGAAGAAGTTTGAGCGTAGCCTACTCTTTCTTGTCTTTCGTACCAAGCTTGTGTTCGTTCGTGGAGAGCTTTATTGTAAACCAATCTTACACATCCCAAAGTGCGCCGCAATAGCGACTCTTGTTCTGGTGTCGGGTAAAATCGGTAAGAATAGGCTTTTTCCATGTCTCATATTTTAGCATATATTTCGTAAATGTGCTAATATTTAACAGCAAAGCCGCCGTAAAACGGCGGGGTTTCAGACCCAAATTTTCGATGAGAGGCTCTGCCTCCTGAGTAATCTTTACAGAAGGCAGAGCCTTCAAAAATCATTCCCAAGCTCCGCCTGGGAATGAGACGGCGAAAATCATTGCCTCTTGCCTATCCTAACCATTACTTATAAGTAGGTAGGTGTTAAAAGTTGTCAGACACCCCCCTTATCAAGGGGGATCCCCCCGCCTATCGGCACCCCCCTTATCAAGGGGGGCAGGGGGGATCGGCACCCCCCTTATCAAGGGGGGCAGGGGGGATCGAACCTAAAATCTATGTTTAATTTAATTACAACCAGCTACTTAACAGCCAATCCCTAATCTCTCAATAACAGATATTCGCGAATCTCAAAAAAGTTATCCCAAGGAATATAGGGTTGATTTTCCGCTTGCAGATAATCGATTAAACGATCCCTAGCAAAAACTAGATCGGCCCTTCTAGCCATGGTAATATCGGTAACGGAATCACCGATCGCAATAGTTTCTACTCCCGAATATTTAGCCATAATCAAGGCTTTAGCCACTAATTCCGTCTCATTTTCCCAATCGGAATGAACTTGCAAATATTCCCCTTGAGTATGAAGATTGACCCCATAAATTGCCGTCACCTTATCTAATAGTCCCTCCCGTTTTAAGACCGTTTCAATCATGCCTTGGATGCCACCGGAGATAATAATAAAAGGGATGGATTGCTCCTGTAAAAAAGCGAGGAATTCGGCTAATCCGGGGCGAATTGGCTTGCTTTCGGCATAGGCGAGAATATCGGCGTATTTTTGGCTCGGTATCGACTCTAGCAGTTGACGAACACCCCGGCGCAGAGTCAGAGTGCGAGCGTACATTTGGGGCATAATTTGGGCCGATAAATCGGGGGCGAATTCTTTGAGCATACCCGCAAAAGTTTCCACGGCGGTGATAGTGC
The DNA here is from genome assembly GCF_000010625.1 of Microcystis aeruginosa NIES-843. Taxonomy (NCBI): domain Bacteria; kingdom Bacillati; phylum Cyanobacteriota; class Cyanophyceae; order Chroococcales; family Microcystaceae; genus Microcystis; species Microcystis aeruginosa. The sequence continues at coordinate 4,694,493 of NC_010296.1, forward strand.
CATCAAAGTCACAGAAAACAATTTTACTCATGGGGTGACAAAATATCTGAAATTGGATATAATCGAAGGTTATGATTAATTTTACAGAGATTATCCGACTCTAGAGCTTCAACCCCCATGAAATCCTATCTCGCCGCCGCCATTCAAATGACCAGTCAGCCGGATTTAGAGAAAAATCTCGCTGCCGCTGAAGAATTGATCGAACTTGCCGTGGGTAAAGGGGCGGAATTAATCGGTTTACCGGAGAATTTCGCTTTTATGGGGGCAGAAACCGATAAAATCGCCCAGGCCGAGACTATTGCTCTCAAAGCCGATAAATTCCTCCGCACCATGGCCCAACGGTTTCAAGTGACCATTTTAGGGGGTGGTTTTCCCGTGCCGGTGACGGGTATTCCCGATAAGGCTTATAATACGGCTATTTTAGTTGATGGCAACGGTGCGGAATTAGCCCGTTATCAAAAAGTCCATCTCTTTGATGTCAATGTCCCGGATGGTAACACCTATCAGGAATCGAGTACAGTCATGGCAGGGATCGATTTACCGCCAATTTATGGCTCCGATAGCTTGGGCAAAATTGGTCTCTCGATTTGCTATGATGTGCGTTTTCCCGAACTCTATCGCTATTTATCGCAGCAAGGAGCCGATGTTTTATTTGTACCTGCGGCATTTACAGCTTTTACAGGGAAAGATCATTGGAAAGTTTTGTTACAAGCGCGAGCGATCGAGAATACTTGTTATATAATAGCTCCTGCTCAAACGGGCAATAATTACGAACGCCGTCACACCCACGGTCACGCTATGATTATCGATCCTTGGGGTGTGGTTTTAGCCGACGCGGGGGAAGAAGTGGGGGTGGCAATTGCCGAAATTAATCCCCAACGTCTGCAACAGGTGCGACGACAAATGCCGTCCCTGCAGCATCGTGTTTTTGTTTAAAATTCGATTCGACAATTTTGTCGATAAAAACGCCTAATTTTGGTATTTAACTCGGTAACCTAATTAGTTAAGCTAAAAGCTTTGATTTACTGAGTTTCTAACCTTCTTTGCCAGATTCTCAGGGTAAGCTCATCTAATAAGGATGTAGTCGATTTATGCCAGCCGATCAAACCATACCAAGTAACGAAGAACTAGGTAAAAATATCCGTAAACTTTATTAACAATCTTCCTTGAAAATGTCTTGACTATCGCACCCCGAATCAGGGATCATATGAAGATGTAGCGTTTCTCGTCAAGGTGAATTGTAAATTAAACCTTGCCGAAGTAAGAATTCTCAGTTGCGAAAACATACCTCATATATCCGAGAAACGCTGTAGAGCAGACAGGGATGCAATTCAGACTTGAATTGGCGAAATTCAAGTCTTGACTCTATTTATTGTCAACTTCAGTCCAAAAATACTCTGATGGTTGGACACATATGCTCTCTGGACTTGTTCTAACAAGATTCCGGGCTAAATGAAAAATAATCCCATTTAGCTTCTCTAGACCGTTAAGGAGAAACCGATGTCATCTTATACCACAGAATCAGAAAAAATTGATTTTCCGAAAACCCTAGACATAGCCACCGTTTGCGTCTATGGGCTAGGAATCCTCTCGGCGGGCCTATTTTTATTTCTGCCCTTCGTCAACCTGCTGCATCCGAGTCCGTGGCAGCGATGGCTAGGCACAATTCACGGTTTTGGTTCCCTATTAGCCCTAGTCGTGATTGTTTACGCTGGTCATCTCGCTTTTCCCCTGCTCAGAGGTTCTGGCAAAATTTTGCGGCAAATGCGAACCCTCACCTTCTGGTCCACCGTCCTCGCTTTTTTGGCGATCGCCACTGGCAATTTAGCCTATATGCGCTATCGGGCCGGTTTAGAGTTTGGCGGTGCGCGGGCATGGCTAAAGGAAAATTCGCCCCTCGGTCAATACGTCCTCATGGAATACCACGAATTCAGCGTCCTTTTTACCCTACCCCTAGGCGTGGCCTGCACTTGGATTCTCTGGAAATACGGCGACTCAATCCTAGACAAAGCTAATCGACCGGTGTTAACGGTCACTTGCATTGCCCTGATGGCGATGATGTTTTTTGCCATGGGTGGACTCGTTAGCGGCCTCGGTGTTGCCAAAATTCACGCCCTTTAACCCATTATTTAGCTATTTTACCTCAAAAGTGAACAAAATTCAACTTTTGCTCGTTTTAGCTACGGTTTTCGGGTTATCTATCGCCGCTCCCGTCCTAGGGGGTGTAAACTTAGCCCCGATGGTACGGATAGGAAGGCGGCCAGCATTAGCAACCAAAGTCAAATCGTCGGTCATTTCCCTACTGCTGGTAATACGGTTGGGGACTTTTAGCGGTGGGACTTTTCGGTTTTAGACACTTACGAACTCTGAAAAAATAGGAACAAATCTGATGACTCAACGTTACGTCGATAGTCCTTGGTATGGAAAAATCTGGGCTTTTTTAAAACAATTTCCCCAAGGTTTAGCCGAAGGTGCCAAACGTTCCCCTGCCACTTCTGGCCCAGCAGCTGCGGCGATTATTAGTGCTGGTATTGGCTGTTTTTTAATGATGGTTGCTCACCATTTTTCCGATGCAGACCATTCAAAAACCGTAGAAACTTTTCTTTGGAATTTGGGTAGTTGGATACCTGGCAGTAAAAATCCTAGCAAAATGTGGGGCAATATCGGCAGTTATAGCGGCAAAGAAACGATGTTATAGTCATTTCAAATAAGTGTGAGACGAGGGAAAAATAAGGTAAAATCAAGAGAAACGAGCAACCCATACAGAAAAATGTCTTATAGCCTAGACTTGAGAAAAAAAGTAATCGATTATGTAGAGAATGGGGGAAGCATAACCAAAGCCGCCGCTCTATTTAATATAGGAAGAGCGACGATATATAGATGGCTAGGTAGGGAAAAACTGGAAGCAACAAAGGTAAAACACCGTCAGAGAAAGCTGGACTGGAAAGCACTGTCAAAAGATGTCCAAGAAAATCCCGAGGCAAGATTAAGAGACAGAGCCGAGAAATTTGGAGTGAGACCAAGTGCCATTTGCTATGCCTTAAAAAACATGAAAGTTACCAGAAAAAAGAAGGAACTTCGTTATAGAGAAAGAAACCGAGAAGAAAGAATGAAATACTACAGAGTGCTGAGAGAATTGATTAAAATATATGGAAGTGAAAGCCTTGTATTTATTGATGAGTCAGGGTTTGAAGAATTTCAAGCCTGTTTTTATGCTTGGTCAAAAAAAGGGAAGAAAGTCTTTGGAGATAGACAAGGAAAACGAGGAAAAAGAGAGAACCTTGTCGCTGGTAGAAGAAAGGGAAAAAAAGACTTTATTGCACCGATGGTATTTACGAGAAGCCTGAATGCCGAAGGTTTTGAAGGGTGGTTATCTTTATATTTGTTGCCCTCTCTAACCATAACATCAGTATTAATTATGGATAATGCACCAATTCATCGGAAGACAGTCATTAAACAACTGGTAGAGGAAGCAGGTCATCAGGTCGTGTTTTTGCCAAAATACTCTCCTGATTTAAATGATATCGAACATGATTTTAGTGCATTAAAGAGGGCAAGAATGTATGCTCCTGTGGGGACACCCCTTGATGAAATTATTCGTACTTATTGTGTCGCCTAGTGTCTCGTTCTTATTTGAAATAACTATATTAATTGGCTGGTTGGTCAGTTGGCCGATACTGCATTATCTTTGGAAAGATCGCCAGATAAAAGCTAAGACCATTCTCTTTTGGTTTTTTGCCCTCATGATTGCCGCCACGGCCATGTCATGGCATCCACTATTTCCCTATTTACCCTTAACTTAAAGCCTAGGAGGTGACAAAATGAACGCTCAAGTTAGAAAGGTTTCCTCGCGTAAAATGCACGATATCGTCTGGATATTAGTGGGACTTTTTGGTTTATTTGCTATTACTTTTCCCCTGGCCATGTGGCGAGTGAGCAATATGGAAAAGTTTCAAGGTTCTCATGTGAAATCTTTAGTCGTAGAAGGAGAAAACGCTCCCCAATCTTCACAGCTTAAAACTAAATAAATCTGAGTTGTGGATAATCTGAGTTTTGGATAAGTCGAAACCCTGAGACTCAATCCAAATCTAAAACTCTGATTAACATACAAAACTCTCCAAACTGTGAACAATTGCTAAGTAGGTAGGCGTTAAAAGTTGTCAGATGCCCCCCTTATTAAGGGGGGATTAAGGGGGGATCGGCACCCCCCTTATCAAGGGTAGATCCCCCCGCCTATCGGCACCCCCCTTATCAAGGGTAGATCCCCCCGCCTATCGGCACCCCCCTTATCAAGGGTAGATCCCCCCGCCTATCGGCACCCCCCTTATCAAGGGGGGCAGGGGGGATCAGACCTAAAATCCATTTTTAATTTAATTATAACCAACCACTTATAATAACTTTTTAGCAAAATCGATCGCTTCCTGAAAAACTGTAACTTGGCCCTCAATTTGGGCAATTTGTACCTCGGTTAATAACTTACCGATAATCGGACTAGGTTTCAGGTGTAAATGGTTGATTAAATCATCGCCCCTTAATAAAGGTCGGGGATGGGCGATAATATTATCGGGATCGAGATAGGAAGTCAACAGAGAAGCGACGATATTTTTGTTAATCCCCATCGATAGAGCAAAAAGGGCAAAGATAGGAAATACTTTTCCCGTATTTAGATAAATAAAATACTGTTCCCGCAGACTTAAATTATCTGCCTCCTTGAGGGGAGGTAAACACTTAATCACCGTGATTACCGTGCGAATTTCCCCCCTGGAATACTTGAGATCGATTAACTCTTTTTCCGCTTCTGCTAAAATATCCGATACCAATAGGGCCAATTTTGTCAACTGTAACTGAGAAGGGGAAAAGATAAAGTTTTCTGGTAACAAAGATTCTAAAAATCCCGCTGCCGCTTCCACCCCCATAACTCGCTCCATTTTTGCGGGGGTAATCCGACGCAACCAGAGAGATAATAAGCCATCTTCCCAGGCACTTTTTAGCCATTTATTGCCACGGGAATTGAGCAAAAGGTAATTCAACTCGGATTGTACCCTTTCGGCGGCTACACGGTGCAATAAAGGGGCAAGAGAACGAATAGTTGCACGGGTATGGGGTTCGATCTCAAAGTCCAATTGAGCCGCTTGTCGATAGGCCCTTAATAATCTTAGGGGATCATCCTGGAGATTTTCGCGGGAAATCATCCGCAGGGATTGGCAGCCTAAATCTTTTAATCCCCCTAAAGGATCGAAAATTTCTTGGGTGTGGAGATTATAAGCGAGAGCATTAACGGTAAAATCCCGTCTTTTTAGGTCTATTTCTAGAGATTCTCCCTCCTGTTGTGCGAAATCAAGGGTCCCCTGGGGAAAAACGACGCGAGCAATTTGACGAACGGCATCTAAAACCACAAAACCGGCCTTATACTGATGGGCAATAGTTTGGGCAATTTCGATCGCTTTTTCGGGAACCACAAAATCTAGGTCAATATAGTCTTTCTGACGGTTTAATAAAGCGTCTCGCACAGCACCACCGACTAAATAAGCATTTTCTGGCAATTCTTGCCGATTAATCGCAAAAACTTCTTTAACTAAACTATCTAGGTTTTTTTGACAAGACATCGAGAAGATAAATTTACAAAAATATAATTTTGACAGGCCCCATTTGGGGAGAGACTGAGCTAGATTAGCGGAAAAGACTTATAGAGTTAAACCTAATGTGTATTTGTATTAACTGCTATTTTGTTGATCGCTGTCTCACCTATCATGCCGTAGAAACACAACATCAGGAACGTCATCTCACCGAGACACCGGACTTTGAAGCGAAGAACCCTTCTATTAACGTTAACATTCGCACCAAGGAAGATTATATCGAAATGGAGTGGGATGTGGTGGGTTGTGAAAGCTTTTTACGCGAAACCGGTAAATGGTCTAGTTTGCGGCCGGGTGAACCAGTTCCCACCTAAAACACCTGAACTACCCATACATATCTACTACAAGAGCCGAAAGTTAATCCCCAAATATGTCTTGGACAGCCAACGATTCGAGGAATGCGTAATTTAAGAGCGAGGTATTTATGGATAAAGAAGAAGAACTACTTGAACAATGGCGAGAATTGACCCCGGAAAAGCAACAAAAAGTTTGGCAATTTGTTCAAATACTTAAATCTGAGTCACAAACAACACCACAAGCTAAATTTATTCCCCAAACACCATTAAGCAAAAAGTTATGGGAAATCCGACATCGGGCGATCGCATCTGGATTGCAACTGCTCAATGAAGATGAAATAGAACAAGAACTTGCTGCACGTCGAGGAGGGTGCAGTGAGTCGTGAAATTGCTGGCACTTACGGTTTAGCGGCGATGGATGCACTTCATGTTGCTGCTGCGCTGCAAATTCAAGCTGATGAACTAATCACCACCGAAAAGCCAACCAAACCAATGCACCGAGTCAGGGAAATTCAGATTGTTTCAATCTAATGTAAGGCTTTGGAGTAATCTAAGAGTAAGGAGACCAGGGACCGATGACGGTTTCTCCTCGCTTCTCTTTTTCTGCTAATTCCAGGTTTAAGGTTAATAGTTTCTCTAAAATATCTTCGTCAGCTTGGAAGTGATATGCTTCCATTACTAGCTTGTCTAATTTCTGATGGAGTTGATACAGTTGGCTACTGGGTTCGTTAAAGAATTGGTTATATAGTTTGGTGATTCCCCATTGTTTTTTCTCCATCTGTTGGCTGCGGTATTCGTGTAATTCGTTGGCGGTTTGACGGATTTTTTCGACAAGTTCCCGTGAAGGTGTCTGGGGAAAAGGGAAGGTTTCAAAACAGGTTGTATTGGTGTAGGCTGTTCTGTCCTCAAGTGTAGATTTTTGGGTGTGCATCCAGGTTCGGTGAATGTTAGATAAAAGAATACCTAAGATATAATAATCATCGGAAGCAACTACTACAGATTTATCTCCAGGAAGCCAGTCAAGGGGTGCTGGAATAAAAACCGCCCATTTAGAGACTCGTGGGACAGCAAAATAAAACGATTTTTTAACAATATATTCTCTCATTATTGAAGCATTCGATCCCATCTTCCACCAATTCTCTCTTCTGACTTTCATCCGATTTATCTCTCTTTCTGGCTTAACATTTACTTTAATATGCTCGAAAGGTAGTGTATATTCACTAGCATCCTCCAAACTCATATCATTAAAATCAATAATCCAGCGTTCTGGCTTACCGTGAGGATTTTGGGCTAGATTTGCTCCCATTGAAAACAACTTAAGGACATTCCTATTTTTAGAATCTTGTTTAATCCATTCATCAACTTGTTTTTCACTAACTAGAAAACCTTTACCAACAGGAATCACTCCTTGAAAACATTGATTAAGATTAGCTTTTAATCGCGGAGATTTGGAGACATCTACAGTCGCTTTTAAAGAAGAATTAATTTGAGAAACTTGATGATTATCTAAATAATAACTTACTGGTTCAATTTTACTCCAATTGACAATACTAACATGAACATTAGCTTCACCAGACCAAGGCTGAGTAGAAATCGCTTCATGAATGTGTCCACCATTATGAGTAATATAATCCAACGCTGCTACACGACTTTTTCCTTGACTAATAGAATTAGTTCCGACTAAACCCGCTCTTCCTTTCTCGTCTAATTGATCATGTGCTAGACGAAACCAATAGGAACAAAAATCAACCGAGTCTTTAACCTCAGAAAACCTTGCAAACACTTTATTAACATAATCATCACTGAGATTTAATCTCATGTGTTTACCTCCCAAAAATGGAGGATTACCGATAATTGCGTCCGCTTTTTGCCAATCCGTAAACAAAGCATCAGCACAAATAATATTACTATCCAAAGTATCCAAAGGTAAAGAAGCTTCCGTCAAATTAAACCTATCAATCGCCACCTTTCTGGCAATCATTAAAGTCACCCGCGCTAATTCTACAGCAAAAGGATTAATATCCATTCCATAAAACTGTTTAGGCGTAACAAAACTAATCTGTAATTGGTCACTAGAAGAACGACGACGGTTAGCAATCTTTTCAATTAATAACTGTTCAATGCGCTTTAATTCTTGATAGGCGACATAGAGAAAATTACCCGAACCGCAAGCCGGATCTAATACCTTATACTGCTGTAATTCTAACTGAAGTGTATTTAACTCGCCAATCGTCCCAGCTTGCTCAATTTTCTCCTCCCAGTAACGGCTAATAGTTGGGCGAACAATTTTCATAATATCCGCTTCTGAGGTAAAGTGCATCCCGTAAGTATGACGTTCTTCAGCATTAGCCGTCCCCTCAAAAATATTACCAAAAATTGCCGGACGGATCTTACTCCAATCCTGACGCGCCGCCACATCCAGAAACTCTAATTCTTTATTAGTTAATTCAATCGGATGAATTATACTAAACAGTCCCCCATTAAAATAATCCACTCCCTGATACTTGCCAGCGGGGGTAATTCCGGGTTGGTTCATCTGTTGAAATAATCCCCCCAAGACATCATAGGAATTGCCACCATTTAGACACTCTTGTACACAAGAAATAAATAAATCTCTCGGTAACAATCCTCGATCCTCAGCAAACATTGCCAAGACACACTGCAAAATAAATCGCTGGGCAGTCAACTCATCAAAACCGCTTTTATGACCGCGTTTTTTTAACAGTTGAAACAACTCACCCATCCGCCGCGCGGCCGTTTCTGTAATCTCGACTTGATTATTCTGAAAGATAGGGGTGCGATTCCCTACTTCCATAAAATTGAAGGCACTGACCCGATTTTTCAAATCGTTGAGATTTACTCGATCTACCGGTTCATCTATTTGAAGATCAAAATCAAAAATCCAGAACTGATCAAAATTACATAATAAGACATAGCGAGGGCGATTAGGAACCAATCGACTCCAGTATTCAAAAGCTTGGGGATAGTGCTTACTTAAATCTTCTCCTCGTTTTTTCATTTCAATTAAAACACGAGGTTTCCAAACTAAATCAGCAAATCCGGTTTTACCTTTCTTGCTACCTTTAGTAATCGCCTCCTCATAGGTTGCACCCGCTTCTAACGCACCTTTATGACCAAAAGCTCGAAAGAAACGGTCTAGGAAAATCTGAGCTTCTTTCTTTTCTTTGCCAGTAATATGCTGTTGACAAAAATCAATAAATTCCTGTAAGCTTTCAAGGGTAGTAGTCATCTTTTGCCTTTCCATTGGAGTAGGGTGGGCGTTGTAGTGCGATCACCATCTTACACAATAATTCATCATTCATAATTACCCCTCCCTTCTCCTGTCTCGGAGTCTCCTGTCTCGGAGTCTCCTCAGCTTAACGGGTTACTCCATCCACCACTGGACGGACATCGCTGCCCTCAAAATAGCCGGGGTTGCCTGTCCAGTTGAAATCCGACACGCGGATGTTGAGTATTCCCAACTGCAGCACGGGGTTATAGCGCAAAATTAAACTATAGGTGCGACGACTCCATTCGAGAAAATATTCTGTACTGATTTCCTTAGCTTGATCGATACTATAAATACTCTGGAAACCCACGCGAATCGGACCATATACCTGTTGAGTTATACCATAGGACATTGTTTGTTGATCAACAAAGCGATCGAAGAAAAAGGGTGATTGTCCGTTAACTAAACCCTGACTAAAACTGAGATTAAATCCAGTATAGTCGAAAAAATTGCGGGAAAAACGCCCAAACTGTCCCAATAATCCCACGGTTCCCGTGACGGAATTTTGCGTCTCTCCATTGGTGTAATAACCGGTGACACCAGTGACACCAGTGACAATAGCAATATAGGGTTGAACGGGAAGAGGAGAAAATCTTAACCCTTGGTCGGGAGTCGGTGGTAAAGTAAGGGCAGACCAGAGTAAAAAACTGCGATTGAGGGAGACAGCGCCCTGAAAACGGCTTAAATTAGTAACATTATCCGTTGCATTGGCCGCTAAGAGATTACTGCGATCGGTGGGTGCGTTAACATTCTGAACAGAAGCTTGATAACTGAGTCTAATATCCGTATTCGGGACGACAATCACCGGTGAGGTCAAAATTGCCCCAAAACTGCTATTAACCGTCTGAAACCCTAAAGAACCGTTAAAGAGACGCTCGCGATAATTGTACTCCACATTGAGCAGATAGGGATCCTGCAACTGTCCGATCGTCTGTTGAAAGCGAATTTTAGAACGAACACTATTTTCGATCTGTTCCAAATCTAGATTAGAAAAAGAAGCTGTCGCTTGCAAAAACGAGCGCTCGCCAAAATTAGTGGCAAAATTGCCCAATAAACCAAAAGCTTTCGGACTAAGGGCCGAAACTTCCCCACCTCCAGGGTTAGCTGAGGGAAAAGCATCGGGATTAAGGACTTTTTGCACTAAATATTGCGGTGTCAACTCGAAAAGAGTCTTCGGTGTCTCCACTAAAGTTAGGGGACTTTCTACGAAAAATCCGCCCCGATCCTCCCCATCATAGCCCGGAGCAATTAAAAAAGGACGACGACGACGGCGATCGAAAGTGAGACTATTAATAAAAGTGGGTGCCACTACCCGTTGATCGAAAACCAACTGGGAATTACTCATCCGCAACTCATCGGTAAAGGGGCCGCTACTGCGAAAAGTGGCGGAATTAGCCCGAACTTCCAACTCAGGAGGGGAAAAAGGGTCATTAGTCAGACGCACATTAGTGGCATTCCACACCTTACCATCAAAATTCAAGCGTTCGGCCTGAAAACGGACACGATTAATCGTTCCCCCCGATGGACTACTAATATTCTGTCGATCGCGCCGACTGGGATCCTGTCCCCCGACGACAAATTGAAAACCCTCTCCCGTGGTAATTCTCTGCAAGGGTTGATTTAATGCCAAACGATCGGTTAGGGTTGCAAAAGAACTACCGGCCCCCACATCCGTGGGCAGCGTTTGTCCTAAATCCCTAGCGGTGCTGGGTTGAAAAATCTCCCCATTAGCATTAAATACCACACCGCTATCCTGGACGAAATAATATTCAAAGCGATCGCCGCGCAGGATTTGATCTCCCCGGGTTAGGATCACCTGGCCCTCCGCTACCGCTAACTTTTCGGGAAGATTAATCTGTAAGCGATCGGCCGTTAGTACACTTTGGGCAAAACGCAGGGTGACATTACCTCTAGCGGTGATAATCTGCCGATTTTGGTCAAATTCCTGCTCATCGGCCACCAATTCTAGGGGCTTTTCCCCTTCTGGATTAGCGGCCTGACCTAGGCCGTTATTGAGGGAAATCAAGTATTCTTGGCTGGTTTTTTCGCCTTTTTTCCGCACTAATAGCCGAGTTGAGCCATTTTTCTGGTTAAGAGCTTTTTGATTTAATCCTGAAACTATCTCGGTTTCGGGATGAATGGTGACATCAACGGCTGCGGGGGGTGGAGAATTCTGGACAGAAAGGGGTTTTCCTAAAGCTGCCGCATCACCCCCACTGCTAGGTAAAGGTTCTAAGGGAATACCCTGATCGGGAACCAAGGGTTTTACCTCGACGGTTTCCGGGGGTGGAGTGACGGTTAGGGGAATAGAAACGCTCTCTTCTGAAGGCTTTTTTGCTTCTAGAGGTGCTGGGGTGACAGGGAGGGGAATTACTGACGCGGGACTATTTTCAGAAACTTGGCGCTCCTCCGTTTCCGGTTCGGCTACAGTATTAATCAGGGCAGGTGGTTCAACAGCTAAGAGAAAAAAAGACATGACTGCACGAGTCGGCGATCAAAATAGAGGACGAGCGAACCTCATTGACATCCTCGCCGCCCTAAAAGTGCGGCGATTCCTAAACCTCACGATTTAAGTTTCTGCTTCCACCACCGTCGCATACCACAGTTAAAAAACCATGTACTGTCTTACACAGAGTCCACAGACTTTCGCCCCATTTCAGAAGCCCGATTCCGTGTGTCCCACGGTACGTTGACCGCCTATAGCTTCTTGTACTTGTTGCGCGCGACTTTTTACCCGGCCAAGCTTTTCTGGTCGGAACCCCCTAAGCCGAGTTTTCAAGGTGCTGCGCCGTCCACTTGGTTTTCGAGACTGGCCTTTTAATTCTAACGTAAAGCCAACCTAGAACGGCGGGGTTTCAGACCCAAAATTTCCGATGATACTACCATGATCATTATTTCTGGGGAGACAGGGGAAGTTCGATAACTTGTTCCCTGTGCCTCTACCCTAGAACCAGTTTGATAATTGTCTTCTACTCAAAGTCTTTGCGTCCGGGGTTACGGGTAGGATCGCCAGAAAGGAAGCCAAAGATAAAAAGTAAGACAAAGAAGGAAACAACGATATAAACGGCGATTTTTAGGGTTAACATTACTAAGACGTTCTCCTTAGACTAGATTAATTCAATAACAGGGGTGAGCATACCTTGACCTACTTTACCCTATTTGGGCGATCCCTGAACAGAGAAAAGCGATCGGTTATCAGTCGTCAGTTATCAGTTATCAGTGAGCAGTGATCAGATGTGAGTTTTTAGTGGACAGTCTTATCAGTGATCGGTTATCAGTGGGAGAAGAGAATATTAAAGGACAGTTTTCTGCTGTCTTTTCACTGTTTACTGGTTACTGTTGACTTATCACTGAAAATACGACTAAATAGCCTATTTTTAGCCAATTTATGAATAATCTCGGTAAATTGTATGTGGTGGGAACGCCGATCGGTAATTTAGACGATCTGACTTTCCGGTCCCTGGCAACTCTCAAAAAAGTCACTCTAATTGCTGCCGAAGATACCAGACACACCGGCAAATTATTGCAGCATTTTGATATTCTGACCCCTCAAATTAGTTACCACGAACATAATCGTCTTTCCCGTCTCGATGAGTTATTAAATATTCTCAGCCAAGGTCAGGATATCGCTTTGGTTACTGATGCGGGAATGCCGGGGATTTCTGATCCGGGTTATGAGTTAATTAAAGCTTGTATAGAAGCTCAGATCGAAGTGGTTCCCATCCCCGGAGTAACGGCGGTAATTACTGCTTTAGCGGTGTCGGGATTACCCACGGAAAGATTCTGTTTTGAAGGATTTCTTCCGGGTAAGGAAAAGCTGAGACAAGAACACTTAGAGAGTTTAAAAACTGAAACGAGAACGATGGTTTTTTATGAAGCACCTCACAAACTTATTAAGACTTTGGAGGATTTACGAGAAACTTTCGGACCAACGAGAAAGATAGTTTTAGGTCGGGAATTAACCAAGCTTTACGAAGAAATTTGGCGAGGAACTGTCGCCGAGGCGATTAATTTATATCGAGAGAATAAAACTCCTAAAGGGGAATTTACTATCGTAGTTATGGGCAACAATCGGTTCGATACTATCCAATTATCCGACGAGGAATTAAAACGGGAATTAAAACAAATTATCGAAGGAGGAGTTAATCGATCGCAAGCCAGCAGACAATTAGCACAGGTTACTAATTTATCCCGCAGTCGTTTATACAAATTAGCTTTAGAAATTTGATGATTATCAATTTTTATTCCCACCGCTAACCCTCGATTATTTAGCCGATTGAAGTAACAAAATTCCCCCGGCAGTTAATCCTAAAATATTGGGCAACCAAGCGGCCATCAAGGGGGTTAAAACTCCGCCAATGCCTAAGGAACTGGTGACAAAAGATAGGAGATAATAGGAGAAAATTAGGACAATACAAATACCGAAACTGGTGGCTTTGTTAGAATTTTGGGGACGTAATCCCAAGGCTGCCCCAATCATCCCAAAAACTAAACAAACAAAGGGTAAAGATATTTTCTGCTCGATTTGAACCTGTAGTTTTCTAATTTTGGTGGGATTGCCGCTTAATTGCAGTATTTCTAGGTATTCCCGCGCTTGTCTCAGGGTCATTTCCGAACCATCTCGCGCCCGAAAAGCTAAATCTAAAGGGGTACGAGGTAGGGCTAATTGTTGATGTTGAAAGCGGACAATATTACGATAGGAACCCTTAGGATCAATTAGATAAATTGTGCCGTTATAAAAATCCCAAATATTTTTTTCAATATTCCAAGAAGCTGATTCTGAGGTAATAATTTGATTAACTTCCGGCTGGGTGCGATCGAGAATGGTTAAACCTAGCATCTCTTGACCGTTAAATCTTTCGGCATAAAATAACCTTCTTAATACCGTTTGGGGTTCCCCTCCATCCGGTTGCCGCACTTTGCCGTATTCAGGATAAATAATATTATCTTCAATAAAAGATTTGCGATTTGGTCGCAGAGCTTTCGTCATGGTAGCATTAGCTTCATAACTGGCAGCCGGAGCCACATAATCATTAAAAACGTAGGTTAATCCCGTCACTATTAAACTTAGCACAATGGCGGGAATTATTAGGCGATAAACACTAATTCCAATACTTTTCAAAGCAATTAATTCGCTATCACTGGCTAAACGACTGTAGGCCATTAAAGCCGCTAAAAGTATCGACATCGGAAAGGCTAAAACGATAAACTCTGGCATTTTTAATAAGAGAATTTTTAAGGCCAAAGTAAAAGGTAAACCCGATTCAGTAATCCGTCGCACTAAATCAAATAAAGTACCGATCGCCACTCCCAAAGAAGTGAATAAACCCATACCAAATAAAAAGGGCAATAATAACTCGACAAAAATATAGCGGTCTAAGATGCTAAATCCGGGTATTCTACTTAAATTTCCTTGCCAATTGCCAACTTTCATGATATAATGCAGCGATTTTTATTAATAACAATTATCTGAAAAAATTATCACCCAAATAATACTGACGCACCAGAGGATTATTATAAAGTTCTTCGCCACTTCCCGCCGCTAAAATCTGCCCTTCGCGCATAATATAAGCCCGATTAGTGATAGCCAAAGTTTCTCGCACATTGTGATCAGTAATTAAAATTCCCATCTGACGATCCCTTAAACCAGCAATCATCGCTTGAATCTCGGACACGGCGATCGGATCCACCCCCGCGAAAGGTTCATCTAATAATAAAAATCTCGGTCCGTTGACTCCCACCGCTAAAGCGCGAGCTAATTCTGTCCTCCTTCTTTCTCCTCCGGAAACGTAGGCTCCTTTAGTGCGAACAATCTTATCGAGGCGAAATTCTTTTAATAAATCATAGAGACGATTTGCCCGTTGGGAAAAGGGAACCCCCGACTGTTCTAGGGCTAACTGAATATTTTCTGATACAGTTAAATAACGAAAAATACTGGCCTGCTGCGTCAGATAGCCAATACCCAGACGCGCCCTCTGATTAAGGGGTAATTTGGTAATTTCTTTTTGATCGAGCCAAACGCGCCCTTGATTCGGTTTAATTAATCCCGTGGCGATATAAAAAGTTGTGGTTTTCCCCGCACCATTTGGTCCCAATAACCCGACAATTTCCCCCGGGGCAACCGTAATACTCACCCGGTTAACCACGAGCCTTTTACCGTAGGATTTATGGATATTTTCTAATACTAAAGTCATCTTTATCCGGTGTTGGGTGTTGGGGAAGTGGGGAAGTGGGGGGGTGGGGTGTAGGGTGTAGGGTGTGGGGTGTGGGGTGTAGGGTGTGGGGTGTGGGGTGTAGGGTGTAGGGTGTAGGGTGTGGGAAGAATAACTAAAAATAATCTCCTGACCCCTGACTCCTGACTCCTGACTATCACTGCGGGTTAATCATTGGGGCAGCGGGGAGGGAAGGGGAAGGTATGGGTGCGGGTGTCGGAGAAGCAGCCGGTTGGGGGGAAGTTTCGTTATCTTGGACTAAATAAATTGACTCCACCTGCTGACTGGTTTGGGGAGTAGCGATAAATCTGCCCTCATCGACAAGATAAGTCATCGTTTCGGCGCGGATACTGTTGCCTTCCTGCAAAACGTAAACGTTACCCGTCATCACTAAACGACGTTCGCGGCTAAAATACTGAGCTTGAGCAGAAGTGGCCTGCATTTTGCGGGCGGGATAGAACACTTGTACGTTACCCCTCGCAGTAATTACCCCCGTTTTTGAGTTCGCCTCCTGAATATCCGATCGCACTGTCATGGCATTACCTGGTACAATGTTCTGCTGTGCTTTGACTAGGGGAGAATTGCCCAATCCCATGATTAAGCCAGCAGAAACGAGGGCAACTAGCCATCCTCTGATTTTTGCGTATCTTGCTCTCATAGAAATGTCACCTATAGACGTAATTGTATTGACTAACTAATCTAGCTTTTTAGAGAACGGGTTGACTTTTGAGGATTTTCGGCAGAGAACAGATAGATCGATCGAGGTGGGGATGAGGATGTTCCTGATTGCTTTTCATCGCTTCTAGCACTGCCGGTAATGCTTGGGGATCAAGATTCTGTAAAAAGTTTAATAGATCCAAACTCTCCCCAACCAAGTGCGTCACGTTGATCCCCTCGTAATCGGGTTGATAGTGTTGCAAACGTCTAACCCCTTCTCCCAAAAGGATTACCGCTCCGCGCCAGTTATTATTTTCCAGATGGTAACAAGCGACAGCAATCTGCAAAATGCCTTGATAAAAGGTTTTTTCAGGCTCTGCGGACTCCATCCACAAAGCCTCCAGGGTATCATGACAAGCATAGAATTGCTGGCGATTAAATTCGTCGATTCCTTGGCCAAAAGCGGTGGCTGTCATTACCCTAAACTAATGCCCCTTCATCGATTCGCGGACTTCTTGGATATAGTCGAGGGAAATTATCTGTTCTTCCCCAGCAAACTCGTTATCGGGGGTAATAAATAGCATACAGTGACATTCTTTCCGTTCCCGCATCGGTACACAGGGACAATTCCAGAAAGTATTTTTTACCTCCGCTTCTTTGTCTTCGTAGTGACGACAGGGACATAAAGGAGCGCCTAATTCGTCCTTATGACGCGCTAATCCCTCAATTACTACGGCTGTCACCGAGAGATCGCTACAGAAATAAGTATTTGTACGTCTAGCGTACTGTTCGGCAAAATTCTTCATCGCCTCAAGACTCTTATCCGTGTCTGTGATCTGGCTCATAGTTATCTTATCTCCCTAGCTTTCTACAAAAAAACTTTTTACTATCCTATCTCGATCCGCTTCCCCTTGGCTGAGGGGAATTTTTAGAATCTCTTTTGATTTTGCGACCGCTCCCCTTGTTAATCTAATACGATAAAAAGACTCCCTTTGGCCAAAAGCTCGATTTTTTGGCCAGCAAATCGGAATTATGGGGGCAAAGTTCCTCAAAACCTGTCCTTGATTCCCGCAATCTCTGTCCCCTATCACTACCAGAACATGATTTTATCTTTCTTGGAGACAAATAAAATTTCTGACGATAATACACCTTGGTGGCTGAAAATTACCTCCCTTTCCCCCCACTGTATTTACTATTTTGGTCCCTTTGCTTCTTTTGAGGAAGCACAACAGCATCAGGGGGGTTATCTACAAGATATAGAGTCCGAAGGAGCGCAAGGAATTAGTCTTTCGATCGAGCGGAGTAATCCCCATTATTTGACCGTTTTTGACGATGGAAATCAGGATCTAGCTAAAACTTTGACTTCCCATGCTCGAACCTTTTCTCGCTTTATTTCTTAAGTCTCCCTGTCCTCTTTGTCAACGGCAGAGCGAGCGAGAGCTTTGCCGTGATTGTGGGCGACAATTACAGTCCTATCGTCAGAATAACCCGCTTTTTCTCTGGCGTGGTTCTATTCCCCTGTTTATCTGGGGACGCTATGAAGGTAAATTAAAACAGGCGATCGCTAAAATGAAATATGATCGCCATCCCGCTCTCGGCTCTTTGCTAGGCAGTTGCATGGGGGAAACTTGGCTCCTTCGTCCTCCCCTCACCGATAAACGTTTGACGGTGATTCCTATCCCTCTCCACCCAGAAAGGTTAAAGGAAAGGGGTTTTAATCAAGCAGAAGTCATTGGCGAGGGTTTTTGCCGTTTAACCGGTTATCCTCTGGCTAGTCGCGGATTAATTCGGATTAAGAACACGGCAGCTTTATTTAGTCTGGCAGCCGAGGAAAGAAAAAAGACGATGCAAGCGGCTTTTCAACTGGGGAAAAATTTACCGAAATCAGTGCCGATTCTCTTAATTGATGATATTTATACCACGGGAACCACGATTGAGGAGGCTGTGCAGGTTTTACAAACAGAGGGGTATCGGGTAGTCGGTGCGATCGCTCTTGCCAGTTCCAAAATTAGCTAAAATGCCCAGACGGAATCGGTCTAGGCATTTTAGGATTTTAAATTAAGTCCGTTTGATCTTGTCGTATTGACTGATGAAAATCAAACCGATAGTAGCAGGGATCAGGACGATAGCCGCACCTAAAACAAGGCTCCAGAGAAAGTTAGCTAAAGAGGGTGTCATGATAGATAAATCCTTTGTCATATTTTCAAAGACTTAGTTTTTTATCTTATCACCTTGGGCGAGAAGACCTCCAGTTCCACGACCAGATAGATGCGATCGCAGGTTTTATATGTCTTCAATCGCTGAAAATAAAATCTCCCTTGACTTCTCAAGGGGATAGGGATGTTTGACAATAGGTGATAGTTACAAAAGTTCACACTAGATTGGCAAAGATTGTTATGGCTACTGACGATCGCAAACGGCGCATTCTCGATCATCTCTCCAGAAGTACCACTGGTGCTGACTATATTCCCAAAAAACCGCTGCCAATTGTGGAAACTCCTCCGGTGGCAGCGGAACCCGTGGCAGCGCCGCCTCCAGTAACTCCTTCACCGGAATTAACTGCTAAAGAGCGCAAAAGAAAGATAATGTCCCATCTTTCCATGAGTAGTGAAGATTTTGGCGAAATTACTAGCACTGCCCCCGAAGAAAAGCGCAAACGCCAAATTAATGACCATCTACGCCAAAGCCAAGGATAAATAGGGTTTGCTGAAAAAGTTTTTCGGTGGTGGCAGGGTGTGGGGTGTGGGGTGTGGGGTGTGGGGTTTTACCCATTTTCAGGGAGTCAATTACCTAATTTTCAGGGAAAAAGTACCTGAAATTTCCCTCCCCAATCACTCCAATCGCTGGCACTTTTTGATTTCAAAAAAGCCTAAAGATATTATCCAACAAGGTTTTTAGATTTATTCAGCAAACCCTAAATAGTAAGGAGTGAGAATTAGCAACTAGGCATCTTCTAGACTGTTCTCACTCCCTCATTTTCTGCTGTCGATGGGGATAATGACAGTTGTTGCAAATCAGTTCCTCGCTCTGGCAACAAGGGAATGTTAAAGTTAGTAATGATCGCTTCGGTGATCGGATGACGCAATTTTTCTGTGGAACCCACATGATAAAAATGCTGTTTAGTATAGATATAAAACTTATCAGCACTCCAATTTTTTTTAATTAAAGGATTGCTTCTAAACTGATTACTGTGCCAAGTGGACAAAATAAACCGACAAGAAATATCCTTTAAAATAGTCACCAAACAATCTTCATCCTCTTCAGACCAAGAGTTAAAATAATCGGTGTGTCTCCCTAAATAAGGAGGATCGAGATAGATCAAGTCTGTTTTTTGCCAATCAGATAAAGTCTCTCGAAAGTCAGCAACTTGAAAATCATAATCAGTTTTAATAAGAATATTTTCTATGGCAATAACTTGATTGACTATTTTGGTAATATATGCTTGAGAAAATCGCTCTGATTTATGACAGTAAGGGACGTTAAACTGTCCCTTACGATTGAATCTCATCACGCCATTAAAACAGGAGCGATTGAGAAATAAAAAATCTAGAGAATTAGGAGATTGATTAAATCTTTCTCGTACTTGATAATAATAACTTTCTCCCTGATCCTTAAGGACTTGACCA
This sequence comes from Microcystis aeruginosa NIES-843, assembly GCF_000010625.1. Classification (NCBI taxonomy): domain Bacteria; kingdom Bacillati; phylum Cyanobacteriota; class Cyanophyceae; order Chroococcales; family Microcystaceae; genus Microcystis; species Microcystis aeruginosa. Next base: position 4,714,209 of record NC_010296.1, read on the forward strand.
TTTTCTTGCAAAAAAAGCTTCACAGTTTTACTGGTAATAACTTGATTTTTTAGATTATTATAAAACTGGATAATATGAGTATTTGTGTCTGCAAGTAAAGCCTTTTTGGGATTAATATTAAAAGCCACCACCCCCGATCCAGAAAAGGGTTCTATCCAACGCCCAAAGCTAAGATCAGACACAATATTTTTAACATCTTTTACCAATTTAGTTTTAATTCCTTGACACTTAATCGGTGGCACAAGTGGCGTTAACTTCACTAAACACTCTCCTCATTAACAGTAATTTCTTGATAGTCTGATGATAAATTAATTATTTCATCTTCACGAAGTTTTAGGGCATCACTACCTCTTTGTTTATATTCAAGATAACTTTTAAGATTGGTATAAGGACGAGAGGAATCTACTTGTTTTGCCATATCTGTTGTCAGGTAATACATCCAATAGTCATCATATACTTCTTCTCCTAATAAAGAAAAAATACCTTTTCCTTCGATTAATTCAGAAATTTTAGTCACAGAACCGATATTTTTTGTATTACCACTACCAGGACTGGAGGAGGCAATTTTATATTTAGGTTGAGCAAAGAATTGAAAATCTTTAATAACAGAAGGTATTTTTTCTATATCTTCAAGTCTGAAGGATTTTCTCTCATCAGCTACCAGATCGCACTTAGTGTAAATAACACCCAGAACATAGTGACCTGAATACTCTTGGTAAGGATATTTTATATTTTTGCAGCTATTCCTCTGTCGAAAGTATCCAGTAAATGTACCTAATGTCATTCCATTGACTTCTTGATTATTTTTTCTGTAAGTGCTTTTTATATCCACAGCAAACTTAGCTCCTGTTGGCTCGTGAATAAAGGTCAAATCAGGGTAAAAATTTTGTTGAGATACTAACTCTATCTTTAATTGGTTACATCTAGCAAAATTATCAAATATGGGAAAAAGAAGCAATTCTAGGATTTTAGAGATGATTTTCGTATCAATAGATATAGTATATACTTTTTTATGTATATCGATAAAACCCTTAATAATCCATTCACCTTCATTAGTTGACACAGTTTGAGCAAAGGAAGAAGTTTGATGTTGTAAAAGTTGCAAAAAATGTTCTGGAGTCATAAATCTCTCAGATAATCAGTGGCTTTTGATAAGCTGTTCAGTCTCTAAATTTCCGAGCAGATCGAGAAAAGGCAAGGGTTTCAACACCGTTCACCCACGATTTAAATTGCGAACAGCTTATACACTGTGTAGTTTACACGCTCTAGAGTAAAGAATAGTAAAAACTTCTACTGTTAAATCTTGACCATCGAGATAGTCCTTCTCTAATCCAGCTTATCCCAGAAACCATGAGACTCTTGCTAGAACAAATGAACTAAAAAAATCTCTCGTCACCATTCTTGTCAGAATTATGAGAATTACGTTACATTTAGTTAAGATTTAATTGGCTGCGGGGATTAATATCGAAAAAATAACGTAAAATCCTTGACAAAAACAGCTAAATGAGTTAAGCAAAAATCTTTATCCTAGAACCACTAAACAAACATGAAACTATCTTGGAAAACGATTTTACTGTGGACATTGCCCGCCCTCGTGGTCGGTTTTTTCCTCTGGCAAGGCACTTTTGCCACCGCCACCAGTAATATCGGCAATAACACCGCCACTACCCGCATGACCTACGGACGCTTTCTAGAATACCTAGACAGTGGTAGGGTTGTCAGCGTCGATCTCTACGAAGGGGGCAGAACCGCGATCGTACAGGCCCTAGATCCAGAACTAGAAAACCGAGTACAACGCCTACGGGTCGATTTACCGGCCAATTCCCCGGATTTGATCGCCCGTTTACGCGATTCTAAAATTAGTTTCGATGCTCACCCGATGCGGAATGACGGCGCTTGGTGGGGATTCCTCGGTAATCTACTTTTCCCCTTTTTGCTGATTGCCGCTCTCTTTTTCCTGTTCCGCCGTTCTAATAATATCCCAGGCGGTCCGGGTCAAGCGATGAGTTTTGGTAAATCAAAAGCCCGTTTCCAGATGGAAGCGAAAACCGGTATCACCTTTGATGATGTGGCGGGAATTGACGAAGCGAAGGAAGAATTACAGGAAGTCGTCACTTTCCTCAAACAACCGGAGAAATTTACCGCCGTCGGTGCCAAAATCCCCAAAGGAGTCCTTTTGGTTGGCCCTCCTGGTACGGGTAAAACCCTGTTGGCTAAAGCGATCGCCGGTGAAGCGGGTGTACCTTTCTTCAGCATTTCCGGTTCGGAATTTGTGGAAATGTTTGTCGGTGTCGGTGCTTCTCGCGTGCGCGACTTGTTCAAAAAAGCCAAGGAAAATGCTCCCTGTTTAATCTTTATCGATGAAATTGACGCAGTAGGTCGTCAACGGGGTGCCGGTATCGGTGGTGGTAACGATGAACGGGAACAAACCCTAAACCAATTATTGACAGAAATGGACGGTTTCGAGGGGAATACGGGAATTATCATCATTGCCGCCACTAACCGCCCCGATGTTCTCGATTCCGCTCTCATGCGTCCGGGCCGTTTTGATCGCCAAGTAACCGTCGATGCGCCCGATTTTAAAGGTCGTTTAGAGATTTTAGACGTTCACGCCCGCAATAAAAAGCTGGCCAACGACGTTTCCATCGAAGCGATCGCCCGTCGCACTCCAGGGTTCAGTGGAGCAGATTTAGCCAATTTACTGAACGAAGCGGCAATTTTAACCGCCCGTCGTCGTAAAGATGCCATTACCCTCCTAGAGATAGATGACGCGGTAGATCGCGTTATCGCCGGTATGGAAGGCACTCCTTTAGTCGATAGCAAGAGCAAGCGCTTAATCGCTTACCATGAAGTGGGTCATGCGATCGTGGGTACGCTCTTAAAAGATCACGATCCCGTCCAGAAAGTGACTCTGATTCCCCGGGGCCAGGCCCAGGGTTTAACTTGGTTCACTCCCAACGAAGAACAGGGTTTAACCACGAAAGCTCAGTTAATGGCCCGGATTTCCGGTGCTTTAGGTGGTCGGGCAGCCGAGGAAGAAATCTTCGGCTATGATGAGGTGACTACCGGTGCCGGTGGCGATTTACAGCAAGTCTCTGATATGGCGCGTCAGATGGTGACTCGTTTCGGGATGAGCGATTTGGGTCCTTTGTCCCTAGAAAGTCAAGGGGGTGAAGTGTTCCTCGGTGGCGGTTTGATGACTCGTTCCGAGTATTCTGAGAAGGTCGCTACTCGCATCGATGATCAGGTGCGCTCGATCGTGGAACACTGCCATGAAATTTCTCGGCAAATTATTCGCGATCATCGCGAAGTGATCGATCGAGTGGTGGACCTGCTGATCGAAAAAGAAACGATCGATGGGGGAGAATTCCGGCAAATTGTGGCTGAATACGCCTACGTTCCCGAAAAAGAACAGTTTGTACCACAGTTATAGGTTGATTTCAATCTATATGCGATCGGGTGGGTTAAGGCTCACCCGATTTTTTTATCCTAGTTAGGGTTTGCTGAATAAATGTGAAATGTAGGCAAGGTAAGAGTTTTGTGGCTTTTTTCGCGAAACAGGTGCAAGATTTTGAGAGAATCGTCGTTCAAAACCTTGCGTCTTCATCGGCCCGCGTCCTGTAGGGGCGAAGCATTCGGACAATCACCTATCGGTGAAACCGTAGATTTTCTAACCGAATGCTTCGCCCGTACTTTTTGCCGCAAACCCTAGTTAAGGGTTCAAAAGCTGCAAAAATAAGGATTAAATTGCCTAAAATCTGTAAATAGACCATTTAATTGATTATTATTCTCATTCTTAATTCTCCTGACTACTGACTACTGGCTACTGACTCCTAACCCTAACAATAATTTTTTGATTTTTACAATTAGTCGTCATCGTCATCGTCATCGTCTTTATTCTGGTCATTATCACCGTCTTTTTGCTGCTTTTCTCCGTCTTTATCGCTATCTTCGTCTTTTTGCGGCGATTCCACCGTGGTAGGGACGTTTTTCGGTTCTTCGGCTTCTTTTCCTCCCTGACAAGCACCTAAAACCGTAGTCAAGGTTAACAGAATCAGCAAAACTAAGGATTTCATTTTCATGGTCTTTCTCCCCACTCGATCGATAAATATAACAATTTTAAGACTTTTGGGCGGTGGATAGCTTGGCTAATGCCAAGAAAGTGCATTCCCAGACTAAACGGGGTTGAACGTAGGCTAACAGCTGCCGGCGGGTTTTTTCCAAGATTTCTAAAATCGATCGCTCTCGTCGTCGTTGCCAATCCTCATACTGAAGATAACTCACATACCATAATTGGGTTTCCGTGTCAAGAGTTTGAGCAATAATTTTGGCTAATTCCAGTGCTTGGGAGAGTTTTAGGGGAAATTTGCTCAAAGATCGCGGTAAATCTTGGGGGAGACTGTCGAGAAATTCTAAAGCGGCGATCGCTTCTCCGGGGCTACCTTGGGCTAAACCGAGAATTGCCGGATAATTGAGAACGCGAGCGTGTCCGTTAGAGCGCAAGACTTGAGCGAGATTTTCTTCCGAAAGACGCTGAAAAGGGATATGTTGACAGCGAGAAACGAGAGTGGGTAGTAAAGAGGAAGGACTGGGAGCAATCAGGATTAAAGTGGCTTTTCCCGGTTCCTCAAGCGTTTTTAAGAGGGCATTTGCTGCTGATTCCGTCATGGTGTCTGCTTGCTCGATCACTACCACAGAGCGGGACGATTCCAGGGGAGGACGACTTAAAAAGTTAGTAATCTCGCGAATTTGCTCGATGCGGATTTGCGGGGGGGCTTTACGCTTGAGATTGCTTTCCTGTGCTTCTTTTGCGGTGAGCAGTTTGCCTTGGTGTTGATAAGTGGGTTCAATCCAGAGTAAATCGGGATGATTGCCCCCGAGAAAGCGTTTCAGGATTAATTCCCTTGTTTCCGGAGATCGATCTCTAGTTAACAAGTCTTGACAGAAACATTTTGCTGCTAGATTGCGTCCAATCCCCTTAGCGCCGGCGAATAAGTAAGCGGGAGCGATCGAATTGATTTCAAGCGCTCTTTGTAGTAGTTCAATGGCCTGATTTTGACCGATTAACCGTGACCAATCTATCATCTTTTCCCTGCCATGGCTCGCTATTCCTGTTCTTATTTTGTCGGAATTTCTCCCCATCAGACCGGGCTTTTATACGATGATATCCTAAGTTTGGGTGAATTTGAAATCATCAAGCGCCGGCCCGATGTGTTACTTTTATCGGAGGTTCCTAACGATGCGCTCTTTCCCCAGTTAGTGAAAGTGGAATTATTTATTCATCCTCCCACTAGCTCGGAACTTCAGATCGATTTATTGGTAAAAAATCATGAATTGCCCCTGAGAACTAATAATCGTTGTCGGCAATTTTTCCAATCTATTCACCAGATTATTACCAAAAATTATCAAGGCCAATCCCTGACCAGAATTACTGCTTAACCCGATTTGTTCCTGTCTCCGTCAACTGACAAAGACGGGGACAAAATACCATCTTGGCTCTCTTGGGTAACGAACCACAAAGACACAGAGGACACAGAGATTGATCGCTCCTGTATCAGTGAAACTTATCACACAAAGAATAAGAGAGCCGCTCTTTTTGGTGCTTGATAGATTTATCGAGAAAAAATCGGTAATTGCTTTAGTTTTTGCCTTCCTGCGTCGATTTGAGCGGAGGAAATTGACGACGTAAAAGCAGGGAATTACTCACTACCATAACCGAACTAAAAGCCATTAAAGCTGCTGCTAAGGCCGGACTGAAAGCTAGACCCCAACGGGGCAGTAATAAACCACCGGCAATGGGAATAGCAAAGGTATTATAACCCAAAGCCCAAAAAAGATTTTGTCGGATTTTTTGCCATGTGGCCAGACTTAAATGCAGAGATTGCACCACATCCTCCAGGCGATCGCTAATTAAAACGATCCCAGCCGTTTCCATGGCCACTTCTGTGCCACCGGCCAGAGCAATACCGATGTTAGCCTGTCCTAGTGCGGGAGCATCATTGATACCATCCCCGACCATAGCCACGATTTTGCCCTCTTTTGTCTGTAGGTCGGCAATTAAGGCGGATTTTTCGGTGGGGGCAACTTCGGCATAAAATTGGCTAATACCCAAACTATTAGCGATCGCTGTCACCACTTCTTGGCGATCACCACTGAGTAAAATCACCTCTAAACCGAGTTTTTGCAACTGATTCACGGTTGTTTGAGCATCGGGACGTAATCGATCCTGAAAAGCGATCGCACCGAGTAATTGTTCTTCCATCCCCAGATAAATCACCGTTTTACCCGCTTGTAAAAGCTCTTGAATCCCCCAGATAGTTTCATCGATTTTAATGCCGTTTTGCGCCAACCATTGCCGATTTCCCAGAACAATTTTCGACCCCTGCACCCTTGCCGAAACTCCCAATCCGGCGACAGTTTGAAAATCTTCCCCCGTCAGGTTAGTAGGGGGAGTAACCGCGTCTAAAATCGCCCGAGCGAGGGGATGATTAGTACCACTCTCCACTACTGCCGCTAATTGTTGAATTTCCAGGGAATTAAGGATAGAAAAACTCAAACAATCGGTAATTTCTGGATGACCTTGGCTGAGGGTTCCCGTTTTGTCAAAAACCACCGTTTGCAGTTGCGAGACGGTTTCCAAAACATCGCCCCCTTTAATTAAAATACCCCGTTCGGCTGCTAAACTGGTTCCCACCAGTAGGGCCGTCGGTGTGGCTAAACCGAGAGCGCAGGGACAAGCGACCACAAGCACGGAAATCGCTAATTTTAGGGACAAAAGTAGGGGAGAAGTGGGTTGAATCATCTCGTGGTGTCCTGTGGTTGACCCTAACACCTCTGGAAAGAGCCTAGTTCCCCAAAAATACCAAAAGAGCAGCACAATTAGGGCAATTATCATGACTCCGTAGGCAAAATAACCCGCTACCCGGTCCGCTATCTTCTGTACCGGGGCCTTGCGAGTTTGGGCTGATTCCACGGCTGCGATAATCTTAGCTAGGGTGGTATCGGTCCCCACCTGACGAGTTTGCACAGCGATCGCACCAGAGAGATTAAAACTGCCAGCAATGACTAGATCTCCCATTTCCTTGACCACCGGCAGCGATTCCCCCGTTAACAAAGCTTCATCTACCGTGGTTCTTCCCTGAATAATCTCCCCATCCACGGGAATTTTTTCCCCGGGTAAGACGCGCACCCATTCCCCGACGCGCAGCTGTTCCACCGGAATCGCCACACCCACACGGTCATCTGTACTACCAATCAGGTGAGCCACTGCCGGTTGTAGGGAAGTAAGCGCTTCTAAGTCTGCGGCTGCGCGATGACGGGAATGCGCTTCTAGAGTCCGTCCGAGGAGAATAAAACCTAACAGCATGACTGGTTCATCAAAAAAGCACTCTAGACCGAGATTAGGGAAGATAAGAGCCAAACAACTGGCTATATAGGCGCTACCTGTGCCTAAACTAACGAGAGTGTTCATATTTGGCATCCCGTGCCGTAATCCCCGCCAACCATCGATGAAAATATCGCGGCCGGGGAATAAAATGGCTAGGGTGGCTAAAATCCAGTGAAAAGCAATACTTTGAAAGATGGGGATTTCTGGTCCCCCGATGTGGTGTAAGTGACCAATCAGGGAAAAAACCAGTAAACAACAAGCGATCGCTAATCGGTATAATTGTTGTTGCCGTTCTTTTTGTTGGTTTTGCAGCCGTTGATTTTGTTGAGAAAGGGGAGTCGATGAGCTGCGCGGTTGGGTGGGGAATCCGATTGCGGTTAATTTTGCGGCTAATTGCTCTGGTGCGATCGCATCTGGTTGGTATTCAATCACGGCAATTTCCGTGATTAGATTAACTTGGGCCGATTTTACCCCTTGATTTTGGCTGAGTTGTCGTTCCACGGCACTCACACAGCCAGCGCATTTCATGCCTTTTACGTCTAGAGTAGCGGTTTTTAGTCCAGTTTCGGCGGCTAGGATCATAGAAAAAGTAGGCAAGGATGGTCTTTACTTCTATCCTAGAAATTCTCGACGGATTTTTAAACTATTTTGGCCTGTAGGGTTACAGATAGATGAAATTTCATTACAGATAAGCTAAACGGCTTTTACTTCGGATCACCGATATAGACTCCAAAAGGGTTATAGCTGTTGGATCATGCAGGTTAAGCGCCGTTTAGCTTAGCTGAAATTTTAGGTAGCCGATCTGGTAGTGGACTGACACAGCTAAAATAGGGCAATAGATAGGCTCAACTGAGGACATCAATCATGGGAAGATGTAGGCGAGATAAAGTTCATCTGACAGTCGCACAACGAGAAAACTTGGGAGCATCTCACCTTTGCAATGAGCATAAATACTTAGTGGAAAAATAGGCTTTTCGAGGGTAATTCTTGTTTTAATTCTCCATGTACGCAGTCTTTAAAAGCCTCTATTTCGTTCCAAGACACGATTAAGAGTGGCTTTTAGGCTAAGTATAATTACTTATCGCGTAAGTGAGATGCTCCCGAAAACTTTGAACAAATCAGTGGGGAAGGGTTCATCACAGAGTACGCTAATCGGCATAACACGATTAGGGGTCGAGAAGGTCGTCACCGACCTCCCCTCCCATTCAGAACCGTGCATGAGACTTTCACCTCACACGGCTCCTAGCTTGATTGTTCCCTTGTTAAGGATACAGCTTGACTTCTTTTGGTTGACCTTGTGTTATCCTGTTTAACAGATGATGTCAAACTAGATGATTCTAGGCTTCCATCGGTTGCCGATTTATCATCGTGACAGTGGCGGTGTAGTAATTGAAGGTTTTTATATTCATCCTTTCCGCCTAGGCTTAACGGGAGAATGTGGTCAACTTCAATTAAATCCGATGGGGTGAAGTATTGTCCACATCGGCTACACTTGCCTTGTTGCTTTTTGAGTAGTTTGGCTACTCTTGTCGGTGTGTCGATTGCTTGTCCTCGTCTGGTCGCCCAGTAAGTCCAATTTCCGTCATAAGGTGAGGCGTCGGCGCGTACTAGGGTATGTCTGACAATTGGTGTCCAATTATGTTTCCATAATTGATGACCGTCTTTGGTCTTAAATAACCAAGATTCGTGTCTTTCTTTCCCATTGCTGAGTTTAACTGTATCCGGTCTAAAATAATTTCTCAGCTTTTCGTAGTTCGCTTTACCGCATCTTGATACTGTCCATGCCCTTAACATTAACCAGGTTGTATTGTCTAGTTTATTGAAGGTATCCATAGATACTACTCCTGAGTAGTAGTTAGCCCAACCTCTAATGATTGGGTTTAGTCGACTAATCAGGGCTGATTGAGGTGCTGTTTTGTGTTTTTTGATTACACCTTTAATCGCTTCTGTGTGGGTTTTAACTGCTTTTTGGCTGGGTTTGATGTGGGTTTTGTGACCAATTAATCGTTTTGCCCCATCTTTCCCAGATTTGTATTTTCCTACTGGATATTGCCTGATATTGAATCCTAGAAAGTCAAAACCGGGTTCTTCCATTTTCCCATTGTATTCAATAGGTTTGAGTGTGTGACACACTCTGGTTTTTTCTGGTTTAAGTTCTAATCCAATAGGCTTTAACCATTCAGAAATGGCAGTTTTGCACTGTTCAATGATTTCGAGTGATGGTGAAATCACCACAAAATCATCGGCGTACCTTATTAAAACAGCTTGATTTTTACCATTTCCCTTTTTGGGAAATAGTGTTTCAATTAATCTTGCCATTCCATCCAGTGCGATGTTGGCTAGTAGTGGACTTATTACCCCTCCTTGTGGTGTCCCTGTTTCTGTTTCTTCAAATACACCGTTATCCAAAACTCCTGCTTTGAGCCATTGTTTGATGTCTCTTTTCAGGGAGCTTGGACAATGAATTTTGGACAGTAAAAAGTCGTGATTAATTCGGTCAAAACACTTGGCAATATCAGCATCTAATACAAAGTAGCTACTTTGATTAATGGTGATGTATATCCTTGATATAGCGTCATGGTCAGACCTTCCGGGTCGGAAACCATAGCTGGTTCCTTCCATTTTTGACTCCCATTCTGGTTCAAGTGCCGATTTAATCAACGCTTGTCTAGCTCTGTCTTTGATGGTTGGTATTCCTAATGGGCGTTTTTCATCCCTGCCGGGTTTAGGAATCCATACCCTTCTTAGCGGTTTTGCTTTAAGTGTTCCTTTGATTTCTTCGGTTAGATTTAGCCTTTGTTCTGGGGATATTGCTATCATTCCATCGACTCCTGCTGTTTTCTTTCCTTGATTATCTTGGGTTACTTTGCGAACTGCTAATAAACGAGCATAGTATGATTTCACCAATAGACGTTGCAACCTTCTAACCTTTGCATCCTGTCCCGATTTAGCCGCTTGGTATATTCTCTTTTGGAGCTTGAAAACATATCTTTGGACTTTTGCCCAATTGATAGTTTTCCATACATTCGTAGTCTTAGTGGTTTTCGGTTTCCCGAATCCTTTACCTTCTCTCGATTTCGTCATATAGACTCCTACTAGACTCTATCCTTACAATCAAACCGTAACCCGTCAGCATATCCTGATTATTACTGTCAGGCGTTGGCTTTTGGTTACATCTCACACCCTTGAAGGCTTGCGTTTACACTTATCACTACTGAGTATTTCGACCGATACTCAGAGCCTAAAAGGGCTTATAACGTTCCGTTTATGTGGGCATTCCATCTTTAGATTTGTCCTCTCCACCGGGGTATTTTAAAGGTCTGTGTAAGTGATGATATGAGTACCTTACTGTTTCCCCTTGTTCTTTTGAACGCAGTGTGTCAACCTATTTCACTACTGCAATATTTACGATGGTTCAAGTCGGACATTCGGTTCACACCTAATCATGGATGGTTGGCAGTGGTCTCGGTTTGGATGTTAGGTTACATCTAGGAGCCTTCCGTTCCCCGCTTCAGTCCCAGAGTTGTGATTTCTGAATCTGGGGGTGGCTATCGCCGTTACTCTCACCTTTGTAGCGATTGTAAATAATTGTTACAAAGTGTTTTGACCTTGAGTCCCCTTGCCTAGTTTGGTATCTGACGATACTAAACGTCGGGACATATAAACAGTTATAAGGTTGGTCTGGGTTGACCTCTTAGATTCAGTCGGGGGACTGAAGACCTTACTAGGCGGTTATTTCGGGCATTTCAGCCCTATTTCATGCCTAAACGTTTCGCACCTTATCGTAATATTATACGGAAAACTTCTTGCGATCGCTCCATTTGAGCGTAATATACGGAAAGATTCTTAAAAAAATGCGTATTTAGCGTCACATACGGAAACTTTCCGTATATTATATAGTCGGGCTGCTTTAGGTTTTGGTAACGGCAGCATATTTAGCTTAGTCAAATTAAAAAGAATGAAGACATTAGTGGAATATGAAAATTTACGCTATATCACTCGTAGGTAATGTCTATTGGAGGATTCACCCCAATGATCCATTAATACTAAATCTTAAGTCCTTGCCTGGATGGTTTTTTATCAATCCCTTAACCTACTCAGAAGTAGAATTAGCCTCTAAAAGTTTTAGTTTCAAAAAGGTTGGAGTTGTTAATGGCACGATCATTGTTTTGACAGGAGGTTTTATATTAGGAACCTCGCTTGGGGAGTTTGACCCTACTTCTATTCCATTTCCTATAGAAGAAGAAGAGGCAAAGATTTTTCGGATTGATTCAGGAGGAAAAGTAAGTTCTGACTATAACCCACTTCCCACTTATGTAGAACGCTTCTCTTCAAGCCTGCGTCAAATGAGTAAGCAGGTTACAATCCCTAAAAGTTTTTCCTGTATTTCCGAACGTGAACTCCTTGAGCTACCTGAATTAAATTTTACGGCTGCCAAAAAAACAGTGTTGGGTATACAAAGATACATAGTAGACACGGCGGTTACATGGGAAAATTTAAAGGATGCAGATTTAGATTTTTTGGCTTCAAAGAGCTTTGTATATGAAAGACTGTTACTCGACTCAATCCATGCTTACAAAGACAAAGATTATAGAAGATCTCTGCTGTATACAGCTATTTCTGTCGAAACATTAGCTGCGACAAAATCAGATGAAGCATATGAACTTATTACTCAAAATGGAGATGCTGATAATGTTTTAAGATTAGTTCCTTTTTCTCAAAAAGGAGGAACTTTAATTACTAAAGATCCTGTTTATGAATTGCTACGTAGTAGAAGCAAGTTTCTAGAGCTTCTTCATGAGATACCCTTATATATTTTTGGAAAATCTTTACTGGTTGATAATGAGGCTTTATACCAAAAAGCTACCAGGCTTTATAAAACTCGAAACAAGATAGCGCATTTAGGCCAACCTCATGCTGGAAATCAAACAACATTTGCACTGACCGAAGAAGATGCTTTAGAGGCTATAGAATGTGCAATGAATATCTTTCAATGGTTTGAGGTATCAACACATTTTCCTATTCCTAAGTTATCCTTCATTAAAGGAGATTCACCTTCATAATTTATAAAGTTTTAGTGCGATCGCCGATCTCGTAGGGTGCGTTAACGAAGTGAACGCACTAATTCCCTCGCAAACCCTCAAAATAAAGCTCAAATGCGATAGAATGAGGGACAAATAAAATTCAGTCAAGAGATATTGTAGTGGACTGTTTCAGCTAAAATAGGGCAATAGCTCGAACAAGCAGAGGACATCAATCATGGGAAGAGGTCGGCGAGATAAAGTCAATCTAACAGGGGAACAAAGAGAAAACCTCGAACAAATCAGTCGTAATGGCTATGCACCAGCTAAAAAAATTCTCCACGCTCGGATTTTGCTGATGTGTGACGAGGGAGAACAGGCGAAAAGGAAATGGACAGATGAAGAAATAGGCGAAGCTTTAGAAGTTCATAGAAATACAGTGGGACGTATTCGTCAAAGATTTCTTCAAAAAGGCGAAAAACCAGCATTAGAACGGAAATCGAGAAAAACTCCCCCCACTCCGGCAAAAGTTGATGGAGCCGCCGCCGCCCAAATCATTGCCCTGTGCTGTTCGGAGCCACCATCTGGCCGAGCCGAGTGGACAATCCGACTATTAACCTCGGAACTCAAACAAAGACAAATTATCACCGAGATTTCCAGTCCAACGGTGTGGCGTACTCTAAAAAAAACCAATTACGCCCTTGGAAAACCCAAAGATACTGTATTCCGGAACAGGATTTAGCCCGATTTGTTGCCCAGATGGAAGTTGTCCTTGACCTGTATGGCACTCAGCCATCGGAAGAAGAACCGTTAATCGCGATGGATGAAGCATCAAAGCAACTACTTGGAGAAGTTTACCCTCCGATACCCATGCAACCTGGACAAGATAAAAAAGAAGACTATCACTATAGTGATAGTGGGACTTAAACAAATTTCAAGCCCAAACAAAGCCTAAACTGGCTTTGTAAGCGGCAAACACATCCCGATTCTCGGTCAGCCACTCAAAGAAACGGAAAGACATCGCTGTCCGAAAAGCTTCCAAGGCTTCCACAAAAGTGTTTAAAGGTCGATTCGCCCACTGCCTTTGCAATCCCCCAGTTAACTTATGCCACAGGATAAATGTATAGGCACAAAACACCAGGATAAAATGACGAAGTAAGCTTCGTTTATCCCTGACTTGGTATTCCCTTAACCCTAACCATCCTTTGGCTTCTCGGTAGAATACTTCCACCCAATTTCTTTCGGTGTAAGTCTTGACTATCCACGACGCTGTTACTGTATCTGCCTCAACTACATTGGTGATGAAATAGTCCACCTCTGTGGCTTTTTCCATTGAACTTGCATTCATGACGATCGCCAAGTTCCTTTCTCCTTCTAGTTGAGATATTTTCGCTCTGAATACCGCTACCCAAACCGTTTTTTCTTTATCTAGATTTAGGGTGATTTTCTCCCAATCCTTTTCTGATAGGCTTTTTGCTAGTTGCTCAAGCTGGATTGTTTCTTCCACACCCCCTTCTTTTTCAATAATTACTTTTCGATTTTTTGCCAATCCTCCTAAGTATTTTAGCTTTCTTTCTTCCAGGGCTTTGAGAAAATTTGTGTTGTTGCCATAACCAGCATCTATTAAGACGATTTTCGGTCGATAGCCTCTGGTTAAGCTCCGGTCAATTAAATCTATCGCTATCTCCGGTTTCTTCTTAAATTCTTTGTCTTCTTTCCCCTCGGCTAAGGAACTAGCCGGTTGATAAATTTCAATGTCTAGGGGGACACTTTTTTTGCCGTCGTAGAGATGGGTAGTGACGGCGACTATTCCGTTGTCTGTCTTGCCAATTTCTCCTAGGTACTGCCTGCCAACTCCGGCGGTCAGATTGCCACTTTTTCGATGTCCTGAGTCATCGACAATCAGGGAAAATCCTCGGGGGATTTGCGTCTGGCGGCATTGGTTCATCACTTGCAACCGACATTCATTCACCTGACGGTCTGACCAGGGAGATTCGGTCAAAAAGTGATGTAATCGGTTATAAACTACTCCGACGGCATTATTGGCCATTTGAGTGAGGTTTTTCCGCTCACTTTCCCCTAATAATCCTCCTAAATATTGTCTGAAGCCGTTTTTTTGCGCTTCGTTTTTGAAGCAATTGTCAAACCGCCGACACCATCGGTCAAAGCATGGGGGCATCGCGGCTGGGGTTGTCTCTTTCATCGCTGCTCTTTCAACGTAAAGTGCTTACTCTTTAACGATTATACTCGATTTGATCTTTATTTGGCGTTTAAGTCCCAATAACACGCTTATTGTAATGTTATACGGAAAACTTCTTACGATCACTCGAATTTGGAATGATATATGGAAAGATTCTTTAAAAAATGCATATTTGGCGTGATATACGGAAAATTTCCGCATAATATATAGTTAGGCGAAGCCAATGATTCGCAAAGGAGGTGGTCACTATGATTTTGCTCTAATGCCAGAGATGAATCACAACTCATCAGGATTGACCGAACGTTTTTTGTCCGAGTCCATCCAATGATCATCAGTCAAGTCAAAAGGAGAGAAAACAATGGCAAAGCAAAGTTTCGACCTTGCTAAGTTACGACTCGGCATCTATCAGGATCGCATTTTTCTAGGGGTGCCACTCCAGGAACTGCTGGTGGCTGTTGAAATCACAGCGATTTGCCACTACCCCACGTTCACGATCAATCTGGATGCTGGTTCAGATATCGCCTATCACTTCGATGCGCGTTCCTCTGAAGGGCGAATTGTGCAAAATACCTGTGTTGCTGGAGCTTGGGGTGCAGGGGGAGAAATTTTGTCCATGCCCCCTGAGTTCGTCTCTTCTCAGCCCTTTACCCTCAAGATTGCGGTTGAGCAAGAGTTGGTAGTTTACCTCAATGGCCGGGTGCTAACTCGGTATGCCCACTGCCTGCCTCTGACTCAAATCAATACCGTTCATATTGTTTATCCGCCTGAAAATTTGCAGGTGCAGTCAGTGCAGGTATTTGAGCAGACTGCACCTGCCATAGAGCAACCCCCATTACCACCGCAGGAGATAACCGATATGCCAGCGTTTCTGGAAAATTTGCCGCCTCAGTTTGAGCCGCTGCGATTGTTTCTGGAAGCCAACTTAGTGCCTTACATCAAATTCACGGCGACAGACGCGGGACATCTCAATTCTGCGAGCTTCCGTGGCCCCGCCGACTGGAGTGGCGATCCGTTAGAACTTTGGCAAAGTAAAATTGGCGGTCATCCTTACCTACCGAAAGGCACGAGCTATCCTACCGATGCCGAAACGGGTGAGATGATGATGTTTCTCATGCAGATCAACTGCGCCGATCTGCCGGTAATCGAAAGTCTTAACTTGCCACGACAGGGGCTTTTGCAATTTTACATCGGTTTAGATGTCCCCATGTGCACGCTGAGTCCTGAACAACACCGCGTTCTGTATTACCCCGACGTTTCTAAAGATAAAAATGACTTAATCACTGACTTTAGCTTTTTAGCAGAACCTGCTAGCTCTCTGGAATGGTACGACGATGTTTATGCCTTAAATTTTTCTGTGCAGCGGGACGTGTTCTGGAATGCTCGTCGGCAACTGGATGAATCGTTTGAGATGCCCGAAGCGTTGACGGAACTGGGGGAAGACTTTACTGAATGGATTTCAGACTATGAGGACGAGTGTACGCTGAGGCATGGGCGGATCAATAAACTGGGTGGATATCCAGAACTTCACTCCTATGTGGATGAAACCATAGAGGGATTTAGAGGACGCTTATTGCTAGAACTTCAACATCCTTTTGATATCGATAATAACTTTTACTTTTTTATCGAAGACTTGGATTTGGCAAACCTGAACCTTAGCAACGTTGAATCCTATTTCGTTAGCGTTTAATGGTGTAGTCAGTCGATGGAATCAAGCGATGCTAAGTTATCTATATCTTATACTCGTGGTTACACCGCTGATTGCATCTGGAGTGATCGCGTTTCTGTTCAGTCAATCTCTCATGTCGCTGTTGATGGTATTGGTGGGAGCGATCACTGGAACGATCAGCATTGTGCCGTTTGGGATTTTCTGGTTACAGCTTTTTCACCGTGACTGGATGGAATCACAAGCCGCAGGATTTATCTTTGTTCCTGTAATTTTGCCATTCTATGGTTATATCGGTGCGGTTGCTGGAGCGAGTCTGTTTGCTATTCTGTGCGGTTACGACAGGAACGATTTACCAGTAGTTGTATTTCAGGCGATCGCAATCTGTTGCACTGTGATGTTGGGGGGATTCATTCCGGCTGCGATCTTTGCCATTCCATCTTTTGTGACATCAGCCCCTGAAGTGAACACGGAAGTAGAAAGAGTTGCGGTTGTACTTATTTTTGCGATATGTGTTGGGCTATACTTTGCACGGCTACAACTTGCATTTTTTCCTCAAGGACAATAATATAGTTTAAGAGTCATAATTAGAAGCAAAGCACTCATTAAAAACATGATTAACCTAGAATTCACGGAAGAAGAAAAGAACTCACTGTATTATGAAAGATTTCATCATCCCCATCCCCGGGTTCAACTGAAGATGGAAGTTCTCTGGTTAAAGAGCCAAAAGATACCGCACAAAAAAATTTGTCAGTTAGCAGGAATCTCGCCAAATACCTTATTAACCTATCTTCGAGATTATGAAGAAGGCGGAATAGAAAAATTAAAAGAAATCAACTTCTATCGCCCTAAAAGTGAATTAGAGTCTCAAAAAGAAACGCTCAAAAAATACTTCGAGAAAAATCCACCAGCCACAATAAATGAAGCTGTATATAGGAGAGAAGAATTAACGGGAATAAAACGAAGTCCTACCCAAGTTAGAAAATTTTTAAAATCAATGGGAATGAAATGTTTAAAAGTAGGTTCTCTTCCTTCTAAAGCTGACCGGGATGAACAAGAGGACTACAAAGAAAAAAAGCTAGAACCCAGACTAAATGAGGCTAAAGAAGGAAAAAGGGCTGTTTTTTTTGTTGATGCCGCTCACTTCGTCATGGGAGCATTTCTCGGTTTTGTTTGGTGTTTTGAGAGACTTTTTGTTAAGTCACCGAGCGGGCGTAAACGCTTCAATGTTTTAGGAGCATTAAATGCAATAACTCATGAAGTTATTCTGGTTACGAATGACACTTATATTACAGCAACTCAAGTCTGTGAACTCCGGTCAAAAATAGCTGCTTTAGGAATAACTATTCCCATCACTCTAGTCTTAGATAATGCCCGCTATCAAAAATGTAAAATTGTTGAAGAATTGGCTCTTTCTTTGTCAATAGAGCTACTCTATTTGCCGTCTTATTCGCCTAATCTAAATTTAATTGAAAGGCTGTGGAAATTGGTCAAAAAGAAATGTTTGTATGGTAAATACTATGAAAACTTTTCTGACTTTTCTTCAGCTATTTATGAATGTCTGAATGATGCCCACCTGAAACATAAAAAAGAACTGGATTCCTTGCTCACTCTACGATTTCAGAAGTTTAATAAATCTCAGATTATGAACGTCTAAAGTATAGCAAGTTCCTGGCTTGCTAGTCAGTTGGCATATCTCCTTGTAATCCAGTTTGTTTAGGAAGTGCGATCGCCGATCTGGTAGGGTGCGTTAATGGAATGTAACGCACCTCATTTTTATCCTGTGATGATAGAGTTGAGTTGTACTGATAGTGATAGTTGTCTAGTTCCAAATGCCATTACCTCAAGTGGTTATTGATACCAACGTCATTGTTGCTGGGTTGAGGTCTAGGCGAGGTAGTGCATTTCAATTGCTCACGCTCATCGATACAGGGCAGTTTGATATACATTTGTCAGTGCCTCTGGTACTCGAATATACAGAAGTTTTACTGCGGGAATTGCCAAACCTTTGCCTGAGTCGTGAAGAGGTTGACGACCTAATTGATTTCTACTGTGCAGTAGGCGTACAGCATGAAATTTTCTTTCTTTGGCGACCATTCCTGCGCGACCCCAAAGATGAAATGGTATTAGTGCGATCGCCGATCTTGTAGGGTGCGTTAATGCAATGTAACGCACCTTATCTAATGTTCAAAATCCGTGCGTTATGCTGACGCTAACACACCCTACTGGACTGTTTCAGCCCTAGGGTGCGTTCCCTAATGCGGGATTTTTGAGAACGCACCATGCACATTGATTGAAGCTGTGAGGTTAGGTGCGGTGCTGCTCTTGTGGGACCAGTTGAGGAATGTTAGCGAAGATTGCCAATGTTTAGGTTAAAATAGAGGGGCAAAAGTTGCCACAGGGTCGCTTCAATGACAGTTCGACAACCCCGCTACAGCAAAGAAGAATTTGCCCGACGTGGACACGAAGTCTATGAATCTCAGGTACGCTCCCAAATCGAGGAAGGGAATCATGGGAAGATTGTAGCAATAGACATCGAAACAGGGGCTTTTGAAGTGGCTGACGACAGCCTAACAGCTGCTAAACAACTGTTAATACGTTTTCCTGATGCACAAATATTTGGTATTCGCATTGGACATCGTGCCGTCCATCGTTTTGGCTTTCGTTCCCCCAGTGTATCGCCATGATGATGGGGAGCGTCAATTCGCGCCGAGAAGCAATTATTCAATTCGTAGTGCTAGGCGAAAATCACCAGAGGCAAGCGATTAAAGCAGTTATTGACACTGGTTACACTGGATTTCTCACGTTGCCTTCTGCTATCATTACAACACTAGGATTAACGTGGTATATGCAAGAAGAGGGAATCTTGGGCGATGGAAGCCTCTGTATGTTTAACGTATTTGAGGCAACTGTGATCTGGGATGGTCAGATCAAATCTATTGAAATCAATGAGTCAGAGACAGATCCATTAGTTGGTATGGGTTTACTTGATGGCTATGAGTTGAATATTCAGGGTTTTGCTGGGGGATTAGTGACAATTAAACCTTTGTCATAGTCTCTAGTTAGAAAAATGTCTAACAAATCACTGCACCCGACCTATGATTAGACTATTTATACCAAATTTCTAAATTCCTGACAGTGCGATGCCGAAGGCACTGCCTAGCAGTGCGTTAATGAAATGTAAAGGATCTTTTTCTGTGGCATGATCAGTTCGACAACCGACAATCTATAATCATTTCAGATAAGTCTGATACACTCTAGACCAGTTAAACTCTTATGGACTCTGGCATTGATATTCTCAATCTTAATTGAAATGACTATACGAATTGCAGTGCAGACAATACCTTACTCGAAAAACCCTGCGCTACTATTAGAATTAGATGCGATCATTTTGAGAGCGACTGAGCCACCCTATAATGTTCAAATTCATGCTGGAGTCCTAACCCATGCGAGCGAAACTTTCAGAGCAAATCTCGTCCACTGATGCAGAAATTATTTTAAGACGCTTACCAGACTGGATTCAGGATGCTTTGATTGCTCGCGCTACTGAAATTGATTATCCCGTTGAAGCGATTCTTGAGATGGCGATCGCCAGTTTTTTAGACACAGAGGCATTAAGTTTTGCCGACTGTAAGCCAGGGCGAGGTCGATAAGTGGGATGGCTACCGCTGTAGGGTGCGTTCCCTAATGCAGGATTTTTGGGGAACGCACCATGCACATTGATTGAAGTCGTTAGACCGCTTCAATTTTAGGGTAATAAGCTTTTACGCATTTAAGTTACATTGACAGCATTACCCTTATTTTTAAGTTTTCTACTCCATTTAATAATCAATCCCCCTTCATTTAAAAGCTGATTGACTACTTTTTCCAGTTCTTCTTTATTTTCAAATTCTCGATTAGCTATGTACTCTTTAGCGGAATGCCACACTAATTCTATTAGGTTGTAATCTGGACTATAAGCTGGTAAAAACTCTAGCCTAATATTGGGCAACTCTTTTTCCACCTGCTCAATAACATCTTTCTTTTTGTGATAACTAGCATTGTCTAATATGATGATAATTTTCGGTCCTTTTTCTCGAAAATCTTCGGGCAGATTTCCCAAGTTTATCCATTCTTGACGAATCTCTTCATGAAGTTTCTTTAATTGTTCATGGAAAGTTTCTGAATTTCCTTTTTTGATCATAAAACAGACTCGTTTTTTGTCATTATATCTTAAGGCTCCCATCACATTCACCCTTCCTCTTTTTCTTTGTCCATTCACTTTTTTTCGCTTTCCTTTTTTTGTCCAAGCTCTCCTTCTTATTACTCTCAAACTAAATCCACACTCATGAGGGGCTGTGTGGCGAACCTGCGTCGCCACCTTGAAAGCCCCGTCCCAAAACCATACCTGGATTGACTCTGACTTTTCTTTAGCCAACCTTAAATATTCATCTAATTTTTCTTTAAATGCTTTTCTTAATTTCTTGTCTTGCTTATCTTCTAGACTATATTTCGCCCAGATATACACATACTTTTTTCTTCTCAATATTCTTCTCACTTGCGAGCCACTCAGTTTAATTCTTGTTTCCTTTTCTAGATGCTCTGCTAATCTTGCCGCTGTCCATCTCCCGAATTCATATCCAAATTCCTTCGGGTCTTCATCAACTATTTTTAATAGTAAATTAATATATTCCTCTGTGGCTTTTTTATGATTTCCATTTTTTCTCCCATCTTCTAGACTTTCTAAATTGTTAGGATCACCGTGAACACACCAAGGGGCGACCGTTTTGAGTGAACAGCCAATAAAGTCAGCTATTTCTCGTTGAGTTTTTCCGTCGTTTAGCAAGAGAAACATTAAAATTCTTTCCCTAACCTCTGCTCTTTCTTCTTCTTTAAGAGCTTTTTGTAAGTTTTTCTTTTCTTCTAAGTCTAGGAAATCTTTGGCTGGCATAAGTAGGATTTTTCTAAAATTACTATTTCTATTTTAGGTGGTTTAAGTGCGTTTTAGCTTAGTTGCTAAGGTTCGCTAACCTCACCGGTGAAGCCACCTAGGGAGAGGTTTTTGAGCGCTAAAAAATTTTTTCTTCTCCATAAAGACAATAAAATCTCTATTCTGGAAGCATAAAGAGGCTTCAGGCGAATTTAAAGGGACATTGAACCCGTATAAATCGAATATTTCCAGTTTTTTGAGCTAATCAAGCCATTAATGGCTTGATTTATTTGCATCTAACCTAACTAAGAGTGTATAAATTTTTCTCCAATGTATTGAAATTGTTTTTTATTTCGTATAGAATACAATTCTAGAAAAAATACCTAGCAATCTCCCATAAATAAACAAAGGAGCCGATGACATCGTGATCCCTGATCCTAGATCCCCAAAACCGAAAACCCTCTTACCTTTTATTTCTCTAGCTACGGCTGCCGTCGTCACAACGGGAATCGGACTAGCTTCTAGTCCCCTATCAGCATCGAGTAATCTGCTGGCAGCTGCGGATAAAGAGCAAGCTAAACAACAAACCGTGGAAATCACCCTGGTTTCCTACGCGGTGACTCAATCGGCCTACTCAAAAATTATTCCTCTATTCGTCAACAAATGGAAAAGAGAGAAAAAACAGGATGTGGTGATTAAACAGAGTTATGGCGGCTCTGGTTCCCAAACCCGCGCTGTTATCGACGGATTAGATGCAGATGTGGTAAATTTGGCTATCGGTTCCGATGTGGAACGCTTGCAAAAAGCGGGTTTAGTTAACCCCGGTTGGCAGAAAGAATTACCCAACAATGCCATCGCCACTCGTTCCGTGGTAGCTTTAGTTACTCGTCAGGGCAATCCCAAAGGAATCCGCAACTGGCCAGATCTAGCCAAATCGGGGATTAAAGTCATCACTGCCAACCCGAAAACCTCTGGGGTGGCCCGGTGGAATTTTCTGGCCCTGTGGGGATCGGTAACTCGGACCGGCGGCAATGAAGCACAAGCGACCAATTTCGTCCGCAATGTCTATAAAAACGTGCCTGTACTACCCAAAGATGCCCGGGAAGCCAGCGATGTCTTCTTTAAACAGGATCAGGGGGATGTGCTGCTTAACTACGAAAACGAAGTGATTCTGGCCCGTCAAAAAGGAGAAACTGGTTTTTCCTATACTATTCCTGCGGTCAATGTTTCGATCGATCCGCCCGTGGCCGTAGTGGATAAAATAGTTGATAAACGCAAAACCCGGGAAGTAGCGACAGCTTTTGCCCAATTTCTCTTTACTCCCGAAGCACAGCGGGAATTCGCCAAGGTGGGTTTCCGTCCCGTTAATGCTAATGTGGCTAAAGAGTTTAGTAAACAATACCCAAAAGTGTCGAATCTGTTCCCCTATACGGCGGTCGGTAGCTGGGATGCGATCCAGAAAAAATTCTTCGCTGATGGGGCGATTTTTGACCAAATTCAGCGTTAATTAGTAGTAGGCCGTCAGCCGTCAGCTAAGTAAGTGGTTCTGATTAAATAGAAGATAGATTTTGCTTTTGATCCCCCCTGCTCCCCTTAATAAGGGGGGTATCTGACAATTTTCAACACCTACTTACTTAGGGTCTGCTGAATAAATCTAAAAACCTTGTTGGATAAGACTTTTGGACTTTTTTACCCTCAAAAAGTGCCGGCCATTGGGGGGATCGGGGGGAAAATTCCTGGACTTTTTCCCTGAAAATTAGGTAATTGGCCTCCTCAAAACCGATAAAACCCCACACCCCACACCCCACACCCTGCCCCCAGGAAAAACTTTTTCAGCAGACCCTAGGTAGTTGACCACCTGAAAATCGATAAAACCCCACACCCCACACCCCACACCCCACACCCTGCCACCACCGAAAAGCTTTTTGCCGCAAACCCTACTTAGATAGCTGATGGCAAAAAAACAAAACTAATAGTTAGTAACTAAAAAAAAGATGTATCTACTTGACAAAATAAAAAACGGAAGCTTGGTATTGATTGGTTACTTATTATCGCCCCTGTGTTGGTGGAACGATCTAATTTTTAATCTGCCGATCGCCTACGGTTTCGGTCGTTTAATTGCTTGCTTGCACGCCGATTTTTTTCTCCCCGCAGCCGTGGTTGGTTATTGGTTATCTAATCTTGTGGGAATCCTACTGATGCAATTCGGAACGAAAGAATTAATCGGTGGAGAGAAAAAAGAACGCAATTGGCAAAAAGAATTAAGAAATGGATTACTTTCCTCGACAGTTTATACTTTAGTAATCCTAGCTTTGCTGCATTTTCAGGTTTTAGAAATGCCCCTGTTATCCTCGATCGCTACTTTTTCCCCGTAATGCCCAAAATCTACTTAAACAATAGCTTAATTTTCTTAGCCATCTTGTTAACATCGCTAAGTTTTACGGATTTAGCGATCGCTATTGACCAGCATCCCCAAGGATTTGCTTGGGAAAAATCGCTGCTGCTATCTATTCATCAAACTGCTAATTTAAACCTAAACTTTTTGGTCATAAAACTAACGGGATTAGGCACTTATTGGGGAGTGGCCCCGATACTAACAATTTCACTGCTGATTTTTGCCCTAAAAAAATACTGGTATGGGTTCGCTTATCTCCTTGTGACCATGGCGGGAGGTTGGGCAATTAGTTATAATCTCAAGATTCTTTTTCATCGAAACCGCCCGCAATTTTGGCAGTTATTTTATCCCTTACCCGATGATTTTGCCTTCCCTAGCGGTCATGCTTTATTTAGTTCCCTGTTAGTCATTTCTTTACTGATCCTATCTTGGAGAAAGCGGTGGTTTTTAGGGGTAGTTTTACTGGGGATTCCCTTCGTCTTGGTTATTGCTTGGACCCGTCTTTATTTAGGAGTTCACTTTCCTAGTGATATCCTTGCCGCTTGGCTTTTAGCGATCGCTTGGTCTCTCCTAGTTCATCTCTGGTGGCAACAGTTATTAGAGACACCCAAGGCGATCAACACCCAAGAGGAAACTAATAATTAGTTGACGACTTGCTGCAAAAAAAATATCACGTTATACCTAAATTTTTGGAGAAAGCTAATCAAAGCCCTATAGTAATTATCGTTTGATACTCGTCGCTGACACTGAATCATGAAACCAAAACTGCGTCAAGGGAAGGGTCTATCCCTGGGACGGTTTCACAGCCGTCCCCTTGCTTTTTTCACTTTAGTTCTCCTCTGCATTTTAACCTTTACCTTAGCCCCGTCATCGCCCCTGATGGCCACGTCTAAATCTGAGACTAAGATAGACTTTGTATCGCCGGCGTGGGTGGCACAAAATCTCAACGATCCGAAGTTAAAAATTCTCGATGTGCGGATTAATCCTTTAGAATATATCACCGGTCATTTACCGAAAGCGGTGAATATAGCCGACAATAATTTTCGCGGTCCAAACGGATTTTTACCGGTTCAATATTGGCAAGAGGATAAAATTGGCAGTCTCTTTGCCGCTGCGGGAATCACTAATGGCGATCGAGTGGTAGTATATTCCGATGGTCGCGATGTCTTGGGGGCAACCATGGTCGCTTATTTATTAGAGCGATCGGGTTTCCGAAATGTGGCGGTCTTAGATGGTGGTTTTAAGGGTTATAAGGGTTCTGAACAAAAGGTAACTAAAGAATTCCCTAAATATCAACCAGGGAGCTTTACTGTCCGTGATAATCCCTCGATTCGGGTAAATTTAGCAGAAGTAGAGAAATTGATCGGCAAACCCGATGTGGTTTTTATCGATCCTAGACCGGAAGAACTTTTTCAGGGGAAACAGGATATCTGGCTGAGAAATGGTCATATTCCGGGGGCGAAAAATATACCCTGGCCGACTTTTACGGAAGCGAATAATCCCGATGAATCTCTAAAAAATCCCCATAAATTGAAATCTTTAGACGAAATCAGGAAGATTCTTGCCCAACGCAACATCAAGCCCTCCGATAATATTATTGTCAGTTGCAGTACGGGACGGGAAGCGACTTTACAGTATATTGTCCTCAAACATCTGCTCGGTTATCCCAAGGTGCGAATTTACGAAGGTTCTTGGACAGAGTACAGTACCACAGATCTGCCCGTCGCTACCGGGCCAGAAAAAGCAGTCTAAAGTCAAGTTTGTCGGTTTATACTCGTTGTGTTTAACCATCTTGCCCAAGATGGTTTTTTTGTTAGGGTAGGTTCCCGACGACGACTAAGTGAGGGTTTGCTGAATAAATCTAAAAATCTTGTTGGATAAGGTTTTTAGACTTTTTTTCTCTCAAAAATTGCCGACCATTGGAGTGATTGGGGGGAAAATTCAGGTACTTTTTCCCTGAAAATTAGGTAGTTGACCACCTGAAAATCGATAAAACCCCACTTCCCCACACCCCACACCCCACACCCCACACCCCACACCCCACACCCCACACCCTGCCACCACCGAAAAACTTTTTCAGCAAGCCCTAAGTTAGACGGACGCAAAAAAACCTCGGCGCTCATCCCGAGGTGAATTTAGGAGATTTGAGCTTGTGTTGACGTGAAGTTGACGTAAATTAGCTAAGGGCGTTAATCACATAGTCAATGTAGGAATTAGCTTCTACAGCAGCATCCCCACTTAATCCGTGATTGGTTTTGATGTATTTTAAGGCTTCGATATACCAACTAGGAGATAGTTCAAAGGCACTATTAATTTCACTCAAACCAGCGACTAGATATTCATCGATCGGGCCCGTACCGCCCACCACGAGGGCATAGGTGATAATTCGGATATAGTAGCCGATATCGCGAACGCACTTGGATTTCCCCCGCTCATCGTAGGCATAGTTCGGCCCCTGGAGTTGGGTGGTGTAGGGAAATTTTTGATAGACAGCGTTGGCTGCTTCTTGGGCTAAACTGGGGGCTTTTTGGGCGAGGATTTTTACCGCTTCTAGGGTGATGGCGGCCTGACGGAAACGACCGAACGCTACTTGTAATTCAGCACTGCTGAGAAAACGGCCTTGGGAATCGGCAGTAGCTACCGCTTCGGTTAAAGGTGTTTTGGTCATGGATGGAATTGCTCCTACAAAAGTTTAATCGGATTGAGATAAGAAAGTCACAGCATCAGGAAACTGCCGCCGCCGCTCGATCGAAGTAAGAAGCGACTTCTGCTAGTAAAGAACTGCAATCCCCGCGAGTGATCCCGTTGGGATCGGCCGCTAGGGCAAGGGAAGCGTCTTTGAGCTTGAGAATTCCGGCCGCAACAGAAGCTCCCGGAACTCCCAGGGCGACGTAGGTTTCCCGGAGACCGTTCAAGGCGCGATCATCGAGGATGCTGGCATCGCCGGTGAAGGTGGCATAGGTAACGTAGCGCAGGATAATTTCCAAATCCCGCAAGCAGGCGGCCGCACGACGGTTTGTATAGGCGTTGCCACCGGGGGCAACTAAAACGGGCTGTTCTGAAAACAAACTACGCGCGGCATCGGTAACGATCGCAGAAGAATTACTGGAAAGACGATTGACCACATCCACGCGTTTATTACCATCTTTGACGAAGGCAATTAGGGCATTGACTTGATTCTCGCTCAGGTATTCCCCCCGGGTATCGGCCTGAGAAACGACTTTGGCAAAGGCATCTAACACCATAGTTTTCATCTCCTATAATGATGATTGGTTTCGGCAAAATATCGAGGTTGATTGCTCTGGCTTTTCTTTATTTTTTCCGATAAAGTATCTAGGAGTTTTTTTCTTGGGACTATACTATCGTCCTTGAAAAAAATTTACTCTCCCTTGGCCAGATTTTTTTGTATATCGAGGAACAATTCTTGTTAATTGAATTTAGCGTTTATTGACGCTCCTAGACACACTTCGTTTTTGCCATGAATTATTTTATAAACCATTTTCCTACTTTTATTTATTAAAAATTGTTTCCTAAAAAACCAGCAAAAAAATAATTTTTTAGGATAAATCTCAGAAAACTTTTTTAAATGTGTAACCCTATACCAAGAAAAAGTATCGCTCTTTTCATCTCTCTAATAATTCCTTTAAGTTGTTTAAACAAATGTGCTTTTATATACTAATAATAATTAACTAAATTAAGAGAAATTTCCCAAGACAACTTTGCCGATTGTGCTTCGATATACAAAAAAAGTGGCAAGGTAATAAAAATCGACAGGGATTATCCCCGCCGACGTTGTGATCAGAGGTGCCAACACCAGCATTTTGCAGTGTACTCCGACTTAAAAAGTATTGTAAAACATCTTAAATACATATATAATCAAAAATAGTCAACAAGTATAAAGCAAGTGGGATTATGCCGATCGCAAGAGACATCACCCAATTGGTAGGAAGGACTCCCCTAGTCCAACTGAATCGAATCCCAGTGGCAGAGGGAGTAAAAGCCCGCATCGTCGTCAAACTGGAAAGTATGAACCCCGCCGCCTCGGTTAAAGATCGCATCGGGGTCAGTATGGTGGAGGACGCGGAAGCTGCCGGACTAATTCACCCCGATAAAACAATTCTGGTGGAACCAACTTCCGGTAATACCGGCATCGCCCTGGCCATGGTAGCGGCGGCCAAAGGCTATCGCTTAATCCTGACTATGCCCGAAACCATGAGTTTAGAACGACGGGCGATGTTAAAAGCTTACGGAGCGCAATTAGAATTAACCCCGGGTAGCCAAGGCATGAAAGGAGCGATCGCCCGGGCCGAGGAAATAGTCGAAAACATCCCCAACGCCTATAGTTTGCAACAGTTCCGCAACCCGGCTAACCCGAAAATTCACCGGGAAACCACCGCCGAGGAAATCTGGGCCGATACCGATGGTCTGGTAGATATCGTTATCGGTGGCGTGGGAACCGGGGGAACCATTACCGGTATTGCCGAAACCATTAAACCCCGTCGTCCCCAATTTCAAGCGATCGCAGTTGAACCCTCTAATAGTCCCGTCTTATCGGGAGGACCACCGGGGCCGCACAAAATCCAAGGCATCGGCGCCGGTTTTATCCCGGCAATTTTCCGACCGGAATTAATCGATGAGGTGATTATCGTCGATGATACAGAGGCTTTCGCCTACGCGCGACGGTTAGCTCGTCAGGAGGGACTACTATCGGGCATCTCGGCCGGAGCGGCTTTATGGGCGGCGATTCAGGTGGGCAAAAGACCCGAAAACGAAGATAAATTAATCGTCATGATTCAGCCTAGTTTCGGGGAACGTTACCTCAGCACGGCCCTGTTTAAAGACCTCGAAGATATCGACTAATAGGAAAATAAATTGATGGAATTTGCAACGAGGGCGATTCATGGGGGGCAAGAACCAGACTCTAGCCATGGTGCGGTAACGATTCCCATTTATCTCACTTCCACCTATAACACCGGCTTTACTACGATTATCGATCGGGATCGAGAATAGAAACGATTTAAAGCGGGATCTGGAAAGGGCTTTGATTGGTTAGGCGAAGTTTTTATCTCATTTGATGGGTTAAACAATGTTTTTTGACTCGGAAGATTGGCAAACGATTATTTTTCGGCTCAGTATGGCTATGGCCGTCGGCTGTCTGATTGGTTATAACCGACAGCGAGGCGGTCGTCCGGCTGGATTGAGAACTTTTATCATCGTTAGTCTCGGGGCTGCCATGTTTGTCATGATTCCCCTACAAGCGGAAGGAGATGTGGGTTATGCGTCTTCTAATGCCCTCAGTCGCACTATTCAAGGGGTCGCTTCTGGTGTCGGTTTTTTAGGGGCGGGAATCATCCTACAACAATCCCATCGGGAACTAAATAAGGTACAAGTAAAAGGTTTGACTTCGGCGGCGACTATCTGGTTAGCGGCAGGATTAGGCGCCGCTTCTGGTTGCGGTTTATGGCAGATGGTTCTGGTGGGAACTCTATTCTCTCTGTGCACTTTAAGTGGCATTAAACGACTTAAGAAAAATAAATCTTTAGGCAAATATATTAAAGGTCGTAAGAAAATATCTACGATTAATCAAGAAATAAATCCATCGGATAATTCAGCATCTCATTAATAAAAAAAGTGATAAAAATTAATTTTTTATTAAAAGAGCAAAAGCTTTTCTATAATGGCTTTTGGCTCAAAAAGTTTATATTTTGTCTAAAATTTATCGTTTAAAAAATATAATAAATTTTTTATAAAATTTTCTGTATATAAATAACATACAAGTATTTTGTATGATAACATTTAGATAGAGTAACTAATTTTTCTAAACAGGAGAAAATTAAATCATGATCAACCGAAATAAGAGCTTTAAAAGCCTCAAAAATCAAGTTTTCCAGCTGCTGATTTTCCTCTTAACTGTCACTTTGCTCCTAGGGGGAAGAGGAAATGCGATCGCCTTGCCCCTACTCCCCGAACAGTTGGCCGTCATCGACCGTGCAACGGCAACGGGTGGCACCGTGGTGGAACCAGTTAAGAAAAAAAATGAGGTTTCTAGCCCAAAAATTCTGGAAGATGCCCAAATTGCCTATGAAAAAGCCATCCAAGCGACAAAATCGGCTATCGATGACCTAAAGGCTCAACTAGCCGCTCCTTCTCTCGACAAGAAGATTATCGAAGCTCAACAGGACAACCTAGAGGACTTAGCGGATAATATTGACGATCTAGGGGAAAAAGTGAGTAAATTTACGAAAAAATTGACCAAATCTGGGGCTAAACTCAGTGAAACCCTGCAAAACAACCTTATTACCCTAGAAAATAGCCTTGTTAATACCTCCGAGACGATCGATATCTTAGCCGACGACACCGAACGACTCAAAGACAATGCTTCCCCTTTCCTGAAAACTCGCGTGGAAAAGACCATCGACGCGGTTAAACAGACTCTACAGGAAAGCGATCGAGCTTGGCAAGAACTGATCTCCTCGGCCACAACGGAACTGGAGAAGACTAGCACCCCGAAATAAATAGGGCTTACAAGGGCATAAAATCGGTCTTTTTTGGGGTAATTATCGTTTTTACCCCAAAATTATCAAATCCGATACCTAATAGCTGTCTCCTGTCTCCTGTCTCGGAGTCTCGGAGTCTCGGAGTCTCGACTAGGAAATTAATTTTGCACGACTACTTACCAATCATGACGCTTACCTATCAACCACCAACCCCCCATCGCTGGCACTTTGATAATCGGGCGATTTTGCCCCTCAGAAACCCTAATTTCTGGAAAATCGAGAGTGGAGTCGTGAAAACCTCCACCTGGTTAGAAGATGGAACCCTGATCGTCTTGGGATTGTGGGGACCTGGCAATTTTGTTGGTAAAACCCTAGAGAGAGTCAATCCCTATCAAGTTGAGTGCATCACTCCTGTACAAGCAGTTTCCTTTTCCACAGTTGAGAGTTATCAAATGGCAGAAATTCTGCTGTCTCATCTTCAGCAAGCACAAGAACTAAGTATTATTCGTAGCTACAAACGTACTGATGTTATGGTCTTGAAATTACTGTCATGGTTAGGCAATCAATTTGGTAAACAAACCGGTACCGGACAATTAATTGATGTGCGTCTAACTCATCAGGATATCGCTGACTTATTAGGAACCACTAGAGTCACAATTACCCGCGCACTTAATCACCTTGAACAACAAGGGGCCGTGGAACGTCTTCCCGTCCATCGTCTTCTTTTACGAGAGGAGGAAATCTGGCACTACGAGATTTAGAATGGGAAGGATTATCCCTTTTTTCAATCTATGAATTGGTTAGTAGCCCTTTTAATTACTAGCGTGACGAGTTTTGTAGCCACAAATCTCGATGATCTGATGGTGCTAATGTTGTTTTTCTCGCGACTTAATGCTAATTTTCGACCTCGACACCTGATTATTGGTCAATACCTCGGTTTTACCCTCATTCTCCTAGCTAGTTCCCTCGGGTTACTATTTGGGTTACTGGTTTCTAAAGAATGGATTGGTCTATTAGGATTTATTCCTTTGATTATCGGCATTAAACAACTTTTGTCAAGGGAAAATGAGGATTATATTCAAGAAGTAAGAGAAGATGTTAATTATTCTAAAAATCGCTCCTTTTTTCCTCGTTTTCCCTCCCAAACCTATTACGTTGCTGCCGTGACCGTGGCTAATGGCGGTGATAATATTGGTATCTATACCTCTCTTTTTGCCAATAATTCCCCGATGCACGTCTTAATTATCATGATAATTTTTTATCTCATGATGGGGATTTGGTGCGCCCTAGCCTATTTTTTGATTACCCATCCCAGGATAGCTAAAGTGGTTACAAACTACGGACATAAAATTAGTCCTTTTATCTATATTTTTCTAGGGATTTATATATTAGTTGACAGCCGATCCTATCGTTTATTTTTAATGTCTTAACCAAGAATGCCCAAAAATTATCTTTTAAGTAGGGAGGCAAAATTATTTGTAGGATGGGTTAGCGGTAGCGTAACGTAATCAGGCGTTGGGTTTCATGCTTCAACCCAACCTACGTTCTCTTGAAAAGTTATATAGCGTTTCCTGTTCGCACTAGGTACATTATCGATGTTGAAAAGCTTAATTAGCAAAGGTTTAAGTGTGCCACACAGGTGTGAGAACCGCTATAAAAGGATTTGTTATGAGAATTAAAAAACAACAGATAGCGGCCGAAGCTTCCTGCAAAAACCGACATCGGCGAATTAATACTATAGTTATTTCAAATAAGAACGAGACACTAGGCGACACAATAAGTACGAATAATTTCATCAAGGGGTGTCCCCACAGGAGCATACATTCTTGCCCTCTTTAATGCACTAAAATCATGTTCGATATCATTTAAATCAGGAGAGTATTTTGGCAAAAACACGACCTGATGACCTGCTTCCTCTACCAGTTGTTTAATGACTGTCTTCCGATGAATTGGTGCATTATCCATAATTAATACTGATGTTATGGTTAGAGAGGGCAACAAATATAAAGATAACCACCCTTCAAAACCTTCGGCATTCAGGCTTCTCGTAAATACCATCGGTGCAATAAAGTCTTTTTTTCCCTTTCTTCTACCAGCGACAAGGTTCTCTCTTTTTCCTCGTTTTCCTTGTCTATCTCCAAAGACTTTCTTCCCTTTTTTTGACCAAGCATAAAAACAGGCTTGAAATTCTTCAAACCCTGACTCATCAATAAATACAAGGCTTTCACTTCCATATATTTTAATCAATTCTCTCAGCACTCTGTAGTATTTCATTCTTTCTTCTCGGTTTCTTTCTCTATAACGAAGTTCCTTCTTTTTTCTGGTAACTTTCATGTTTTTTAAGGCATAGCAAATGGCACTTGGTCTCACTCCAAATTTCTCGGCTCTGTCTCTTAATCTTGCCTCGGGATTTTCTTGGACATCTTTTGACAGTGCTTTCCAGTCCAGCTTTCTCTGACGGTGTTTTACCTTTGTTGCTTCCAGTTTTTCCCTACCTAGCCATCTATATATCGTCGCTCTTCCTATATTAAATAGAGCGGCGGCTTTGGTTATGCTTCCCCCATTCTCTACATAATCGATTACTTTTTTTCTCAAGTCTAGGCTATAAGACATTTTTCTGTATGGGTTGCTCGTTTCTCTTGATTTTACCTTATTTTTCCCTCGTCTCACACTTATTTGAAATGACTATATTTTTCAACAAATGGGCATCGCCTATCGATGACCGAAATGCTCAACTAAACGCTTCTTTTCTCCCCAAGGACACCCTTACCATACCCCTTATCTATGAGCTACATTGACCGGAATCAATTTTCTGCAACTTTCGACATCGCCATTATCGGGGGAGGATTTAGTGGTTCCCTCGTGACGGCGAACCTGTTACGCGACACGGGGACTCCATTATCGATCGCCCTGATCGAGCGCCGAAAACCCCTCGGTACGGGGATCGCCTACGGAACGCGAGACAGCGGCCACCTGCTCAATATTCCTGCGGGCAAAATGAGCGCCTTCGAGGACGATCCCGAACATTTCCTCCACTGGTTAGCGGATAACGGCTATCGATCGATCGATCCGGCCAGCTTCGTACCGCGTCTAGTGTACGGCAAATACATCCGATCGATCCTAGAAGAAGCGCGGGACAACGCCATTGCCGATCACCGTCTGGAAACATTTACCGATGCGGCGATCGATCTGGTACTCGACGGGGAAAAGGCGACAATTACCCTCAAAGGAGGCAAGAAAATCAGCGCCGCTAAAGTAGTTCTGGCGCTGGGCAATTTTCCCGCAACGGTTCCCCAACCCCTCGCGTCTCTCAATTCCCTCTATCTCCGCGACGCTTGGGAGACGGACACACTCGCCGAGCTAAAACCCGACGGGACGATTCTGCTCGTCGGTACGGGGTTAACGATGGTGGATATGGTGGTTTCCCTGGCACAAAGGGGATTCACGGGCAAAATCCACGCAGTTTCCCGTCATGGCCTGATCCCTCGATCGCACCGACCCACCGATCCCTATCCCCCGTTCCTCACCCTCGAAACCGCGCCCCAGACCACCCGGGGACTCCTACGGCAGATTCGCGCGGAGGTAAAAACCGCCGAGAGTCGAGGTCACGACTGGCGGGCCGTTTTAAACGCCTTACGCCCGATATCTCAAGGTCTATGGCATTGTCTGCCGATAGCGGAACGCGCCAGATTTCTACGCCACCTGAAAGCCTATTGGGAGGTTCTTCGCCATCGCGTCGCCGACGAGATCGCCGGTATCCTCGACGAGGCCGTAGAATCGGGACAATTAACCTATCATGGGGGAAGAATTGAAACTGCTGAGGTTAAAAACGGCTGTGTAGAGGTTACTATCCGTCAACGGGGGACGGGAAACCTGTTAAACCTAACGATCGATCGAATTATTAACTGTACCGGCGCGGGTAACGATTACCGGACGATCACCGATCCCCTCGTCGTTCATCTTCGCCAACGGGGGTTAATCCGTCCCCATCCCCTAGGTTGTGGCATCGAAACCGCGGACAACGGGGCGATTCTCCGGCCAGACGGTACGGCATCGGACACGCTGTACAGCTTGGGAAATCCCCGCAAAGGCGATCTCTGGGAAACCACCGCCATTCCCGAACTGCGTTTACAGGCGGCCGAACTGGCCCGGGATTTGTTGCGATCGCTGAAAGAGAGAATTTCTCTCCCCACGGCCTACTCGATCGCATTCCGGCCGGCAGCGCCGATTTTCCGCCAGCTTTTTGATAGGGAATCGAGTACCTACACCTATCTGATCGCTGATTCGGGTACGGGGGAGGCGATTTTAATTGATCCGGTCCTCGAACAGGTTGATCGCGATCGGCAGATTCTTTGGCAGTTGGGGTTAACTCTAGGCTACACGATGGAAACCCATGTCCACGCCGACCATATCACCGGAGCGCACCGCTTACGGGAGTTAACCAACTGTTCGATCCTCGTTCCCGAAAACGCCGAAGTGAGCGATATCGATGGTTATGTACGCGATGGCGACCTCTGGACCGTGGCAGGTCAGCAGCTAAAAGCGATCGCCACTCCAGGCCACACCGATAGTCATATAGCCTATCTCATCGATGAAAAACGCCTATTAACGGGGGATGCACTCTTAATTCGCGGTTGCGGTCGTACCGATTTTCAGAACGGTTCGCCGGAAGTACTATACAAGACGGTGACGGAGAAGTTATTCACTCTCCCCGATGATACGCTTGTTTATCCCTGTCACGATTATCTGGGAAGAACGGTCTCCTCGATCGGTGAGGAAAAGCGCTGGAATCCCCGTTTCGCCGGCCGCAATCGTCAGGATTTTATTCAGTTAATGAATAATCTCAATCTCCCCTATCCCAAGAAGATGACTGCGGCCTTAAGTGCCAACGCACGGGGTGGTAAGGTGGTTTTCGTCATGGATTATCAGATTTGACATCCTCGCCGCCGTAAAACGGACGGCGATTCCTCACCACGCCACTTTTTTAGGGTGGTCGCGTCAACGGGGTTGACGCTTCACCGAAAAACGCTTAATTGCTTAAGTCTGACTCTTTCGACCCGTCCGTTTTGAGTGTCCGGATGCCCTCCGGCCACTTTGAACAAGTCGAAAAAATCTAATGTTCAACCTTATTTCCTAGAAAGTTTTACTCGTTCAAGGCCGAATTTGAATTCTTTTCTGAACAAAACCCCCTACTATCTGTTGTCAAGGTTCAGTTTTTAGCTTGGTTATCGCTTTTTCCATTGTAGCTTAAAGCCGTCCTAAAAGGACGGGGTTTTAACCCAAATTTTCGATAAACGGGCAAGCGATTGATCGCCCCGTCGGTCCTGCGCTACACTGGATAACGAAACACCAGAGGAGTAAAAGCCCATTCCTACTGCCGCGCAACAGCTAACCTGTTTTATTTTAAGTTATTGGGCAACGAAGATGTATTTGCCCGTTAATATTGTTCGGATTGACGAAAGAACGGGAAATATCTTTTTTCTCGCTGGGGAAGAGCAAGAAATTATTATTTTTAAAAATGGCGATTGGAGGTATGTATGATAAAACGCGAGTTTGAATCGATGAGTCGCGAGGAACTACGGAGTTATATTCTCGAACATAGAGAGGACGAGAGGGCCTTTCAAATTTATCTCGATCGGGTGACGGCCGAACCGGGAGAAATTTATCCCGCACCGCGTTCGATCGAGGATTTAAGTCATTTTCCCGAACTGGTAGCGAAAAATCGCCGCGATAAACAACAGAAAATATAAAGCCAATGCACTATTATTTACAGATTTTATACGTTTTCTCGAAAAGCGCGATCCCGTAATTTTCTAGAAACTCGATCGCTAGAGATTTCCAAGTCGCATCATCTCTAGGATAAAATTCGGGTGTACAGACATACGCCTCTAGATTCAAGTCTAGATAGTTTTTGTCCAGCCTTGCGTCGAAATAACTGATCGTGTTGCTTAATTGATTGATCGCTTTACAACGATTTTCAGTAACTTTTTTGGCGCTGGTTGCATTGAATTTAAATTCGACAAAGCAGAAATCACTTTTATCGAAAAATACACAATCACAATGGGAAGTTCCAAATCCTAAAAGACCTTTTCTGCCATCAATAGGGATAAAGCCAATTATTGTATTGTTGCTAACCTTGAATGTTTTAGTGTCGTCGAAATCGTTAATTAAAATGTCCTCATCGTTCAAGTTAATAGTACAAGTCGAATTCACGGGAATATCGATAATGATAAAAGACTGACCATTGTAGTCGATAATTAGAAACTCATGTCTCTCCTCGATTTGTATAAATTGATCGAGTTTGTCTATTTTTTGGGATAGATAGCTTTTGATTTCGTCAAACTCTGTCATTTGCGTTTAAACGTTCTAGCGTGAATATTATATAGCTTATTAAATTCCCCTCCCATCATTTCGGATACGGTATCTAGATAATTCTGAGCGATCAATCCCGTGTTACTATCAAAAATAGATTCACAATAATTAGCCTCTTCGTCTAAAGATTGATTTCCTAGAGAGTACGCCGAAAATTCAGCCGCATTCAACCAGTAATCTTCTGGTATTATTTCCGACACTTCAGACTGTGCCGATGGATTTTTTTCAACAACTCTTTTGGCGAATAGTAAATTATTAAAAACCGATAAAATATAAGGACTGTGGGTAGTGATAATTAATTGATTATCTTCATTCCGATTAACCATTATCGCTAATAATTCAATTAAATGTTTTTGGGCAACTGGAAATAAATGCGCTTCTGGTTCCTCTATAATTCTCAAAATTATCGAACCATAAATAATATTTAAAAAGATGTCCTGTAAAATTCTAATACATTCCTGCTGACCAGATGAAGCATTACGAAGATCAATAGAATATCGCTCGTTTTTGTTAAATATAATCTTTTCTTCAGAATTGCCAATTAAGTATTCACCTTTTAATATTAAATCTATTTTATTTTTTATCACTCTTAAATACTCAATTCCTTTTTTATTTGCCTGATAGTTAATTAATCCATCAAAGCCAGAAAATTTTCTAAAAATTTGTTTAATAAGTTCCACTTTTTCTATAAATTGTAGCATTAAAAATTCATCTATCATTTGCAGTTTGTTAGCAAAATATTTTTTACTATTTTCTTTTAAATCAATTTCAATACTTGCAAATAAATATTTCTCAAATAAGTCAGAATAAGTTACCGTTGCATTTCTTCCAGCAATTATAAATAGTAAATCTTCTTGCTCGTTTTCAAATAAATTATTCAATAACTTTGATAGATATTGATAGGATAAACTAT
This sequence comes from Microcystis aeruginosa NIES-843, assembly GCF_000010625.1. Classification (NCBI taxonomy): domain Bacteria; kingdom Bacillati; phylum Cyanobacteriota; class Cyanophyceae; order Chroococcales; family Microcystaceae; genus Microcystis; species Microcystis aeruginosa. The sequence goes on from NC_010296.1 coordinate 4,751,566, forward strand.
ACTGGGTCAAATTATCTATTTTGATATATGGTTTTTCGGAGTTATCAATATTTTTTTTGGACAAATTAATATAATCTGCAAAACCGTTTTTGAACTGTTCATCTAAAAAATTTTCGCTAAATATTAAGCATAAATTTTTATTTAAATCAAGATTCAATTGTATATATCTATTTTTTTGAAAACTATAATAAAATCTAACCTCAAAATTCAAAAAATTGAGCGTAGAACCAAAAAAATCATAAAACTTTATTTTTATAAATTCTCTAAAATAAGTATCAATATCTGTATATTTCGGTATTTTTTCTTGGGCGAATAAAAAACTTTCAGATTTTAGATTTTCTTTTAATGATTTAAAAAAATAAATCAATTTAGCGATCGTACTCTTGCCGCTTGCCTGTTCACCGATTAAAACTAGAACCTTTTTAATCTCGATTTCAGCGTACTCGATCGCTCCGAAATTTTTAATGATAATTTTTTGCATAGATGCGTGCGCTCTCTATCCGGCTATAGACCATAGTACCGCAAGCGCTCTCTACCCCACCATCCCCAACCCGCGACCATTTCCCATTTCCCACCCATTCCCGAAAGTCACGAGAAGATCATTCAACGCTTCCATATCGCCATCCATTAAAAATGCGTCGTGACCGTGCGGCGATCGCAACCAGAATAATTCAGAATTGGGGATGTATTTCGCCAACTCCTCTTGTTCCACGGGAGGATAAAGAAGATCCGAATCGATCGCCACGATCGCCGTCGGTTGTTGAATCGACTGTAAAACCGATTCGTAACTTTTTCCCGTCCGGGTGACATCATGACGATCCATCGCCCTACTTAGGGTGATATAAGCATTCGCGTCAAAACGTTCGACTAACTTTCTCCCCTGATATTCTAAATAGCGGGCGATCGTAAACTCTCCCCCCTCCCCGTACTCCCGGCCGAAACGGGACTCGAAACTGGCGTGCGATCGGTAGGTAGTCATCGCCATCATCCGGGCTGCCGATAAACCCCGGGACGGAGGGCGATCGAGCGCATAATTTCCCCCTTGCCAATGGGGATCGGCATAGATCGCTCCCCTTTGAGCCTCTCCTAGTGCGATACACCAGGCCGAATGTCGTCCCGAAGCGGCGATGACAGCGATCGAGCGCGTCTTCTCCGGGTACAGTAGCGCCCACTCCAAAACCTGCATCCCTCCCAAGGAACCCCCGATCACCAACCGCAAAGACTCGATCCCCAATGCGTCCACCAACAGCCGTTGTATACTTTAGACGTTCATAATCTGAGATTTATTAAACTTCTGAAATCGTAGAGTCAGCAAGGAATACAGTTCTTTTTTATGTTTCAAATGGGCATCATTCAAACATTCATAAATGGCTGAAGAAAAGTCAGAAAAGTTTTCATAGTATTTACCATACAAACATTTCTTTTTGACAAATTTCCACAGCCTTTCAATTAAATTTAGATTAGGCGAATAAGACGGCAAATAGAGTAGCTCTATTGACAAAGAAAGAGCCAATTTTTCAACAATTTTACATTTTTGATAGCGGGCATTATCTAAGACTAGAGTGATGGGAATAGTTATTCCTAAAGCAGCTATTTTTGACCGGAGTTCACAGACTTGAGTTGCTGTAATATAAGTGTCATTCGTAACCAGAATAACTTCATGAGTTATTGCATTTAATGCTCCTAAAACATTGAAGCGTTTACGCCCGCTCGGTGACTTAACAAAAAGTCTCTCAAAACACCAAACAAAACCGAGAAATGCTCCCATGACGAAGTGAGCGGCATCAACAAAAAAAACAGCCCTTTTTCCTTCTTTAGCCTCATTTAGTCTGGGTTCTAGCTTTTTTTCTTTGTAGTCCTCTTGTTCATCTGGGTCAGCTTTAGAAGGAAGAGAACCTACTTTTAAACATTTCATTCCCATTGATTTTAAAAATTTTCTCACTTGGGTAGGACTTCGTTTTATTCCCGTTAATTCTTCTCTCCTATATACAGCTTCATTTATTGTGGCTGGTGGATTTTTCTCGAAGTATTTTTTGAGCGTTTCTTTTTGAGACTCTAATTCACTTTTAGGGCGATAGAAGTTGATTTCTTTTAATTTTTCTATTCCGCCTTCTTCATAATCTCGAAGATAGGTTAATAAGGTATTTGGCGAGATTCCTGCTAACTGACAAATTTTTTTGTGCGGTATCTTTTGGCTCTTTAACCAGAGAACTTCCATCTTCAGTTGAACCCGGGGATGGGGATGATGAAATCTTTCCTAAGACAGTGAGTTCTTTTCTTCTTCCGTGAATTCTAGGTTAATCATGTTTTTAATGAGTGCTTTGCTTCTAATTATGACTCTTAAACTATATTATTGTCCTTGAGTAAAAAATGCAAGTTGTAGCCGTGCAAAGTATAGGTGAACCAGATCCCGAATGGTGATCTCCGGGAAAGTCGGACCGTAGGGTTTACCGGTACGGGGATCGATCGAAGTGGGGCCGGTTGTCCCGTAGCAACTGCCGAGAATATTGCTACAGACAATAAAATCCCGGGTCGGATCGAGAACGCGTCCGGTTCCTAACAAAGGTTCCCACCAAGCTTCCACGTCGGCCCATCCCGTGAAGGCATGACAGACAATAACCCCGTTATCCCGCTTGTTATTCAAAATTCCCCAGGTTCGATAGGCGATCCGCACCCTTTCGAGAACCGCCCCCGATTCGAGAACAAAAGGATGCGGTGGGGAATAGAAACGGGTTTCTGGGGAGATCAAGTCTAGGCGATCCATGGGCAGGGTGGTGGGTTATAAACTCTGGAAAGTTTGCTGGAAATCCTCGATAATATCGTCAATATGTTCCAAACCCACGGAAACGCGGATTAATTCGGGCGTTACTCCCGCCGAACGCTGTTCTTCCTCGTTTAACTGCTGGTGAGTCGTGGAGGCGGGATGGATAACCAGGGTTTTTGCGTCGCCCACATTGGCGAGATGACTGGCCAGTTTCACCCGGTTGATAAAATTCCGCCCGGCCTCGAAACCGCCCCGAATCCCGAAGGCTAAAACCCCGCCGAAGCCGTGTTTTAGGTACTTCTTCGCCCGTTCGTGGTAAGGATGTTCCGGTAATCCGGGATAGTCCACCCATTGCACCTGTGGCTGTTCTTTGAGCCAGTTCGCCAGGGCCAACGCATTGGATACATGACGATCGACCCGTAGGGAGAGGGTTTCCAATCCCTGTAGCAGTAAAAATGCGTTAAACGGACTCAAGGCGGGTCCGAAGTCCCGCAATCCCTCCACCCGGGCCCGGATAATAAAGGCGATATTGCCCAAAGGGCCGGACGGTCCGAACACCTCGTAGAAATTCAACCCGTGATAACCCGGCGCGGGTTCGGTAAACTGGGGAAATTTGCCGTTTCCCCAGTCGAATTTCCCCGAATCGACGATTACTCCGCCGATGGAAGTGCCGTGACCGCCGATCCATTTGGTGGCCGATTGCACCACGATATCGGCCCCCTGTTCGATCGGGCGACAGAGATAGCCGCCGCAGCCGAAGGTATTATCGACGATCAGGGGAATGCCGTTCTCGTGGGCGATATGGGCCAGGGCGGCAAAATCGGGAATATTAAATCGGGGATTGCTGATCGTCTCGACGTATAAGGCTTTAGTGCGATCGTCGATCGCCGCTCGAAAAGCCTCGGCCTCATCGCCATCGACGAACTTGACATTTATTCCTAAACGCGGTAGGGAGACTTTGAACTGATTATAGGTTCCGCCGTAGAGGTAGCTAGTGGAAACGATATTATCCCCCGCACCGGCAATATTAGCGATCGCTAGAAATTGCGCCGCCTGACCGCTAGAGGTGGCCAGGGCCGCCGCGCCTCCTTCTAAAGCGGCGATCCGCTTCTCGAAGACATCGGTGGTCGGGTTCATCGAAAATTTTGGGTCTGAAACCCCGTCGTTCTACGACGGCTTTACTGTTAAATATGAGCATCGTTTACGAAATATATGCTAAAATGTGAGGTATGGAAAAAGCCTATTCGTTTCGATTTTACCCCACACCCGAACAAGAGTCGCTATTGCGGCGCACTTTGGGCTGTGTAAGATTAGTTTACAACAAAGCTCTCCATGTCAGAACACAAGCTTGGTACGAAAAGCAAGAAAGAGTAGGCTACGCTCAAACTTCTTCAATGTTGACCGATTGGAAAAAACAAGAAGAATTAGACTTTTTAAACGAAGTTAGCTGTGTACCTTTACAACAAGGGTTAAGGCATTTACAAACAGCTTTTACTAACTTCTTTGCTGGTCGTACTAAGTATCCTAACTTTAAGAAAAAACATCAGGGAGGAAGTGCCGAATTTACCAAATCAGCCTTTAAATTTAAAGACAAACAAATCTATTTAGCCAAATGCACAGAACCTTTACCTATTCGATGGTCAAGACAAATACCAGAAAGCTGTGAACCAAGCACAGTAACAGTCAGATTACATCCTTCTGGACGTTGGCATATTTCAATAAGATTTGATGACCCAACGATTAAGCCATTACCAGTAACAGATAAAGCCATCGGAATTGACTTAGGAATTAGTAGCCTAGTAATTACCAGCGATGGAGACAAGGTATCTAATCTCAAGCATTTTAAAAGGCATTATCGGAGACTGCGAAAGGCACAAAAAAGTCTTTCTCGAAAACAGAAAGGCTCAAAAAATCGGGAAAAAGCGAGAATCAAAGTAGCCAAGATTCACGCTCAAATCACCGATAGCAGAAAAGACCATTTACACAAGCTAACCACTCAATTAGTTCGTGAAAACCAAACGATTGTGGTTGAGAATTTAGCCGTCAAGAATATGGTCAAAAACCCGAAATTATCTCAGGCAATATCTGATGTAAGCTGGGGAGAAATCACTCGACAATTAGCCTATAAATGCCGTTGGTACGGAAGAAATTACATCGAAATAGATAGATGGTTTCCTAGTTCTAAAAGATGTAGTAATTGTGGGCATATTGCTGAGAAAATGCCGTTAAATGTTCGAGAATGGGACTGTCCAGACTGTGGGACTCACCATGACCGAGATATTAACGCCAGTAAAAATATTTTGGCCGCAGGGCTTGCGGTGTCAGTCTGTAGAGCGACCATAAGACCAGAACAGAGTAAATCTGTTAAGGCAGGTGCGAAAAATCCTTCGGGAAAGAAGCAGAAACCTAAATCGTGAGGTTTGGGAATCACCGTCCGTTTACGGCGGTGAGGATGTCAAGATCCTGGTGTAGATGTTGCCGAACTCTTCCAGGGCAAACAGTCGCGCCCCGTGGTCGGCATCGTTGAAAACGTAGGAAGTGGTTTGATAGATGGGAACGGCGCGGGCGTTGGTTCCGGGGGCAGGTTCCTGGCCGGCGTGTACTTGTAGCGTCTCGAAACGGTAACGGTCAGACATGGGCGCTCGGGGACGAAAATAAAGGATAAATTCCTCGATCTGTGCGCTCGAGGAAAAAGGGTGATTAAATGACCTCATTAGGGGATGGAATGGGTACAGTAGGCTTATTCGCTTACTGTATTTTTCTATCATAGCCATTTCTGCGAGTCAATTTATCGAGATATCCTGTATACAGAATATCTTTTATGCCGAAACTAGATTGTGTTAAGGTAATTGCTACAAAAGAAAGTACCAGCTAGACTGGTGGAATGAGAATGTACCATTTAAGACAAGGGAAATTTTGTTATAATTGTTTCTGGATAATCCCGATTCCTTTCTTGGACAAATAAATGCTTTTTTGGTCAAGTTTCTGACTAAAACTAACGAGATAATCGTTTTGATTCATGATTAGTAAAACATTTAATCGGCGACTATGGTAACTATAAATAGACAATTATTTCCCGATATTTTGCCAGCCAGAAGGAAAAAATAACGAGGCTAAATCTGACTTCATCTAAATAATATAGGACAACTTTACCTTCATTTTCTAGTTGATAAAATTCTTAAGGTAGATAAAAATATCGCTAATTATCAACATAAAATTAGTCATTTTATTTATTTGCAAAACTATCCTATCAACCATCTATATTATCAATTAAAATGCTCAAAATTCGTCTTTTAGCTAGACCAAGTAATCTCTTTTTTTTGTTATTAATTTTGGCGATTATTTTTAATCCTTTCGTGATTGTTAATGCGGGAGAAAGAGGAGTTTTAATGGTCTTTGGTCAAGTACAGGATAAAATACTTAATGAGGGTATTCACGGGATTATTCCCGTTGTTAACACGGTGAAAAAACTAAGTGTGAGAATTCAAAAACAACAGATAGCGGCCGAAGCTTCCTCCAAAGACCTACAGGAAGTATTCACAGATGTGGCCCTGAATTGGCATATTTTAGCATCAGAAGTTAATACTATTTTTCAACAAATTGGCGATGAAGCGGCTGTCATTGAACGAGTGATCGATCCAGCAGTGGAGGAAATTCTCAAGGCAGTTATGGCTAAATATACCGCCGAAGAATTAATTACTAAACGGGAGGAGGTGAAAGGGGAAGTAGATATTCGTTTGAGCGAAAGACTGAAAAATTATCATATCGGTGTCGATGATATTTCTTTGGTTCATGTCAATTTTTCCGATCGCTTTACCGATGCGGTGGAAGCCAAACAAATTGCCGAACAGGAGGCCAAAAAAGCCGGTTTTATGGTGCTGAAAGCCTTGAAAGAATCGGAAGTAAAAATCAATCTGGCTAAGGGAGAGGCGGCAGCTCATCGCATTCTCCAAGATTCCTTAAGTCCAGAAGTTTTACAGAACAAAGCGATCGAAAGATGGGACGGTAAACTTCCCCTATTTATGGATGATAATCTGCTTAAGTCCCTTGAATTGGCTAAAGATAAGCGAAAAACTAGATGATAAAAACAATTTATTAAAACCATAAGAAAGAATACTTGATTTTATTGAAGTTCACTGCGAGGAACTCCTCTATGCTGTTTAAATCCCGAAAGACAAAGCAGAAATTTAACCCCGATTACTGGCGAGATCATTCGGCCAACGAACGCACCTATCTGTCTTGGATGCGTGCCTCGATCGCTTTGATGGGTTTTGGTCTGGTCATTTTGCGTTTACGGACGGCATCTTCTACCGTCCTAGGATTGGGGTGGCTGTTGGGTTTTGTCTTCGCTATGGTGGGATTATTAACCGTTGTCATCGCCACGCGCCGATATTTTCTCATCCGGCGAGCGATCGATAGTAATAGCTACGAACCTGCTCAAGTCTGGATTATTTGCTTTAGTATAGCGATCGCTTGTCTAGGGTCGGGAATTCTCTATTTTGTCGCCACCAGTCCCGATAGCGGTGGAGTAGAAAGCATCGGTTTCGATTAAAACCCCATCCTCGCACGGAGCGGGATGGGGAGAAAATTGCTCGATACAGGCGGTAAAATCCAGATAACTACTTAGAATTACCCATTTTCCGACCTTTCCCAGGAAGGGGCGAAAGGTGGACAAATCAAAGGACAGGCGCGCCAATGACTGTGGACAGCGACTCCCAAGCGTTGACAATAGCCGTTTCCTCTCCCCTGAAACTTATAAAACCGACAATAACGACAGGTGGAGGAACAACTGACAACTTTGGGGAGAGGATTTCCCTTGGTTTCGATCGCTGTTAGTTTTGGGGATAGGGTGGAAATGGTGTCTAGCAAGGAAGTCTCCAAGGCTAACGGGGTTCACTAGCGACTCTTACCGTACCTAGTCCCAAATTATGTCACAGTCGCCCATCCTCCCGGAGTATAACGGTTGACACGCTCCTAAAAAATTGAGAAAATCCCTTGCTGCCAGAACTATTCCACCACAACACGCCTAGAAAAGCCCCAACTTAAGGAGGCCGCCACCATCATTAATACCATCCACTCTGGCGGCAAATAGGTTGGTTGACAAGCTTTTAATAACAATCTTCCCCCTACCGCTAAAACCGTCAGATAGGCCGCATCTTGTAGGTAAACAAACTCAGCTAACCACCTGACAAATAAACCGGTCAAAAATCGTAGGGCTAACATTCCCAAAATACCACCAGTCAGGAGAATCCAGAATCGATCGGCTAGGGCGATCGCTGTTGTCACACTATCGAGGGAAAAAGCCAGATCCGTAAAAGCAATCAGAACAATAACACGGCCAAAAGATTCTATGGCGAGATTAGTGGCAAAATTTTCGTCTTCTATTTCTATATTTAAAAATTTCTGGCAAAAATGCTTACCCGCTAACCAGATCAGGTAAATAGCACCCAGTACCTCCACCTGCCAGAATTTAACTGTCCAACTGGCACTGAGTAACAGGGCAACTCTTAACACAAATGCCCCGGCCAATCCCCAGTTTAAAGCCTGGCGTTGTTGTCTGGGGTCGGGAAGTTCTCGCACCAAAGCGGCCAGGGCGACGGCATTATCGGCCGATAGAATGGTTTCTAAGACTGCCAGGGTGAGAATAGTGCCGCAAGTGGTTAGAGAGAGATTTTCAGCTATATCGAGAATTTGAGGGGACATATAATTATATTTTTACTCCTATGACGTTGTAGATGCGTCTTGGTATTTCCTGCTAGGATTCTTGACTATTTTTTTGTCGGTATAAATCTAAGGTCAAGTTCTTGAGCTTGCGATCGATGGCGAGATTGCTGAAAACGCTCTCCTTGACTAGGATTTTGGCCGGACACTATCATCTTAGGTACGGGACAAGCATAAAAGCAAATATTATTAATTGTCGTTTTAATAAATAAAAGTGATGAAAGGGCGAGGGACTTTCTTGGCTTTGCATAAAGGGAATTTATGGATTTGAAAACAAAGAATATTTGTTTTTATTAAAGCCATTGCCTAGAGTGAAAACAGAGACTCAAAAAGATCACTCAAGGAGATCAAAAACGATGAAACCGAAGCTACTGACAGCCTTCTGTCTATTGCTAATCACAGTTTTTTCTTGCTTCCACCCTGCCATCGCTAGGGCCGTTACCCCCACTGGCGGCGTACCGGCAAAAATTACTCTGGTCGAGCCGGCTGCCGCCGATAATCTGCAAAAACTACAGGAAACTAACGCCTGTGTCGGTTGTGACTTTAACGGAATTAGCCTCAAAGATTTAAACTTGTCCTCGGCCAATCTAGAAGGAGCAAACCTCAGTCAAGCGGATCTAGAAAGAACTAACCTACAGGGTGCTAATCTCAAAGGGACTGACCTCCGGGGAGCCGACCTCGGCAAAACTCTCCTAGCGGGAGCCGATTTAAGCAAGGCCAATCTCTTAGGTGCAGATTTAGAAAAAGCTAACCTGCAAGGAGCAAACTTAACCAACGCCAATCTGCAAAAAGCTGACTTAGAGAAGGCCAATCTCACTAATGCTCGGTTAGACGGTGCTAACCTGCAAGATGCGGACGGTGAAGGGGCGATCGGTGTCGATCCCAATCTATTCTAAAAAAAGTTTTTATGGCAGAATCAAGTTTTAGCGGTTTTCAAGGAGAGCAATATCTATGGAAATTACTCCTTTTTCTCAGCGATCGCTAGATGGGGAGGGAGCGGAAATGCTGCTAGACTTTAAAAAAGCCCATCAGCAAGATTTAAAGGCAATTGCCGAGATTTTGGCAAGAATTAGTCACCAATCACCAGAAAAGGTAGAAATTCTCTTGGAGACAATGCTAAAACAACTGATAGAGCCAAAAACACCTTTCTACGAGACGGCAACATCGACGGAACGAGCGCAAGCTTTTCGGGATTGGGCAAGTAGTCACGATCGAGGCAGCGCACTTTTATCCGACTATGCCGTAAGTCGCGATAGTATCTATGACGATGAGTGCCTGTGACTTTTTTAGTTGATACTAATGTCTTATTGCGAAGTGCGGAACCTGATCACACCATGTATGGCGATGCTGTGGGTGCGACAAGTCTATTATTGGGACAAGGAGAAAAACTCTATATCGCACCACAGAATTTAATCGAGTTTTGGAACGTTTACACCCGTCCAATTAATAGAAATGGTTTAGGACGCACAGTGGCCGCAGCCAAGGCTGAAATCGATCGCCTAAAGTCACTTTTTCCCATTATTGACGATCTGCCCGCTATTTATCCCGAATGGGAACGCTTAGTCTTCACCTATTCAGTCAAGGGTGTGCAGGTACATGATGCGAAGCTAGTAGCAGCCATGTGCGTTCATGACCTTACACATATTCTGACCTTTAATGTTGACGATTTTAGCCGTTACCCGGAAATAATCGCCGTTCATCCTGCGACCGTCAGGTGCTAACAATAAGGGTGACTTTTAAGCAAAAACGCGAGCATCCCGAGGACGAACATAAACTTGCTCCCCGACTTGGAGGTGCAGTTGATCCAGTTGTTCTCGATTCAGATGGGCAATCAGGAGAGAGCGATCGGGTAGAATTAATTCCACATCGATGGCCCAACCCAGATGGATAATACGCTCGACTTTTGCCGCAATGCTAGACCCATTGGGAGAAGAGAGAATTTCTAGGTCGTGGGGACGAATGAAAATCTTGACTCCGTTAGTACCCCCTCCGAGCTGCTCGAATAGTGCAGCCGAGGTCGGTGGTAAAACATTCACCCGGCCGATAAAACTCATCACAAAAGCAGAGGCAGGATGATCGTACACCTGATCGGGAGTTCCCACCTGTTCGATTTTACCCTCATTGAAAATTACGATCTCGTCGGCCACTTCCATGGCTTCCTCCTGGTCGTGGGTGACAAAAACACTGGTGACATGGACCTCCTCGTGTAACTGTCGCAACCAAACTCGTAGCTCTTTTCTAACTTTGGCATCCAAGGCCCCAAAAGGCTCATCTAATAATAATACTTCCGGTTCCACCGCTAAGGCCCGGGCCAGGGCAACCCGTTGACGTTGACCCCCGGATAGTTGGGCCGGATAGCGATCGCCTAATCCCTGCAATTGAATTAAACTCAAGAGATTGTCCACTCGTTTTTGAATGTAGTCCGGGGCAGCTTTGCGAATCTTTAAACCGAAAGCGATATTCTGACGCACCGTCAGGTGTTTAAAAAGCGCATAATGCTGAAAAACAAAGCCAATATTCCTTTTTCTGACATTTAAATGGGTTGTGTCTTTGCCGTTGATGATAATTTTGCCTGTGTCGGGAGGTTCTAATCCTGCGATCGCTCTCAGGAGAGTGGTTTTTCCTGAACCGGACGGCCCCAGCAGTGCCACCAGACGATTCGATTTGATCTCTAGGTTGATGTTGTCTAAAGCAGTAAAGGTGCCGAATTTTTTCGATACTCGCTCGATGATGATGCTCACGGTAATCCTCTGGCAAAAAAATGTATAGGGTTTGACCGTATTTTAACCATGATTTAATCGCAATCGTATTAAAATACACTTACATTTTACAAGATAGCAAGAAAATTAAGTTTCGATTCGGAGATTACTGGTTGTAAACAGAGACTAAAAGATTAAACAGCGATAAAAGCTTACTAATACTCTTTTTTGCTCTTTTAGTCGGTTCTAAAGGCTTAATTAACTAATTTTGTCCCTTAACCACCAGAAACACACCGGAGAAAAGAGACAACTGAGGCAAAAATGGACTATTCTTTATTGACAATATTTAGCTTTTTTATCGGAATTGTCGTGGGATTAACGGGAATTGGCGGTTCATCCTTGATTACACCCCTATTAATCTTTGTATTTCAGGTTCCCGCTACCACCGCAGTGGGTTCCGATGTGGTAGCGGCCGGGTTGATGAAAGTGGTCGGCACTGTTCGTCACTGGCAACAGCAAACGATCGAGTTAGAAGTGGTAAAATGGCTAGTAATTGGCAGTGTACCCGGTTCTCTGTTAGGATTAGTCGGTTTTCGCTATTTTCAGCAGAATAGCTCTCTCAATCTCGATCAATGGTTGCCTCCTATCATCGGTCTTGTCTTGATGATCGTGACTGTCCTAGCGGCCCTGGAACTACTAATCTCCTTGTTTTTTCCCGATTTGTCCCCTTGGTCCTGGCCAAAATTAGATTTAACCACTCGCTCTGGTCAGATAAAAACAACGATATTGGGGGCAGTTTTAGGCTATTTGGTCGGTTTAACCAGTATTTCCAGTGGTTCCTTATTTGCATTGGTCTTGATGACCTTTTTTCAGCTTGATTCTCGCAAATTAGTCGGTACAGATCTATCGCAAGCTTCCATCCTCTTAACCTGTACTTCCATCGGTCATCTGGGATTAGGAACAGTAGACTGGAATCTGGTACTTCCCATCTGGTTGGGTGGGATACCGGGGGTAGTAGTGGGAGCAAGATTATCGGAATATTTCCCCAAAAATGCCCTAAAAATACTGCTTTATACGGTTCTAGTCACGGTCAGTTGGCGCTTACTCCAACCCACCTAATCCCCAGAGTTCACTCGAAGGTCATCGGAAATTTTGGGTCTGAAACCCCGCCGTTCTAGGTTGGCTTTACGTTAGAATTAAAAGGCCAGTCTCGAAAACCAAGTGGACGGCGCAGCACCTTGAAAACTCGGCTTAGGGGGTTCCGACCAGAAAAGCTTGGCCGGGTAAAAAGTCGCGCGCAACAAGTACAAGAAGCTATAGGCGGTCAACGTACCGTGGGACACACGGAATCGGGCTTCTGAAATGGGGCGAAAGTCTGTGGACTCTGTGTAAGACAGTACATGGTTTTTTAACTGTGGTATGCGACGGTGGTGGAAGCAGAAACTTAAATCGTGAGGTTTAGGAATCGCCGCACTTTTAGGGCGGCGAGGATGTCAACATACTACCCATCAACAGATCGGGACTGGTGGCGACAAAATAGATAATTCCCGCACCGAGAATAACGATCACTAAACTAAATAGTACCACCCATCGATCGGCTGGTTCATAGGTATCTTCATCTATATCTCGTCTGACTGTAAAATAATGGGCCGTGGTCAAAAATACGGTCAATAAACCCACTAAAGCAAACATTAAGCCTAATTTCCAGCCATAACCGGGACGGGGAACCAGGGGAGGATGAAAGGCCCGTAAACGCAGGATAACCATACCAAAACCCATTAATGCGATCGCTGTTCGCATCCAAGACAGATAGGTGCGTTCATTGGCCAGATGATCGCGGACTCGATTGGGATTGACTTTTTTCGGTGTAATGCTGGTCTTGCTTTCCGTCACTGGTGATTTGAGAAAAAATAACATGATCGAGTTGACTAGGGGTCGGTTTCAAGTTGACCGCTTGATAAGATGATGTTATTCTATGGCACTTGAGTTATAGATGGTATGGAAAAAATCTAAAATCTCTTTTTAGATGTATTTGTATTGAATCAGAAATTAAATAGGGTTTGCTGAATAAATCTAAAAACATTGTTCGATAAGACTTTTAGACCTTTTTGAAATCCAAAAGTACTGGCCATTGGAGTGATCGGGGGGAAAATACCTGGACTTTTTCCCTGAAAATGGGTAAAACCCTACACCCTACACCCTGCCCCCCCGATGTCGGGGGGGGTTGGGGGGGCCACACCCTACACCCTGCCCCCAGGAAAAACTTTTTGCCGCAAACCCTAAATAGATTCTGCTTGCTGCTGGAGAAGCGCCCATCCATAGCTTAAGGATAGGGCCAAGAAAGCCAGGGGAAGACTTTCCTTGATTATAAACACACCCAAACCGATCAACACACAGGGGACAAAGTGGCTGCCGTGACTGGTAATTAAATTAGCGATCGCCGGTAATTTAGTCAACTGATGAGCAGTAAAACACCAAACACCCACCAAGATCAGAAAAACGCTGACGATAGTGACTAAATTTGGCCAGGTATTACTAGCAAACAGCGGCAGATAAATGCCGATATTATCACTACCATTGGCGATGGTAATTGCCGCCACAGCACCGGTTTGAGGGGAAAACCAGGCCAGCAAAGGAGAAGACGGTGCTGATTCTACAGCCACCTCCACATTATTATCCGTCTCGGTTTCTTCTCGCTGCCAGAGAGTCCGAATCCCGACAATCACCGGCAAAAGACCGAGAAAACGAATCCACTGAGCCGGAATCAAGAAACTCCCGAAAAAGCCAGTTAAACTCGCCAAAATAAGCAGTATAAAGCCTAAATACTGACCGATAACGATATGACGACGGCGAAAAAGTTTATTGACCTGGGCGAAAAGAATCGTCAAAATCAGGATGTCATCGAGATTGGTGGCAATAAAGGCCGCTATTGCTGTGGATATGGCAGTAATCATGGTAGTCATGGGATTTTTTTCCTTAATCGGGTCTTCTGATCTCGATCGCCCTACTTCTACTCTAGAAAGAGCCATTAATAAAATCAAATATTCTTTCTTGTTGATTTAATAAATTAAAATGATGGAAAGACCAATAGAGACGGAAAACCCCTTGCCATGGCCAGAATGACCCTAGATCAACTGGAAATCTTTCTAGCGACTGCCGAACATCTCCACTTCACCAAAGCAGCAGAAGCTTTATATATCACCCAACCGGCCGTCAGTGCCGCCATTGCCTCTCTAGAAAGTGAATACGGGGTGAAATTATTCCACCGCGTCGGTCGTCACATCGAGATCACGGAAACAGGACGTTTATTGCAATTAGAAGCGCAACGCATTCTCACCCAGGTGACTTTGACAGAAAGGGGATTAGCGGAATTCAACGACTTGCAACGGGGAGAACTACAATTAGGATCGAGTTTGACTATTGGTAACTATTGGCTGCCGGCAAAAATTAGCGATTTTCAGGAGCGCTATCCGGCAATTAAGATCAATTGCACCCTAGCTAATACGGAAGAAATCTGTCTGGGTACGGCTAACGGACGTTTTGACCTAGCATTAATCGAGGGAGAAGTCAAGAGTGATTTAACACATTGTTTAGAACAGGAGATCGTCGGCAGCGATCGCCTATTAATTATTGTCGGACGTTCTCATCCCTGGTATAAAAGAGAGGCGATCGAATTACCCGAATTAGTGGAAACCCCTTGGGTAATGCGAGAATCGGGATCGGGAACTCAACAAAGATTCGAGGAAGCGTTACAGAATTGGGGCATCGATTTACGGACATTAAAGGTGACTTTGCTGTTAAATACGGGAGAAATGGTGAAAGCAATCATCGAGAATAGTTCGGCAGCTGCCGGGATTTCCGAATTGATGGTTCAAAAGGAATTAGAATTAGGCACATTGCGATCGATTCGAGTCATCGATACTTCCGGTTTATACCCTCGTTATCTCGAATTTACGCGCCCTTTTTTAAAAATAAAACACCGTCAGCGCTTTCAACCCCGCGTCTGTCAAGTTTTCGAGCAGATGTTGTAATCTCATAAGTAGTCGTGCAAAATTAATTTCCTAGTCGAGACAGGAGACTCCGAGACGGGAGACGGGAGACGGGAGACGGGAGACGGGAGACGGGAGACGGGATACAGCTATTAGGGATCGGATTTGAGTTTTCAGTTCACTGTTTCCTCACATCAGAAGTCTGACGGGGTAGTGGCTTAGATGTGTAATTAATTGTGCTTAGATACTTAGCAATCACCGAAAATTAACCTGAGCAAAAATAAAGATATGTAAGGGAAATTATTTTTGGCAAAAAAGAGAGATTATAAGTAAGTAGTTATAATTAAATTGAAGATAGATTTTGCCTCTGATCCCCCCTGCCCCCCTTGATAAGGGGGGTGCTGATCCCCCCTTAGTCCCCCCTTGATAAGGGGGGTGTCTGACAACTTTTAACACCTACCTACTTACTAAATTTGGTTATTAAAAACTGATTATTTATTCTCCCTTTTGCATGAGTGCCTATCCTGATATGTAGCCTATACTCAACGGATTTAGTATTAGGTATAGACCTCGACCTAATATTATCTCAGGCAACTAGACTCACTTTCTGCACTTCTTAACATTCAATTGATAATTTTTACTAATCTATTGCTGAGAAACCTTTGCCAATCAGGATTATAGCTACAATGATGGATTTTTTATTAAGGTGAAGAATTGTAAATTTTTTTCTCAGAAAAAATCAATTATTGAAAATGTTCTTAATAGTAGTTTATACAATGAAGGTTTTTCGTCAAAACATCTTGGGGAATGTAAAAATATATAAAAGTATATGAAGATGTGCGGAATGTCGGCCCTGTCTGTGGAGATTTTAGATAGATAGTTTGATATTCAACAAGAGGAAAATGGCATGAACACAAATCACAACCAGAGTTATGGCCGGTTGAAATGGAAAGCGGTGTCGGCGCGGGAGGCCCAGCACCTGAACGAGCAGGGAGTTTCATCGTCAATCCCCCAGGGGCCGAAATTCCTTAAAGAGCTACCCCCCGATAGCGCAGTGTACGAGCCGAAGCAGCCGATCACAAAGAAACTTAAAAAGCTCATCGACGATTACGCCTATGGGGGAGCCTTCCAGAGCGCGATCTGGACAGTAAGACAACAGCGCATCCCCGAACTCGATCGGATACACAACCTCTACCAATTTTACTATTACATCGATGCCCTGGTAACGTGGATCCCCGGGTTGCGGGTCTGGGAATGGCAGGGCGACATTTACCATGAACGCACAGATTATCTGCACCTGACGCAGTTCTATTACTACTTCAACCAACCCGAACTCGTCTCCCTGCAAAGCCCCATCGCTCCCTTTACCGGCGAGGATCTAACACCGCTATCCCTCTGGCTTCGGGAATTTGCGGTCGAATGGGGCGAATTTCTCGACACACCCGAATCGGCCAACCATCTCGTAACCTATAAGTTCGGGCCGGAATATACCTACCAGGACTACAATGGGGGCGAAAACGGGATCGAGAACTACAAGACATTCAACGAGTGGTTTTCCAGAACTTTCAAGGATATCGATCGACAGCGCCCAGTCGCCCAGCCAGACGATCCTCGGATTATTGTCTTCCCAGCCGAGTCCACTTTCGTCGGCCAATGGACTATCACCACTCCGGCGGGCGAGCCGATGCCCGCACAGTCCTCAATCGTGGTCAAGCACGTCGAATGGCCTATCCCAGAACTGTTAAAGGGTTCCGAGTATGCCCAGGATTTCGAGGGCGGCATTCTCGTCCACAGCTTTCTCAATGTCTTCGACTATCACCGGCAGCACGCCCCGGCAGCGGGCAGGATAATTGAGGCTAAATTTATCCCAGGACAGGTTTACCTGGATGTCCAACTTGACCTACTCGATGCTGAGGGACGTGCCGATGAAAACTCATCCTTGGCCAACGTGGCCATGCCGCACCGTTATCTGGATGCACAGGATGCCACAGACTATCAGTTTGTGCAGTGCCGTGGGCTTTTTGTCCTGGAAACCGCTATCGGCAAGATCGCCGTACTGCCCATTGGAATGGCACAAGTATCCTCCGTTGTCTTCGTCAAACCAGGGACGCAGGAACTTATCCGTCTTACCCAACAGGAAAAGAAGGGGCGATCTTATGATGAGCAGGTGGCACTGATCAACGAGAAGGTGCGCCAGGAGGTGGTGGGAAAAACGGTGTCGAAGGGCGAGATGATCTCGACTTTCCTCTTCGGCGGCTCCGACATCGTGATGGTATTCGAGCGTCAGTCCAACGTCAACATCACGGCTACGGTAAATGTTCACTATCCGGTGCGGAGTCAGTACGCCTATTCAAATATCGCCAAACTGCTGTCGTTTTGATCGTGCTTCGCTGTTCTATACTGGCGGAACCTGTCATCTCCAGGGTTCCTTCCAGCCGACATTTTAGGTAAAGTTCCAATATGAAAGATCAAGCGAATTCCCTGTATGAATCCGACTTCTATGGGTGGACAGAGCTACAAGCGAAAGCTCTGGCCAACCGACAGGTAGAAGCTCTGGACTGGCAAAACTTACGGGAGGAAATCATTTCCTTGGGTAAACAAGAATATCGAGAACTGGTGAGCCGTCTAACCGTTTTGGTAGGACATCTTCTCAAATGGGAATATCAGCCAGATAAACGTTCTCGCAGCTGGTTTTTGACGATTAGAGAACAGAGACGAGGGATCAGACGGCATCTAGAGGGCAATCCTAGTTTAAAATCCCGGATACCGACGGCTTTATCCGATGCTTTCGAGGCCGGAGTGGATTTGGCTTTACGCGAGACGGATTTACCGATACGGACTTTTCCCTCTCACTGTCCCTTCACCTTCGAGAACATCATGGCCGACCATTTCCTCTGCGATACGAGTCAGGATTGGCCGTAAATTTAACGGTTATACCGCCTCAACGGGTATCTGTATCTCAACAAGTAATTTAAATACGCAGGCAGCTGATTCTTTTTTCACTCTCTCCCTTCAATAATTTTAATTTCTTCCTCGCTTAATCCATAGAGTTTATAAACAATTATATCGATCAATTCATCGGTGGCGCTTAATTGTTGTTTTAGGGGCAAAAGTTTATCTAGACTGGTTTGATATTCTTTTTCTAGGGTTTCCTGTATTTGACGATCAAGTAAGTTAACGGTAATTTTCTTTTTGTTCTTTTTCAGTATCTCCCACAGTTGATCCAAGCTAAGATGAGGTTCGCTTTTTTGGTAGTCACCGAGATAGTTTTGGATTTTTGATTTGTTGGTTAAATTATCGATCGCACTGCCGATTATTCTCTCTAAATATCTTAAAAAGCTTTTGATTTCTTTTTGTTTTTCCCGATTTATCTCGATCATCTGTTCTGCTAAGTAGGCCAGAATATCATGGACTATATCGGTTTCCTCTCTCCTAATATGTTCCTCGATTTCTTTTAATATCTCTTGCTTTTCTTGATAACTTTTGATAAGTTTCTCTAAACACTGTTGACGGCGATCGCTTTTGGTGTTAAAAGATATTTTTCGGATGGGGATATTTTGTAAATGTATCGATCTAAGTTCAAGTCTACCTCCAGCATCCTCATCACCTAAAACAGAAACCATGAGTTTAGTAACATTAAAAAGCAACTTTGAGTTAAGCAAAGCAAGAAGATAAAAATCAGAACAAGGGATAATAAAACATTTATCATTGGGAAAATAACCTTGATTATCAAGCATGAAACGAGAGGAACTTGCAATAACAGGATATATAATTTTAGGATGCTCAAAAAAAGTCCAATAATCTACAGTGTCTTGTATCTCATACCACTTATAATTACCAGCTTTTCTTCCTTGCCAACTTCCTGAATGTAGTTCTGGTTTAGGTTCTAATTTACTTTTAAATTTTTCTAAATGTTTTTTGATAGTTGGATATTCATTAATGTTAATACCACGCCGAGTAAATATCAAAAAATTTTCTTGATAATTAATTTCATATTTTCTAATGTCGTCACCTACTACTAACGGTTTAATTATTTCTGCTGACTTTGGATCAGATTCAATTAATTTACTACGGGTATATTGATCAATAAGAAATGCTTCGTTACATCCTGTTATTATTCCACGATAAATCTGATTGTTTACATATTCACTCAGAAAAACAGCTTTTTTTTGTAATTTTTCGACAATTGTAGCAATCTGATTTTTAGCTAACGACCAACCTTCCACAGACAAGCTATTTTCACATACATAATATGACAGATCATTAATCACATCAATTAAACTATTGAATTTGAGAGACTTAATCTTTGATATTAAAACATTTTGTTGACCTACAATATTATTTTCAATCAGTAGAATAGATGGAAAAGTTGCCGCTTCCGAAAAAACAGGCAATTCTCCAAAATCGATAATTTCTTTTATAGTTGTTTGCTGGGTTAGAAATTGTCTTAATTTCGTTCCATAATTAGCACGCATAAATTTATTTGATATAATCAAACCCAAGTGACCTCCTTGCTGTAAGGATAGTAACCCCATTTCGACAAAATAAACGTATAAATCGGCAACTCCATGAAAAGATTGATAATTTTCTTTTAGAAAGGGTTTAATATCTTTTAATCCTTCTTGTCGAACATAAGGAGGATTACCGATTACTGCATCAAAACCGGGGTTATCTTTCCAAGAAGCGGAATCAAGATCGATAAAAACTTCAGGAAATTCCAGATCCCAATGAAAAAAGCGCTTACTTTTATATAAACTAGCTGCCTGGTCTAAAATTCCTTGATCTGAACGGGGTAACTTATCCCAATTAATTGCCGATATATTGCCACCGTAGCGCTGCAGAAACTCGATAGCAGTTTTAACCCCAAAAAAGCGAGAAAGGAAAACATCTAATAAACGCTTGTAGGGTTTAGCTTGACTATCAAAATCACGGAATAACTGTTCACTTGCTTCCACTTCGGCAAAAGTCGCATCGCTGAGGGTACTAATTCCCCGCATAATTTCCGCGGCCCGAAGTAACCCAACAAAAGGGCCAGTTAAAAGAGTTAATTGACCACTTTCTTCCTCGATCATAGCGGCTTCTGCGTCCTTAGCGGTAGTTCCGATCAGAGAGTTCCCACAACGCAAATGATGATCCAAAAAACTCAAAGGTGCGCCCACTGTGAAAGAATGTAACCAGAGACTAACTTTGGCCAATTCTACAGCCATCGGATTGATATCCACCCCATAAATACAGCGCTTCATCACCACTCTCTGTAATAATTGCGTGGGTTCAAGGGTGGGAGAATCGAGAATAATTCCCTGTTGTCGGAGATTGTCGATAATATTTTGTCGGGTGGTTTCCAACATGGTTAAAACGGGATTATCTTCGGGATAAAGATTGAGAATTTGGATTAACTCATCGGTGAGATAGTCCACTGCTTCTACTAAAAAATGTCCGCTTCCCATGGCGGGGTCACAGAGTTTAAGATCAAGTAAGGTGGTGATCGCTTTTTTTTCTAAGCGTTGTAGCTCTTTTTCTAATCCCTGCTGACTGAGATTTCCTAAACGTCTATCGCTGCTTTCTTGTCTTCGGGTGGCGATTTCTGTCATCACATCCCCGAACTGTCGCGCTCTTTGCTCTAAAATTGGTTTGAGGGTATGACTGACAATATATTTAACAATATAATCGGGAGTGTAATAGGAACCGGTGGCTTTTCTTTCTCCCCGATCATTTTCCAGATGCACCGATTCCCCCTCAATCACGATGCGATATTCCAGTAATCCCTCGTAAATTGATCCTAACTGTCGCACACCTAAAAAACTATAGTCGATCGGCTGTCCCTCAAAACGTGCTAACTTGTCTAAAATGGGCGCTAAAACCGCATCGGATAACTTATATTGACCGAGAAAACAATTCACCCGGCCTTCTTCCATGTCAAATAAACCCCCGTTGTAACGAGGTACGGCTAAATTAGCATCCCCTCGATCGACAATGCGAAATAAACTGAGGAGAGCATCGTATATTCCCGTCGAGGTGCCACTAAAGGCCTGCTGACGATCGATTTTAACGGCAATTTCTCGCGTCTTTTGCAATAAGCTGTAATCACGATAGTCTCCCCTCACCGGCAGCAAGTCCCGCGCTTCTGCGTAGAGCAGAAATAATAATTTATACAGCAAGGATAAACTCGCCTCATACAATAAATCTGGCTGTATGTCTGTATTTAATGATACAAAACCTTGAGAAATATCGGGAAAAATGCGATCGAAGACTAACTCTTTTAACTCGTTACCCACTCTGGTGGCATAGGTGGTACTCCCCTCCCGGACGCGTTCAAGGAAATTCTGACCGTGAATATCCTTAATAAAAGCCTCTTGACGGAAAAATAACCAGAAATACGGAAATTTTTGCCGGTCTCCCCCTTCTAATAGTTCCATCAAGTCCACTAGATAAAATTCCGTGGCTGTGGAGGACGCTTGACGATAATATAAGCGCCATTCTCGACCATTAGTGAGAATACCCCAATCTACTCCCGTCCCCGTCAGATAATTGGTGATCTGAAAGGAAGGATTACTATTTTTCCAGATATCTCGCTGATCATTCTTAGAAACGTCACTAAGAGAACGTTGCCAGTATTTGGCCTCAGCGATCGCTAAAACTTGACTATAAAAGGCTCTTTCATTATTCTGGAGAGCATAGGCTTGATAACGGTCATTTTCTGTGGCAAATAGGGCATAATCTGGCCTTTCTGACCTTCCTTTTCCCCTACTGCTTACCTGCGGTATATAACTAAAACCGAGAATTTCTAGAATCGGTTGTATTAATTCTGCTTCCGTTTGCGCTTCGTTAAGAGTCGGCAAAATCGCCTTTTTTTGTTGATAAAGACTCTCTAAGCGGCCAAATGCCACCGATACATCCTCTTGCCATTCCCCAGAATCCGGCAGCCGATGCTCAAGATAGTGTTGAGAAAAAAGTGGTTTATTGCCCGTTTGTCCTGACATGGCCGATTATCCTAACATTGAGGGTATCTAGCCTAAAAATGAAGGGTTCGCAGGCAGGCACGGATTCCCATTATACAAAAAGTATATGTCAAGTCTCCGATTTTGTCAAGAGTTTTGGCAAAAAAAAATCGCCAAGACTTACCACAGCCGTAGGTATATTGACATCCTCGCCGCCGTAAAACGGACGGCGATTCCTCACCACGCCACTTTTTTAGGGTGGTCGCGTCAACGGGGTTGACGCAGATAGCGAAAAACGCTTAATCCCACATTCCGCACCCTAAGTGTCACAACGTCTCAAAAGAGGAAGGGGCGTGAGTCAAAATACTTATCTAGAGGAGTGAGTTGGCGGCAAGCTGCCGGCAACTAAGCCGAAAATTTCAGAGTTCCCCCGGTCATTCTCAATAAACAGTGCTTGTTGAGAATGACTAGGCAATCAGACTTAACATCTAGGGGGAGATGTTCCAGTTGCTCGCTTTGTTTTGTCACCCCTTGAAGTCAATCCATCTGGTCAAGATAAGAGATAATATTCTTGGCAAGGTTTGGGAAAAAATCTCAAAATGTTGCGCCTCTCATCCGTTAAGTTGCTAATCTTTTGATTGTCTTGAATACGGACGAGATGAATCCCTTGAAAGCACTGAAATATCCAGCGTAACGTCGGTCGGTCAGTTAACTTACCCAACGGATTTTTCAGTCCCGTCTCCTGCTGTTTTAAACTTAAACGAAGTTGTCTTTGACCAATAGTATAAACCAGCAGGCACAAGCCCATGAGCATGGCCATGACCTCGATTCTATGGGGAGATTTGAGAAAGACACTGTGGGCAAAAAAGCAGGGGTCTTTGAGAAAAGAAAATCCTCTTTCCGGAGCTTGTTGCCCTTTATATTTTTTGAGTATATCCTCACTGCTCAATCGTTGTTTCTCCAAATCGTTAGTTGCTAAAACGAATCGTCCTGCTCGTTTCTTTAGCCTCTCAATCGCTGCCAAATTCAACTCTAATTTGGCTTGAACTTGATAGCTTTGAGAGGGTAAATCGTCTTTTGATTTGAGTTTTGACCCCTGGGACTCAGGCGGAATGAGATTGACTTTAATCTCCGTTAACTGATGAGATTTTAAGGAGTCAGATAATCCTTTGGCTATCGCCAACGCCACCGCTCTATTCTCAAATTCTCTTCGGGATAGTTGCCGGATTTTTTCTTGGGCAGAATTCTTTTCTTGCTCGATTTTTTTCTCTAATTTTTTCAAGTCTGATTCTTGTCTAGCTTGACTTTCAACTAGCAACCATCTTTGTTCTATACCCCCATAGTTAGAGCTTGTTTCCCGCCAGGAATAACCCGGTATTTCTGAATCGGTTAACTCTTTTTCTGAGATGCTATCGACTAACTCTTGAGCCTCTTTAATGCTTAATGGTACTCGAGACAACCAACGCATTTCTTTCATTAGTTTTAAATTCTCTTTGCTATAGAGGGCGCTATCGCCGACTATTAAACTGTCAAAGTCAACTTGTTTTTTAAATTCTCGGGCGATTTGACCAAAAACCGCTTTGTCCGCTTCATTTCCGTCCCCTACTTTCAGGAATAAAGGTACATCTCCATCCCCACTTACGATTAAGTCAATCATAAATTGTTTTAAGTCAGGTCTTCGGTCGCGGGAGTATCCGTAGGTAATTTTTATTGGCTGTTGTCTGGTTTCAATTTCTTCTCCCACTGCTCCTGATTTCAGGATTTCTACTGTTGGGTATTCCTTTTTATATTCTCCTTCTACTGATAGAGAAGTCGAATCTAAATGGGAGTTCTCGGTTGCTACACCAAATTTTTTCACGGCGGCTAAACTGATGAGTAGGAAAATACCCGAAACATCCAGTTGATAAAGTTTGTCCATTACTCGACCAATTTTATCATCATTCAGGTGTTTTGCTTCGATGCCTTCTCCCAGCAGATGTTCGGTTGCTTTATCTTCAAAAAATTGAGGAAATAAATACAAGGCTCGGGAGACAAATCCCAATCCATTCAGGATAATTGCTTTCACGACTTGCCCCGCTGTGACAATTTCTCCTCGCTCAATTGAGACTTGTTCGTTGATAATTTCAACGATTCCTATTTCATCGATAATTCCGGCTACTAATCCCAGATGGTCTAGATTTTTGACTTCAATTTCTGTTGATTGATTCATGGTCGAACAGTCCACTCGCCTCAGTTTTCCAACAATTCCTATTTTTTCATAATTAGGGTCTCAAAGCCCCCCTAGCGGCCACCGAGAAAACCTTCACCAGCTAAGTATTTTTACTCAAGTCTCTGGCGGGGGACAGCTTATGTGACAGTTGAGGGTGCGGAATGTGGGCTTAATTGCTTAAGTCTGACTCTTTCGACCCGTCCGTTTTGAGTGTCCGAATGCCCTCCGGCCACTTTGAACAAGTCGAAAAAATCTAATGTTCAACCTTATTTCCTAGAAAGTTTTACTCGTTCAAGGCCGAATTTGAATTCTTTTCTGAACAAAACCCCCTACTATCTGTTGTCAAGGTTCAGTTTTTAGCTTGGTTATCGCTTTTTCCATTGTAGCTTAAAGCCGTCCTAAAAGGACGGGGTTTTAACCCAAATTTTCGATAATGGGGATAAAAATTAAAATCCTTGGTAGTCACCGATGACTGATAACTGGTAACTGAAATGACCCCCCAAGCAATCCCTAAACTCAATCACTTGCCCTCTGCCCTAGCCAGAGAGGGAGCCGTCTGCCTAGAATTAGAAGATGGAGTTGCTATATTTCGAGCCTCCACTGCCGTTCAGACTCGGATTGAAGAATTACTCCAACTAGAGAAAGAATCAGCAATTACCCCCGCACAAAAGCAAGAACTCGATGCCTACGAAGAAATTGACGACTACCTCAGCTTTGTCAATCGTACCTTGCGGAATCTCAGCAAAAACCCCTCTTGATGTCTAAAAAGTTTTCCTCAGATTATTATCGTCTCTGATTCAGAGCAGGGTATCTAGCCTAAAAATGAAGGGTTCGCAGGCAGGCACGGATTCCCATTATACAAAAAGTATATGTCAAGTCTCCGATTTTGTCAAGGGTTTTGGCCAAAAAAAATCGCCTCTGGGAGGCGGAGGTGAAAGGTATCACCCCAGAGAAATAATTAAACGCCAAAAGACTTACCACAGCCACAGGTTTGACTGGCGTTGGGATTAGTGAATTGGAACCCACCGCCGATCATCGCGTTGCTGTAATCTAACATGAGACCGTAGAGATAGAGCAGACTTTTTTTATCAGAGACAATTTTGAAGCCATCGTAATCGAAAACCTCATCTTGGGGGCCAATATTGCTAGGATGCTCAAAATCCATCATATAGGACATTCCCGAACAACCACCTTGACGCACACCCACGCGCAGACATAAATCCTTGCCCTGTTGCTCTTTGAGCATGGTAAGGTGTTTGAGGGCAGCCTCACTGAGTAAAATTCCTTTTCCTTGAATCTGAGTAGCTTGTGTCATCTTTAGCAGGAACTCCTAAACGCAGTTGAAGGGGACATATAAAACTTTACCTTCTCCTATCCATCTTAACGATAGTTGAGGACTGATGACCGAATTACTTCTTACTTTTCCCAGTCTCGCAGGAGTTGTAGGGCAAAAAAAAGCAAAAAACTGGGATTATTAATTAAATAGCGTTGCCAGAGACGACTAGATTCTTTAAACAAACCCTAGAGCCATTCTAAGCCGATTTTCATCACCCAACGGACAGGACAGCGCTGCTTTGAGGATGCCGAAAAAGCAGCCGGAAAAGAGCCAAAGAAATTTACTTTTCTAAGCGAAGATTAGCGCCGCTGCTATCGGTGCGATAAACCCAAGTTTTTTGGTTATCAGTCAGAATAATTCGCCATCCTTGCACCAGTGCTTGAGTACAGAATTCTCCCGGTTTAGCTAATCCTAAACAACCATCGGGCCAGGTTTGTGGTTGTGCTGCTTGAATTTGCAAGCGATTAACCGATATCTTGGTTTTCCGACTCAAATCTTGACGGGTGGCGGCGATAACCGAATTAGGTGGCTCAGGAGATGCTAAACTAGGTGGCGCTAAGAGGAGAGAAAGCAGACTCATTAGCATTAAAAAGCCAGTTGCTCCCTGAATAATTCTCGTTTTACCGATTTCTACTTGCTGGCTTTGGCTAAAATTTTTTCTAAATATCATCTTGAGTGCTGCCTCTTTCTGGGGGGTGATAGTCCGAGGGAATCTTCCTGTTTATTATCAGTGTCAGATCCCCCCGCCTATCGGCACCCCCCTTATCAAGGGGGGCAGGGGGGATCGAACCTAAAATCCATTTTTAATTTAATTATAACCAGCTACTTATGTTCCCGCTCTGGTTTTCGAGCAGCGGCAGCAGTCAATGTCGGTTTTCGCTGCCATCTCCTGAAAACTGTCGCCCCTTTAAGGGGCGATGGCGATTAAAATAGATGAGGATGAACTATCTTAGATGGATGGGCTTATGTTATCTTTTTTCCTCCGTTGGTTGATTACCGCCGTCTCTTTATTGATTACAGCGCGAATAGTACCCGGTATAGAAATTAAAGATTTTACCGTGGCTTTGATAGCTGCTGTCGCTTTGGGTTTAATTAATGCTATTATTAGACCCCTGTTGATTCTTTTTACCCTGCCTTTAACTATTTTGACCCTAGGGTTATTTATTTTTGTGGTTAATGCCATTTCCTTTTCTTTAGCCTCCTATTTTATCCGTGGCTTTGAGGTAAAATCATTTTTTGCTGCTTTATTCGGTTCGATCGTGGTTTCGATCATTTCAGGAGTTTTAAATGGCATTTTCGTTGACTAAAGTGGGCAATAATTCGGTTAATTAGTGAGCAATCCTCTGTTTAAAACAGCTTGGCTTAGTCTGATCTAGAGACGTTGATTATAACAACGTCTCTCTAGTTTTTGGTAAATAGCGATAGTTTTTATTTGAGAATCAGGGAATTAAATTGACAAAAAGATTGACAAAAATTATCGTTTGTGTTAAACAAGTTATATCGATCATTTACCAGAGGGCTTTAGGGTATGTTTATTATTTTATCTATGAGATCACTTAGAACTACACCCAGAAAATCTCTACGGATTTAAGTGGGTGGGTGGAATTAAATATAAGATGAACGTAGGTTGGGTTGAAGCATGAAACCCAACGCCCGCTCATGTTACGCTACCGCTAACCCATCCTACAAATAATTGTGCCTCCCTACTTACCGTGGCTTTTGTCGTTAAAAATCAGGAAAATTTAATCCCAAGATTTCCATCTCAAGCACCGAGAGCAAGTTCAATTACTATTAGAATAGTAACTTTGTGTGAAGATTTGGCTAACCGGGATGATCCGATCAGACAAAACAAATATAATCATCTTAATTAGATGACTAATAAGCTTTCTCGATCATCTTTCCAGACAGCATAACTACAAGAGTGTAGCAGGGGATTGTTGAGCTAAGGAGATTAACTAATCTCAAGTCAATTTTTCTTGTCTGTGTTTGCTTGAGAGACACAATCATCGCAGCAAAAGTTTTTTCATTCAATTTAGAGGTTTTAAAATGACTAACAATCAGGAAAATCTTAGCCAAGAAAACAAAATTTATACAGTTCTCAGTATCGGTCAAAGAGGAGCAGGAAAAACAGTTTTCCTAGCGGCATCTTATCAGACTTTCAAAAATCAAGCAACTTCGGGAAATCCGGCTAATATTGTCTTCAGATATCAAGAGGAAGAAAGCGAAGAAGATATTGAAAAAATTCTCAATTATGTCGCTAGAACAGGTCAATATCCCCCCGCCACTTTAAAAATCAGTAACTTTGATTTTAGTTTAGAGAAAAAAAGCGGTGATCAATCGGATAAAATAGCGACAATTCGCTGGTGGGATATACCGGGAGAAAGTTGTCAAATCTATAATTTAGCCTTTGTCAATATGGCTTTACAGGCTAATGCTTGTTTACTGTTTTTAGAAGCAGCAAGTTTATTAAATGATTCAGACAAGCATAATAATTACCCGAGAATTTTTCAAACCTTGATCGAGATAATTAACCATAATAAAACTAGGTTTAATTTAGGCATTATTATCAGCAAATGCGATCTAGTTGTCTCTGACCAAAAAAGCTGGCAAAACCTACAATTCAAAGTCCAAGAATTAGAGCAAAAACTGCGAGAGCAAAAAGTTAATCACCGTTTTTTTTACTCAACAGTTTTAATTGATTCCCAGCAAGGCACACTGCAAGCAAATCAAGCTTTGGACTCCCTATCTTGGTTATTGTCTCAAATCGATCAACAACTGGTAAACTTTTCCTAAATGACTAGCACTATATCCGATCCATTTGCAGCAAGATTAGTAAAAAAATCTCTCAAAAATCTGCTGACTGCCTTATAACAGTCATCTTAATGGTGAGGTGTGAAGTTTTCGTTTTGGGGAGTCGGCACCAAATTAGGTGACAGTTCATCTTGAGGAGAAATGCCGTCAAATATCTCCCCAAAAACTAGAAACAAGACACAATTGTGTGAAAATTATTTATAATAGCCCACAAAAGTGCTTAAAGGTTACAGATCATGTCCTTGCTCGTTGAACAACTGATTTATAGCAGTTTCTCACAACTGGGATTTAAATATATCGCTAGTGTCAATGTCCCCCTAGGGATTCAACAGTTTTTTTATCAACATATAGTCTCTCAGTTATGGGACACCTATAATCCTCCAGACAGGAAATTTAAAGGAGTCTATATCTATCAAATTGACTTCCATAACACCCTCTTTGGTTGGTTAATTAACGATGGTAAGGATGAATTTGATCGTGGGGACATCCCCTACTTTCATTGTTATTATTTACAGGAACTACTCGACTCGAAACAACTGTTTAAAATCCTTGCCTGTCTAGAAGCAGGCCCCCTAAAACGTATTTACAGAGATGAGGCTAAAATCTCCCTTGACCCCGTAATTTTAGCCGACAATTATCAGGCAAATGCCTTTGAATTAGGGATTAAACTTTCTAAAGATATTCGTCTGTTTAGCCACCGGCAACTGCGGGAAGAAAAACCCCTGCAATGGTTTATCTCCTCGAAAGAAACCAAAGAACGACCACATCCCACCGATAATGACGATGATAACTCTAAAAATACCTTACCTAGGCAACCAAATTATCAGGTAGAAATTGCCAAAATCCTGCAAGAATTAGCCGAAAAACCGCTCGCTGTTGAGGGGATCATGCTTGTTTCTCCCCAGGGTCAACCTTTGACTGATTCCATCGGCATGGAACACAATAGTGCCTTAATCTTAGCAGGAACAATGCTCTATCTTGTCAATAACACAAAAGAGGAATTAAGCTGGTCTGCTCTGGAGCAAATTGCTGTTCGCAGTCCCCAGGGTCATCTGATCTTAACCCCTTGCAGTGACCAAGCTTTTCTTTTAGTGAAAACCGGCAAAACGATCACGGGATTGTTAGAGGTAGAAATCCAGAAAACTCGCTCAAAATTACAAAAAATTCTCCCTATCTCTAACCCCACCCCCGAAACTCCTCTCTTAAATCCCGCAGCTAATCCCTTTCTTGATTCCTTTGTAGAAGAATTCGAGATCGTCCTCGAAACCGAAGATAATAACAATGCAGATATTCGTTACCGGGGCAGACCAATTCAGTAATCAGTAATCAGTAATCAGTAATCAGGAGTCAGTAGACCTCTTGCAAAAGTCTTAAGTCGATCCTTGTACAGCAACATTTTTGAAGATTATCAACTACTAATAAATAATTAACTGAAAGTCCCTCCTATTATTGTTTCTATCGTTTGTTTTCGGATTTATGCAAGAGGTCTAGTAATCAGGAGTCAGGAGATTATTTTTATTTAGGGCTGGCTGAATAAATCTAAAAACCTTGTTGGGTAAGACTTTTAGACCTTTTGTCAATCAAAAAGTACTGGATCTGGGAGTGATCGGGGGGAAATTTAGGCACTTTTTCCCTGAAAATTAGGTAATTGGCCACCTCAAAACTGGTAAAACCCCACTTCCCACTCCCCACACCCTGCCCCCCTCCCTTCTCCCCCACACCCTACACCCTGATCACTAAAAACCGATGAACCAATTAAACTTAGAAGTTGCGGGAAAAAAAGAACGTTTAGATGCTTGGATGGGGTCACACTTGCCCGATTTATCGAGATCGAGGCTGCAAAAACTGATAGAACAGGGATATATACAGTTAAATGGTCAAATTTGCACTAATAAAAATACTAAAGTTGGTCAAGGTGATCGCTTAAAGATTACCATTCCCGACAGTCAACCCCTCGAATTAACCGCCGAGGCGATCGAGCTTGATATTCTTTACGAAGACGACTATCTGATTATTATCAATAAACCTGCTGATTTAGTG
Source organism: Microcystis aeruginosa NIES-843 (assembly GCF_000010625.1). NCBI lineage: Bacteria > Bacillati > Cyanobacteriota > Cyanophyceae > Chroococcales > Microcystaceae > Microcystis > Microcystis aeruginosa. The sequence goes on from NC_010296.1 coordinate 4,782,073, forward strand.
GTTCATCCGGCTCCCGGCCACGAATCGGGAACCTTGGTCAACGCTTTACTGCATCACTGCCCAAATTTAGCCGGAATTGGTGGAATTCAACGCCCCGGTATAGTCCACCGCTTAGATAAGGATACCACGGGTGCGATTGTTATTGCCAAAACCGACCAGGCCCATCAACACCTACAGGCACAATTAAAAACCAAAACTGCCCGCCGGGAATACATCGCCCTCGTCCACGGTGTCCCCAAAAGCGAAACAGGTACAATTGATCTGCCGATCGGTCGTCACCGCAGCGATCGCCAAAAGATGGCTATTATTGCCGTGGAAAAAGGCGGTAGAAATGCCGTCACTCACTGGCAAGTCAAGGAAAGACTAGGCAACTACACCTTAATGGAATTTCGCCTAGAAACTGGCAGAACTCATCAAATTCGCGTTCATAGCAGCCATATCGGTCATCCGATTCTTGGGGATCCCCTCTATAGTTCAGGTCGTTCTATCGGGATTAATCTACCCGGGCAATTACTCCACGCCCATCGTTTAATTTTAGTACATCCGGTCACGGGAGAGAGCCTAGAAGCGATCGCTCCCTTACCCGCTATTTTCCCGAAAGTTTTAGCTATTTTACGGCAGAGAAACCCCTAGCGCACAAATTGCGGCATAATCTCCGCTGCTGTCGATAATCCGTAGATACCGCGACGATGTAGGGAAACCCCCGCTTTCAGATAACCGAAAGCCGGCCCGCAGACATTAGCCGCCATACTGGTTTCATCACCTAAAGTGAAGGTATGGGTGGAAATTTTGCCTTCAAAAGTCCGCCCCGTGACTTTAACATTGGTACTCAAGGGCTTTTTCGGGTTGCGCGTATCCACCACACCCCCGACGGAAACCCGATCGCGTCCACAGATTCCAGCCAATTCCAGCATAATATCGTCTGCGTGTTCCATATTTTCGAGGCTGAGAATGCCATTGGTTTTATTTAACAGCATTTCCACTTCTGCGTCACTCATCTGGTGCGCCGTTTCTGGGTCGTAACCGGGTAAATGGGCGATATCTTCGCGAATGGTGGCACGATAAGCCTCCCAGTTGGCAATTCCCACGCCGAAGGTAATTTTAACGCTATGAATCTCTGCATAACTCTGGGCAGCTAGGGCGGCAGCCGCAGTTAACAGTCCGGGGGTAGCGCCGCAGCCGGTCATGTAGGTGATGCCGGCGGCTTCTAGGTCTGTTTGTAGTGCTAAGATTTGTTCCATGGCGCTGGTACGTTTGAGCGCATCGACTAAAACCCCGCGCCAACCCAAGCGAATGAAAGTTTTAGCGATATCGGCCATGAAATTGTTGGGTAAATTCGGCAAGGCGAGAAAATAGCCTTCTACGTCGGCAGTTTTGATTAATTCCTCGATACTGTTCTCGCTGAGACTGCCGTAATTTTCCAGATAACCGATCGAACCCCGGTCATGATAAATTTTGTTACAGGTATTGACATCTAGACCGTCTTTGTGGTAAGCAAAACCAGCTTTATCGGCGGCGGCAGTCCAGAGCATTTCCTGTTTGGGGGCGAGAATTCTGGCGGCGGCCTGTCCCAAACCACCAAAACCTAAAACACCGATCCGAAGGCGATCGCTGGCTATTTGTTTATTCATATTCGTTGGGATTCCTATAGACAAACTTCTATTATTTCGGCGGTCGTGGTTCGCCGTTGCATCTCCTTTATTTTCAATTTATCGCTTCAGGTCGTCTTTTTTGTGTAGTTTTGTTAAATTGTGCCTCCTGGGTCAAGGTTCGCCCTTGACGATGAAGAAAAGTTACGGGAAACTTACAAAAAATGAAAGTGGTTAGGTGACGTAATATAAAGTTTTGCTAAAATTTTAACCAGATTGCTACGATTAGCAAACTATCGTAAATTAAAACGATAGGGAGCTTTGCAAACCCCAGATCACGCCGAGAAGAGCTATGAGCATGGAAAGCCTAGAGTTTATTATCTATCCCGATGGTCGCGTTATGGAAAAGGTGACAGGCATAGTCGGTTCATCTTGTCAAGAGGTGACGGCGGCGATCGAGGCACAACTCGGGCAGCTGATGTCTCAAGAGAAAACCTCGGATTATTACCATCAAACCGTCAGCCAGTCAGAGAAAGTCAGCAACGCAGCCACTTTTAGCGACTGGTAATTTTTCATCTTTCCCGATCCCTTTATTTAAGCCACTGAAAAACCATGTCACACTTTAGCAATATCAAAACCAAAATCCGCGATCTATCCTACCTAAAAGCCGCCCTGAGCGATATGGGTATGGAATGGAAAGAGGGTTCTCACCCCGTCAAAGGTTATCAAGGTCAAACTTTAACCGCAGAGGTGGTAATCGAGCAAGATAACAATTACGATATCGGTTTTCGCTGGAATGGTAACGAGTACGAGTTAGTTGCCGATTTGCAATACTGGCAACAACCCCTAACCGTAGAAGGATTTTTAAGAAAAGTAAATCAAGGTTATGCCTACCACACCATCCTGGCAGAAACTGCTAAACAGGGTTTTCAGGTGGCAGCACAGGAAAAAAATACTGATGGTTCTATTCGTCTAGTGGTACAACGTTGGAGTGCCTAATGGCTGATTTTTCTCCCGAACGCTCTGGTTTTGAACCAGAGTTAGGGGGATTCCTAAGAGATTCCCCTGATCGCACCGGTTTTGAACCCGAATTGGGCGGTTTACTGCGCCAGAAAGCGGTTTACGTCGATGAGGTCACTTGTATCGGTTGTAAACACTGCGCCCACGTTGCCCCCAATACCTTTTTTATTGAAGGCGAATACGGTCGCTCTCGCGTCTATAATCAGGACGGTGACGAAGAAGAAATTATTCAAGAAGCGATCGAGACTTGTCCAGTTAACTGTATTCACTGGGTTAATTATAATAATTTGCAATTCCTTGAGGAAGAAGGCAAACATCAAGTGATTAAACAGTTAGGTTTTCCTCAGATTCACAAGAAATTTAGCCCCGCAGATTTAGATATCTAGGGTGGATAGGTACAGCCTCATCCACCTATTATTTCCTAGAAGTTATGGCAGCGGTTCTCGATCGAATCTGCTACAGTTCTCAGGGGAAATAATCCTAAGTAGGTAGGTATTGAAAACTTTCAGATGCCCCCCTTATTAAGGGGGATCCCCCCGCCTATCGGCACCCCCCCTTATCAAGGGGGGCAGGGGGGATCGAACCTAAAATCCATTTTAAATTTAATTATAACCAGCTACTTATCTCGGATTTTAACGACCATGAACACCCAACTGATTGATTCTCTCGCGCGAATCATTCTCTCTCTCTCCGAGGAAGAAAGAGAGTTACTGAATCGGAAAATTCAGAGCGAACAACGGGAAAATTGGCAGATTAACGCTCAAATTTTGGATTTAGAAACCCGTGTCAAGCAATAGGAAAATCAATATCCCATGAGTTCGGAAGAATTCTCTCCTAGATTTCGTTCTGGTGAGCTAGGGGACGCTATGGATTATTTCGAGTGGAATGTTTATTATGAAATGCTATTGGCAGCTAGAAAAGAGATAAGTTTACGATCAAATTAGATGGAGATAGCCGATTATATTCCCCTAGTTAAACGGAAATTATCCGAGAGTTCGATCGTAAACTCTTTTACGATTACTGATGAAAGAATTTTATTCGATCGAGGCTATTTCCGAGCGAGAGTCCTTCGATTTCAGGACAACAGCTTCAAACTGACGTAAAGCAAGACTAGAACCTTGATTCCAGCCTAATTCTACATAATAGGGAAAAAGTTTCTTGATATTTATATCGGGAAAGAGACGACTATTTTCGCTTTCTTGATAACCGTCTTCTCTGAACAGATATATTTTTAATTCTTCCCGACGATAAACCCACAATTCGGGGATTTTCAGCAATTGATAGGCCTCTACATCAGTCAGAGAAGTAAAGTCCACTTCTATAGCTAAATCGGGAGGAGGATCAACAGTTAAATCAATTCTCTCTTTGCCTAAAATTGCCTGTCTATTATCAATATAAAAACAAGTATCTGGTTCTACTCCCGCTTCCCCCGGAATTTTCAAGGTAATCGGATCAAAACATTGCCAGTCTTTGCCTTGGCGACGGAGGATAATTTTTACTAAATCCCTTAATGTATCAACACGATTGCCATGACTTGGTAAGGGAGACATAAGCCGAATTTCTTGAGTTTTGCCGTTAAAATAGAGTTTGGGATAGGTTTTTTGGAGACGTAAATTCAGCAATCTTTCGTAATCTTCCCAAGTCTGATGCGGAAAAATAACTTGACTGCCCGGAGATAAAGATAAAGTATTTTCGTTGAGAGTAATTAGTAGCATTTTGATAATTATTTTTGGATTGTCAGATCCCCCCGTCTATCGGCACCCCCCTTATTAAGGGGGGCAGGGGGGATTAAGCTCACTTTTATACAAAAAGTGTTTTAACTAAAATTCTCTAAAGCTTCAAACTGACGTAAAGCAAGACTAGAACCTTGATTCCAGCCTAATTCTACATAATAGGGAAAAAGTTTCTTGATATTTATATCGGGAAAGAGACGACTATTTTCGCTTTCTTGATAACCGTCTTCTCTGAACAGATATATTTTTAATTCTTCCCGACGATAAACCCACAATTCGGGGATTTTCAGCAATTGATAGGCCTCTACATCAGTCAGAGAAGTAAAGTCCACTTCTATAGCTAAATCGGGAGGAGGATCAACAGTTAAATCAATTCTCTCTTTGCCTAAAATTGCCTGTCTATTATCAATATAAAAACAAGTATCTGGTTCTACTCCCGCTTCCCCCGGAATTTTCAAGGTAATTGGATCAAAACATTCCCAGTCTTTACCTTGACGACGAAGGATAATTTTTACTAAATCACTTAAAAGATTGATACGTTTGCCATGACTTGGTAAGGGAGACATAAGCCGAATTTCTTGAGTTTTGCGATTAAAATAGAGTTTGGGATAGGTTTTCTGGAGACGTAAACTCAGTAATCTTTCGTAATCTTCCCAAGTCTGATGGGGAAAAATAACTTGACTGCCCGGAGATAAAGATAAAGTATTTTCGTTGAGAGTAATTAGTAGCATTTTGGTAATTATCCTTGATTTTTAGCTGTGGGATTTAACTAATTTCGCTCTGGCAACCAATGCCTATCAAGCATTTGTTCAAGGGAATAGGGACAATTTAGAGGAAAATTGTGAGGAGATATTTCAGTTTTTTGACCAACAATAAAAACGGCATCTTGATAGATTTTTTCTTGGTTATCTAGGAGATATTTTTCTAAATTTGTGCTTAAGTATCCATTTAGCTGAACTCTAAAAGTGGCTATTTCTCCTTGCCAATGCCGATGATTTAATTCAAATTCTTTTGACCAATATTGCCACAGCAAAAGATGAATAATTATCTGTCTTAAAAAACTCTCAACTCGATTTTTATCCCGTTTGCTCAAAGCCTCCAACTCCTCGATTAAATGTTGAATATCCAACTCAGCTAGACGATTTGCCTTGAGAAGTTTAATTGTTTCAGTCAACCAGAGATGTTCATCTTGTTCGTAGAGAAATTGTAACTGATTTAGCCAAGTATCTTTTTTCATATTTTTTTGGCTGAGGAGACTTCTAAAACTGCTTTCGGGTAGGCAATGCGTTGATGGTGGAATTGTTGCCAAACTTGCACAAAAACCTCGGCAATAATTGGTAATTCCTCCTGACGAATACCACTATCTACTAATTGTTGATCGCGCCATCGGGCCTGAAAAATCTTTTTAATCATATCCATAGCTTGTTCTGGGGAGGCCTCCTTCAGCGATCGCAAAGCGGCCTCACTACTATCGGCTAACATAACGATCGCCGTTTCTCGCGATTGGGGAATCGGACCATCGTAGCGAAAGGCCGCCTCATCGACGAATTCTTGACCATTTTGGGCGGATTTTTGCAAAGCTTGCTGATAAAAATAGGAAATTAAGAGATTGCCTTGGTGTTCGGGAATAAAATCGCGGATCACTCGCGGTAAACCGTGTCTGCGGGCCATGACTAACCCTTCACTAACGTGCTTTTTAATAATCTCGGCGCTGACGTAGGGATCGTTAATTTCATCGTGTTTATTCGGGCCACCCATTTGATTTTCAATAAAACCGAGAGGATCGTGCATTTTCCCGATATCGTGATAGAGAGTTCCCGTGCGAATTAATTCCACATTACAGTGCAGTTTTCGGGCGGCCGCTTCAGCTAAACAGGCGACAAAAAGGGTATGTTGAAAAGTACCCGGTGCTTCCGTGGCCAAACGTTTGAGCAAACTACAATTAGGATTGGACAACTCCACCAGACGAATGGGAGTGACCACATCGAAACAGCGTTCCAAATAGGGGGATAATCCTAGGGCGATTACCGTCCAAGCTATCCCCGATAGACCATAGACGAGGGCCGTGGGTAGTAGAGTATAGATGATCGTGCTGGCCGTGGCGCTAACGATTAGGTAAGTGAGCAGATAAACACCCCCTTGACTGACTCCGATTCCCATCCCTAGCAGCGATAATTCATCCCTAGAACGCAATTTTCCCGCTATCATAGCCGCTAATAGTCCCCCTATCGTCCCGGCGATTAAATCGGCGCTGATACCTTGGCTGCTGAATAGGGAAAGACCGGCAGTTAAGAGGACTTGGGTGACGGCCAGAGTCGGGCCGTAGAAACTGCTGACTAATAAACCCACGGCGGCCAGATTGGTAAAGGGAATATTGGCGATCGCTAGGATCGGTGTGGTAAAACTTAGTAAACCCAAGAGAATAAAATCCCGGTGACGCAGAGGCCGATGGAGACGTTGGGCAACGAGGCAAAAAGTCCCGATCGCGCTGGTGACAAGGATTGCCGTTGACCCTAAACCCATCCAGTTAATGCCCCGTTCGCTTAAACCAAAACCATCGATGAGAACAAACTGAGCTTGAGTAATTTTTTCGCCTGCTTTAACGATAATTTGACCGGTTTGAGCGCTAGACATGACCGTATCTACCGCTTCCACCGCTTTAGTGGCTTGTTCTTTGGTTGCCTCCCGATCTTCTATCAGGTTCGCTTCTCCCTCCAGGGCTGCTAGAAGGATATTTTCGGCTAAAGACTGCTGGCGACTGGTTAGGCGATCGCTGCTAATCTGCACGGCGATGGTATCCTGTAGGTGACTGGTGGAAATCCCCGGGGGAATGCCTTGCACCAAAATCCGGCGACCCGCTTGCAGGAGGGCTTTTTCTAGGTTTTGCCACTCTCGATCGCCCATTTGGGCCGCTGTGATCAGATCGGCGTATTTGAGTTTATTTAAGCTGGAATGCCGATAATTTTGGCTGGTTTGCTCCTTTATTTGCCGTAATTGCCCTAATCGATCGATAAATTGCTCAAAGCTTCCCTTCGTCACGCGCTGACGATAGGCTTGGATTTCGCTAACAGCATATTCCTGCTCTTTTGTCAAGAGGTTTGTAAAAGATTCTTCATAGTTGAGGCGGCTCTGTAGAGTTGACCATTGAGGGGCAGAAAAGGTGAGCAGCGTTTCCATTGTGGCGTTGGAAATATTTCTGCCCATTAAAATGGAATTTCTTCGCAAAATTGGGCTAATTTGACTTAATTGCCCTAAAGTGTCTCGCAGCGATCGCTCGATCTGGGCGGTGGTTTGGGGGTCTCTTTTCAGCCGGGGAAGCAGTCCAGCCCGAATTTTTTGGCGTTTGAGGGCGGTGGTTTCTTGGTCTTGAAAACGGGCATCTTCGGGGGCGATAATCGTAACGGGGGAAATAGTCCCGACGGCCAATTTCGGCTGATTATAGAAACGATAACCGACCACGCTAGTCAGACAACCGACGGTAAACAGGAAGATTAAGGGTCGTCGCAGTTTACCCAGGGAGTAAGAGCGAGATTTTCGGGCAGAATCAGGAAAAACAGTGAAAGAATGCAGAAAATGATTCATAAATTCCAGCTAAATTCTATAAACTGCGCCACCATGCCCAGAGGAAAAATACCAGCAATTTGGTTTTGTGTTCCCTTTTCTATTTTAAGGACTCCCTGTGCAAAAAAATTTTTTCTCGAAAGGTAAGCTGCCCGGGCATTTAAATTGCTTGTTGAGATGAGGCACTCATGCAAGAGGCAAAAGGGAAAAGAGGTAATAAATAATCGGTTTTTAATAACCGGATTTAGGATTACAGGCTCTTCGTTACCCTTTATGCTAAATCAACAGACAAGATGCCAAGATAACATACTTCTAACCCAAAAATTCCGAAAGTTTCTAAAGCCATAGCCTCTCCGTTTTATTAGTTTAAGTTTATTGTTGATTCCCTCGACCACCCCATTCGTTGTCCTTCGCTCGAAATAACTAATTATTTCTCCAAACCAGTTTCGGATTGTTTGACAACTCTTGGTAAAAACACTGGAGGATTTTGCCAACCATTCCGAGATGGATAGCAGTCCCTCTGTCGGATTCTTTGAGGTTTCATAAATCTTTCTTAATTCTTCCTTTAATTCCTGCATCTTTTTCAAATTTGGGAATTTTTCTTTGATAGCTTCTAGTTTAATTTTTTGGGGTTCCGTTAAATCTTCTTCATTTTTTAACAGGCTATATTTACTTCGCTTTAAAACTTCTAGCTTCGCTTCTTTTTCCGCTTTCTGTTTTTTATTTTTCTGCGCTTCTACGGCTCTTTTTTCCGCTCTTCTCTGTTCGTCTAACTCTTGATTAATTTGTTTCATGACATGGAATCTATCGGCGACTACCTCGGCCGATGGCATCAATTCTTTCACCAAATTTTTATAGGGCAACCAAAGGTCTATGCTCACTTCTTCAATTTGCTCTAACACCTCTTTTCCCCACCCAGTAAGCGTTTCCCTCAACTCTTCTTGTGTTCGCTTCTCTAGAATAGCTATTAGTTTTCCCGTATCTAAATTTACTAAAACCGCACAGTAATTTTTTTGTCCTTTGACTAGAGCGATTTCATCAATTCCTAGTCTTTTTAATTCCGATAGGTCTGGCTCTGTAATTTCTTCGGCGATGTCCTCTATCATTCTTTGAATCTCTTCTTCCGTTACGTCATTTATTCGACTAACATTTAAAATATCTCCTTCTTTTAATTGTTCGAGTATATTTGCGGCTAGTCTTTTCGTATAGGTTCGTTTCTTGGCGACAAAATCTAACTCTTCGCTCAAGGGTTTCTGACAATTATCGCACTTAAATTGACGACGATTAACTTGTAGGTATACTGGTTGACCTGAGATTGGTAAATCTTTGACTAAATGTCGATGATTTTGGTGGAGTTTATCGCTCTCTAACCCACAACGAGGACAGGTTGCTTTTTGATTTTTCGATTCGATTCGGCAAACTATACCGATATTTTCTAGGTGTAGATAGCCTTGAATACAGGTTCCTTTTAGGTTCAAAAATTTGTCAAGTATCATAAGTAAAATAATCTCGTTTTTGGCTATTATATCAAATCTTAACTCAATTGTCTATCTTTTGGTATTAACCTGTTTGTGCCTTAAGTCCTTCCCTGTATGGATTTCAGCTACTTTTGAGCGTAGGCGCTCTCATCGAATTTTATTTTAAGTTAATTATTTGCATAACAATTCCCGAAGAGCCGGATTACAGGTGTATAACAGGTGTATAATAAATTTAAACCCAAGGCAGAAAGCTTGGGCTTGTCTTTTTCCCTAACCATAAACAGAAGGAATTCAACACCCCCAAGTAATTGACCGATTAATTTTCGGAAAATGGGGTGTGCCTGCTGATGAAGACAACACAAGTAAGTTCCGATTTATCTAGTACAGATATGTCATCTCTAGCCGATTTTTTGAGTTTTGATGGAGCCTTCCCAATCACCTTTGATTTAACAGGTTCCGACGATTTAACTGTATCGAAGGAAACTTCTCCCTTAGGAGTCCTGAACTCTAACCCCTCCCCATCTATAGTCTCCTCGGAGGCTCCTACGGTTTCAGCCTCCCCTGCCAACGATCGGACGGCGGTGAGCAACTTTGCCTCTAATACCTTTACACTGGCTGATTCCTTTCCAAGAACACTGATCTCATCTCAGCCGACTCATGATCAACAGGATGACGTTAGCAAGCTGTTCAGAGATGGGTGGATTGGTCAAGATCATTCCCCCCAGTTGTTTAGTAGTCTCCATGGGGGCGATTCAAAGGCTTCGGGTCCTTGCACCTGTTCGCAATGTAGCTTGCCTCCGGTCGATCCTCGACGGATTGTCCCTGAAGCTGAAACTCTCAACAAATTGCCCCTACCGTCCCTCGATCTGACTAAGACCTTTTCGCTAAACAGCTTGCCCGGGGCTAACCACACCATCTATCTTGACTTTAACGGCCACACCACTACAGGTACTCTTTGGAATACTGCCTTTGGGAAGAGCAGTATTGTTACTCCCACCTTTGATCTAGATGGTAGTCCCGCTTCCTTCAGTACCACTGAACTGGAGCGCATTCAATACATCTGGCAACGAGTCGTCGAGGATTTTAGCCCCTTTAATGTTAACGTCACCACCCAAGAACCCACCCTGGATCGTTTGATTAAGAGCGGCACTACAGATACGGCCTGGGGTGTGCGGGTCGCCATTGGCGGTAGCAGCTATGACTGGTTCGGTGCGGGTGCTGGCGGTGTTGCCTATGTAGGCTCCTTCAACTGGAATAGTGATACTCCCACCTTTGTTTTTAGCACCCAAACCTTGTCGGATGAAAAGTACACGGCTGAGGCCATCAGCCATGAAGTGGGTCATACCCTGGGACTCAAGCACGACGGCAGAACCACTCCTTCGGAAGCGTACTACCTCGGCCACGGTGCTGGGGAAACGGGCTGGGCTCCAATTATGGGAGCTGGCTACTATCAGAATCTGACCCAGTGGAGTAAGGGGCAGTACCTGGCCGCCAATAACACCGAAGATGACCTGGCTATTATTACCACCCAAAATGGCTTTGGTTACAGGGTCGATGACAAGGGTAATACTTTGGCGACAGCCAGCACTTTAACCGTCTTTGGAACGGCGGTAAGCTCCAGCGGTATTATCGAGCGTAACACCGATGTGGACTTCTTTAGCTTCACCACTGCGGCTGGGCCAATTAGTTTGACCGTAACCCCCTCTAATCGCGGTCCGAATCTGGACATTCTGGCGGAACTCTACAATGCTTCGGGTGTGCTGGTGGCGAGCTCTAACCCAGCGGATTTCTTGGCTGCTTCCATTAGTGCCAACGTCGGCGCTGGCACCTACTACTTAAAGGTGGATGGGGTTGGTAAGGGCGATCCTCTAGGTACGGGTTATACCGACTACGGTAGTTTGGGACAGTACGCTATCACTGGTAGTATTATCAGAGGAACAATCTCGATCGCCAAAACCACCGATGGTAACGAAGCCGGTTCCGTGAGCAGTGTCTTTACCCTCACCCGCACCGGCGACCTCTCCAGTGCCTTAACCGTCAACTACACCCTGGGGGGGACAGCGACTCCAGGTGTTGACTATACAGGCACTACTCCCAGCAGCGTCACCTTTGCGGCACTTTCCCCCACAGCTACCATCACTCTGCCCACCAAGGATGACCTCTTGAGTGATCCCGGTGAAACCATCACCACCACAATTACTGCCCCGGTCGGCTACACTATTAGTGGCCCTGACAACGCTACGGCCACCATTCTTGACAATGATGGTAACGCGGCCAATGACAACTTGGTCGGGACAGGCTTTGCCGATGCCCTGGCTGGAGTGGGAGGTAATGACACCCTTAGCGGTTTAGGAGGCAACGACACCCTCGATGGTGGGGCCGATAACGACACTTACCTCTTCAACACGGATCTGGTCTTGGGTAGCGATCTCCTCATTGATGCCCTTGGAACCGATACCCTCAACTTTGCGGCGACTACAACTAAAACCATCAACCTCAATCTCGGCAGTACCGCCGCCCAAACCGTCACCGCCGGGAATCTCACTCTCACCCTAGCTCGTGCCACTGCCTTTGAAAATGTTATTGGTGGTAGCCTCAACGACACCATTCTGGGCAATAGTCTGGTCAATTCCCTCACCGGTGGGGCCGGTAATGATAGCCTGACAGGTGGTCTTGGCAAAGATATCCTGACGGGAAGCGATGGATTGGATACTTTGAATTACAATTCTCTCGGTGAGTCGCTGCTGACTGGCTTTGATGTTATTCAAGGCTACAATGGCACAGGTGCTAGTCTTGATAGCATTAATGCCCCTGCGCCTATTGCACCAATCACTTTGACCGCATCGAAAGGGACAGCTAGTTCTTTAACCGAAGCGGCGATTCAGTTGGTCTTGACTAATGCGGCCTTTGCTGCTAACACTGCGGCGGCCTTTACACTAGACCCATTGGCAAATCCAAACTATGCAAATGATACTTTTATCGCTCTCAATAATGGAGTGGCCGGTTTCCAAGCCGCTAATGATGCGATCATTCAACTGAGTGGTTACAAGATTGCTGTCGCACCAGTGCTAGTGATCTAGATTGAGAGATCATTCAAGTTTGCAGGCAGTAGGAGACTCTTCTCCTACTGCGACTAGGGGTCTTTCAAAGCATAAGCTTCCTGTTGTTGTTCTGCGAAGCCTAAGAGGGGGGTGATTCGGTAGTAGTGATGGGGGCTTAATCCTTTGCTTTGCTGTGCATTGTAGTCATCGATAACTGAACTTCCACCCTATGAATATACTGGCTATGGCTAAAAGTCTTACAGAGCCTGATTTAAAGCAATGTAATACTAATAAACTACTGGCTACAAACTCCTGAAATCTTTACGCAGATAGGGTTTGAGGCAAAAATTTTCAAATTTGACCCTTCGACCATTATAGCTTGTTTCCAGGCAGAAAACCAGCAAAAACATGGCTACAGAGGGAATCGCTGACTCTAGAGATTAATCACACCATCTGTTATAATAAGGTTAGCGATCACTATACAGCCAACTCTACGGAATCGCTCTACTCCAGATACAGTCAACGGTACAGACATTTTCAAGCGAAAAATGTACCCAGTAGCCTCTTTTCAATTTTTTCTGAGACGCTCCCTAAGGGTTTTGTTGATTTTTTAGTATTTATGTAGGACTTGCTGAATAAATCTAAAAACCTTATTGGGTAAGACCTTTAGACTTTTTGTCAATCAAAAAGTACCAGATATGGGAGTGATCGGGGCGAAATTTAGGCACTTTTTCCCTGAAAATTAGGTAATTGGCCACCTCAAAACTGGTAAAACTCTACACCCTACACCCCACACCCCACACCCCACACCCTGCCCCCACGAACAACTTTTTCAGCAAACCCTATGTATGGGGGAAGTCCAGGTATTACATGAGACTGGACCAAAACGAGGGTGAGTTAGTTAAGATAACTCACCCTGAAAGAGATTTAGCGATCAACTGACCCCATAATAATATCAATACTGCCTAAAATCGCCATAATATCGGCAACTTTTACCCCTTTGAGGATATGAGGCAGAATTTGAAGATTATTAAAATCGGCGGCCCGAATTTTCCAACGCCAAGGGAAAACATCATCATTACCGACGATAAAGATACCTAATTCCCCTTTACCACTTTCCAAGCGCACATAATGTTCACCTTTAGGAATCTTAAAAGTGGGGGCGACTTTTTTGGCGATATATTGATAGTCAAAATCATTCCAAGCTGATTTTTTCCCTTCTGCCATCCGTTTTGCTTCCAGATTTTCGTAGGGACCACCGGGTAAACCTTTCAGTGCTTGCCGGATAATTTTCACCGATTCGCGCATTTCCCGAATCCGCACCAGATAACGAGCAAAACAATCGCCGGCGGTTTCCCAATGCACTTCCCAGTCAAAATCGTCGTAACACTCGTAATGGTCAACTTTTCTTAAATCCCATTTCACCCCGGAAGCGCGTAACATCGGACCAGATAAACCCCAGTTAATCGCTTCGTCTCTGGTAATGCAGCCTATCCCTTCAATACGACGGCGGAAAATCGGGTTATTAGTGATTAATTTCTCGTATTCGTCCACTTTCGGGTCAAAATAGTCACAGAAATCCACGCACTTATCCACCCATCCGTAGGGTAAATCTACCGCCACGCCACCAATACGGAAATAATTATTATTAATTAACCGCATTCCCGTGGCAGCTTCCCAGAGGTCATAAATCATCTCCCGTTCCCGGAAAATGTAGAAAAAGGGAGTTTGTGCGCCTACATCCGCCATAAAGGGGCCTAACCAGAGTAAATGGTTAGCGATGCGGTTGAGTTCCAACATAATCACCCGGATATATTGCGCTCGTTTGGGAACGGCGATATCGGCTAATTTTTCGGGAGCATTGACCGTAATCGCCTCATTAAACATCCCTGCGGCGTAATCCCAACGACTAACGTAGGGAACGTACATGACATTAGTGCGATTTTCGGCAATTTTTTCCATGCCCCGATGAAGATAACCGATCACGGGTTCACAGTCAATCACGTCTTCCCCGTCAAGGGTGACGATTAAGCGCAAAACTCCGTGCATCGAAGGGTGATGGGGTCCCATGTTTAAAACCATGGGTTCTGTTCTCGTTTCAATTTTTGCCATAGGGCTACCGATGATCCCGAAAATCTTTTTAAAGTCATTATAAGTAAACGCCTTGACAATACACAAGGACTATCGGGTATCAGGAGACGGCCGGCAGAATTTAGGAGGCAGTCACGATGCAACAAGTTACACTGTCAAGCATGAAAATATTCTGATCCTAAATCCAGTTATTAAAAACTGATTATGTATTCCCCCTCTTGCCTCTTGCCTGTCCTGATATATAGCCTATACTCAAGGGATTTAGTATTACTTGAGATCTGATTACTCAATCCAAGCTTTTGGGGGGTTCTACCCCCCAAACCCCCCCGTTGGGGGCGTGGCGCCGCCCCCAAACCCCCCGCGCATTAGTTTTTCGGTGGGATGCTTACACGCAGCCGCTGACACATCTGTAATGATTTGAGAGTCACTCCCCTTGCAGGAGTGTCTCTGCTGATATGTAGCCTATACTCAAAGGATTTAGTATGATCGACGAATTGGCGTTATTTCAGCTTCTATTTTCAAGTCAGTCAGGATTTAGGAGATTATTTTATTTATTCTCCCCATTTCTCGTTACAGTAGAGCAGGAAGTCGCCTTCCCACCCCCTGCTTCAAAACCGGACTTACGACTTTCGCCGTATCCGGCTCCTGAGTAACTAGGCTACTGTCATTAGTAGAATAATAATGGGAATTATTATTTCCTTGTCTATTCAACCCTCTTGGCTGTATCCCCACCAGACAAGATTGTTGGTTTTAGGGCGTATATGACCGTTGATTGTTGCTTAGACTTCCTAGTTACCCGTCCTTTGTCAGCATATCTTTGATATTACTCAAAGCCTTGGCTTTTAAGGACATCCTCTCCCTCTATTGACTTGCGGATGGTTTCCTACTGCCCCGAACGGGCAGAGTCAATCAGGGTTACTTCGTTCCCTATAACCATTGGTTGAACCCTTAGGATGATACTGTCCACAACAGAGTAACGGGAATGCCTTACTGATAGTGGTATGAGCTATCAGCCCCAACTCTGTTAACTTTTGTTTCGAGCCTGTCAGCCTTTTGGCTCGTGGGTGTTGACGATGGTTAATTCGTATCTTCGCCCCAGGGCTATCCATAGGTTCTGGCTCAACGGGTTTCTGATTTAGGCTATCAGATACCGCTTTTTTTTCCTCGCTCACTACCTCAGATGTACCAAGTCTAAAGCAGCAGGAAATGCCGTCACTCTAGGCATCTAGAGGACAGGACTAAGGTTATTACTAACCCGCACCTGTAGGGTTATAAAGTTATCAAGGTACTACATTTACCAAGCGGCTAATCCTCTAAACGTCTTACTGTCTAGTTTCTAGCCAACGAATCGCACCACACCCCACACCCTACACCCCACACCCCACACCCCACACCCCACACTCCACACCCCACACCCCCACTTCCCCGCTTGATCGAGTACAATATGTTCAGCAAAATCGATCGGTTATTAGCTTTGATTAGTCCTTCGGTAAGAGTTATAAACCAGAGAAAAGAGCCATTAAGAGCGGCAATAAGCTGAAAAAGCTCAAAAACTGAATTTTAGGCTGAAGGCTGACGTTAGCTTGCTGAAAGCTGAATCCCGTTGATATTTTTTTTACTTGAATCACCGTGGTTATCCAAATCGACTCAACTCAAAACTACGAAACTAAAACCCAAGAGATCGCTAGACAACTTTTAGCCGAAACTCGGGAAAAAAAAGGTCTTTGGTCTGCTTTACAGGATCAAATGCGTTGGGATGATAAATTACTCGATTGGGCAATGTCTAACCCCAATTTACGAGTACAATTATTCCGTTTTATTGACTGTTTACCCGCTTTACGCAGTAATGCCGAGATCGCTAATCATCTCCAACAATACCTCGGTGATGCTTCCGTAGAACTGCCCAGTGCGCTGAAAAGTATCCTCAACTTTAGTGATCCTAACTCCCTACCCGCTCAAACGGCCGCCAGTCTGATCAGTAAATCCGTAGAAACCTTAGCTCGTAAGTATATCGCCGGGGAAGACCTAGGGCAAATTACTCGCACTGTCACCCGTCTGCGGAAGGAAAAAATGGCTTTTACCATAGATCTCCTCGGTGAAGCGGTAATTACTGAAGCGGAAACCCAAGTTTATCTACAAAGTTATCTGGATTTAATGACCCATTTGGCTCAAGAAGCGAGCAAATGGAATAAAGTTAGCCAAATTGATGAAGCGGACGGCGACTTATTACCACAAGTGCAGGTTTCTGTCAAGCTAACTGCCTTTTATTCTCAGTTTGATCCCATGGATCCGATTGGTAGTAAGGAGAAAGTTTGCGATCGCATTCGCCTACTGTTGCGACGCGCTCAGGAGTTAGGGGTGGCAGTCCATTTTGATATGGAACAGTACGTTTATAAAAACCTCACCCTGGCTATCCTGAAAGAATTACTCCTAGAAGAAGAATTTCGCAGTCGTACCGATATTGGCATCACCCTACAGGCATATTTAAGAGATTCTGCCCAAGATTTACAAGATTTAATTAATTGGGCCAAAAAGCGCGGTTATCCCCTGACTGTCCGGCTAGTCAAAGGCGCTTACTGGGATCAGGAAACGATTAAATCTCGGCAAAATCATTGGCCACAGCCGGTATATAACGAAAAATCGGCCACAGATGCCAATTATGAACGGATGACGCAGTTATTATTGGAAAATCATCAATATTTATACGCCGCCATCGGTAGTCATAACGTGCGATCACAAGCCTTGGCCTGTGCGATCGCAGAAAGTTTAGAAATTCCCCGTCGTCGCTTTGAAATGCAGGTATTGTACGGCATGGGCGACCAATTAGCCAAAGCGTTAGTGAAGCGGGGTCATCGGGTGCGGGTTTATTCCCCCTACGGACAACTCTTACCCGGTATGGCCTACCTAATCCGCCGTTTATTAGAAAATACCGCTAATAGTTCCTTCCTAAGGCAAAATTTGGAGGATCGTCCCGTGGAAGATTTAATCGCAGCCCCCCGGGTTTTAGGCAAGGATAACCCGATTATCCCCGGTTTTCCTAATGCCCCCGATACAGATTATGCCAACGAGCAATTACGAAATAAAGCGAGTCAAGCCCTTACTTTTGTCAAAAATTCCCTCGGTAAAACCTATTTACCCCTAATTAACGGCGAATACGTCGCCACCAATGTTCAAATTAATTCCGTTAATCCCTGTAACCCGCAGGAAATAGTGGGTAAAGTGGGCTTAATTGAGGTGGAACAGGCAGAAAAAGCGATCATAGCGGCAAAACAGGCTTTTCCCGCTTGGAAACGCACTCCAGTGGCTAAAAGAGCCGAAATACTGCGAAAAGCGGCGGATTTGATGGAAGCGCGACGACACGAGTTATCGGCCTGGATTTGTTTGGAAGTGGGCAAAGTTATCCAACAGGCGGATCCGGAAGTGTCAGAAGCGATCGATTTTTGCCGTTATTACGCCTCCGAGATGGAAAGACTGGATTTAGGGCATAATTTCGACGTAGCAGGTGAGAATAATCGTTATTCCTACCAACCCCGGGGTATTGCTTTAGTGATTTCTCCCTGGAATTTCCCCCTAGCGATCGCAGTTGGAATGACAGTAGCGGCTTTAGTAGCAGGTAACTGTACGCTATTGAAACCTGCCGAGACTTCCTCGGTGATTACGGCGAAATTTGCCGAGATTCTCCTAGAAGCGGGTATTCCTGCCGGAGTCTTCCAATATATCCCGGGTAAAGGTTCGCAAGTGGGGGCGCATTTAGTTAGCCATCCCGATGTTCACCTAATCGCCTTCACCGGTTCACGAGAAGTGGGCTGTCGCATCTATACAGATGCCTCCATCGTGCAAAAGGGTCAAAAACACCTAAAACGAGTTATCGCCGAAATGGGCGGCAAAAATGCCCTAATTGTCGATGAGAGTGCCGATTTAGATCAGGCCGTTGTCGGTGCGGTTAAGTCCGCTTTTGGCTACACCGGCCAGAAATGTTCCGCCTGTTCGCGGATAATTGTTCTGGAAAGCGTCTATGATAGCTTTGTGGATCGCTTTGTCGAGGCTACCAAGTCCCTCAATATCGGGCCGACGGATTTACCGAGTACGGAAGTAGGACCGGTTATCGACGAGAAAGCTCAAGCAAGAATTCGGGAATATATCGAAACTGGTAAAAAAGAGGCTGAATTAGCCCTAGAAATGCCAATTCCAGAAGTGGGTTACTTCGTCAGTCCCACCGTCTTTAAAAATGTTCCCCCTGATGCGGTAATAGCGATGGAGGAAATTTTTGGTCCAGTGGTGGCGATTATCAAAGTGAGCAATTTCGAGGAAGCTTTAGCTGTAGCTAACGGAACCGACTATGCTTTAACCGGCGGCTTATATTCTCGCACTCCTGCCCATATTAACCGAGCTATGCAGGAATTTGAAGTGGGAAACCTCTATATTAACCGGGGAATCACCGGCGCGATTGTCTCCCGTCAACCCTTCGGGGGTTTCAAGATGTCGGGGGTAGGTTCCAAGGCTGGGGGTCCCGATTATCTGCTGCAATTCCTCGAACCTCGTCACATCAGCGAGAATATTCAACGTCAGGGATTTGCACCGATTGAAGGGGCCGATTAAGCGATATAGCCAAAATTGGCGATTATTGGGGGTTTATACCCCCAAATCGGGTTAAATTATCGGCTAAGACTAAATCCAGTTATTAAAAACTGATTATTTATTCTCCGTTTTGCCTTCTGCATGAGTAGAAAACGGGTTTCTCCGAGAAACCCGTTTTCTGTGCGTTACTCAACGGATTTAGTATCAGGAGTCGGTCGTCAGGAGTCAGTATTCAGGAGACTATTTTTATTTGTTTTCCCTTCCCCCCACTTCCCTATCTCCCCACTCCCCTATCTCCCCCCGCAACGCGCACGAAGTGGTCTCCCCACTCTCCTAGACTTTTTAAACAGGATTTAGTATCACAGGGGACTCCCCAGCTGTTGTCTTTCCTAGCTGATTTCTTGGCTGTCAACCTACTGCTATATACTTAAGTTGAGAATTGCGTCGGCCTATCAAGAAAAGACTATGACGATTGAAACCGTTGCCACAAAACCCTTTAGTGACCAGAAACCGGGGACTTCTGGATTGCGAAAATCCGTTCCCGTTTTTCAACAACCCCATTATCTGGAAAATTTTATTCAAGCTATCTTCAATACTTTAGACGGTATCGAGGGTCAAACCCTAGTTGTCGGTGGAGATGGTCGTTATTATAACCGTCAAGCTATTCAAACTATCCTGAAAATCGCCGCCGCTAACGGTATCGGTAGAATCCTCGTCGGAACCGATGGTATTGTCTCCACTCCCGCTATTTCTGGGTTAATTCGCGAAAATAACGCTTTTGGCGGTATTGTTCTCTCTGCTAGTCATAACCCCGGCGGTCCAGAGGGGGATTTTGGCATTAAGTACAACATTACTAACGGCGGACCGGCCCCGGAAAATATCACCGATGCAATTTATGCCGAGACTAAGGTGATTAGCAGTTATAAAATCCTCTTAGGGGCCGATATTAATCTCGATCGCCCCAGTTCCTTTAAACTGGGAACTATGGATGTGGAAGTGATCGATGCGGTCACTCCCTACGTCAAAATGATGGAAAAGATTTTTGATTTCGATCGCATTCAGGCCCTACTCACTTCAGGTAAGTTTAAAATGTGCATGGATTCTCTCCACGCGGTGACGGGTCCCTACGCTTATGCCATCTTTGAACAGCGTTTAGGTGCGCCCAAAGGTACAGTATTAAATGGTATTCCCCTAGAGGATTTTGGTGGTGGTCATCCCGATCCTAACCTAGTCTATGCCCATGATCTGGTAGAAATTCTCTTTGGTCAAGAGGCTCCGGATTTTGGGGCTGCTTCCGATGGAGATGGCGATCGCAATATGATCCTCGGTCGGAATTTTTTTGTCACCCCTAGTGATAGTTTAGCTGTACTGACTGCCAACGCTCATCTAGTACCGGGCTATCAAAATGGTATCACGGGAGTGGCGCGATCGATGCCCACCAGTGCGGCGGCCGATCGAGTAGCGGCTAAACTGGGAATTGACTGTTATGAAACTCCCACCGGTTGGAAATTCTTCGGTAATTTGTTAGATGCGGGGAAAGCAACCCTTTGCGGTGAGGAAAGTTTCGGCACGGGTTCCAATCATATTCGCGAAAAAGATGGTTTATGGGCGGTTCTTTTCTGGTTAAATATTTTGGCAGTTAAAGGGGAATCTGTAGAGGAAATTGTTCGCAGTCATTGGCAAGAATTCGGTCGTAATTTCTATTCTCGCCATGATTATGAAGAAGTCGCCTTAGAACCGGCTAAAGAGATGATGGCACGTCTCCAGAAGCTGGTTTTAGACCTTAAGGGTAAACAATTTGGTAACTATGAAGTGGAATATGCCGATGATTTTAGCTATACGGATCCCGTGGATGGTAGTGTGAGTAAAAATCAAGGCATTCGCATTGGTTTTACCGATGGTTCTCGGATTATTTATCGTCTATCGGGTACGGGAACTAAAGGAGCAACTCTCCGGGTTTATCTAGAAAGTTATGAACCGGACGCGAGTAAACACGATATCGACACCCAAAAGGCCCTACAACCCTTAATTGATTTAGCCGAAGAAATCGGTCAAATTCGTCAATCTACCGGACGGGAACAACCAACGGTTATTACCTAAAATCTAGGGATCAGCTATCAGTTTTTATCGGGGAATTTTTTGACCTGCTGACCACTGATAGCTCCTCCTTAATTAGGGTTTGCTGAATAAATCTAAAAACCTTGTGTATAAGACTTTTAGACTTTTTGGTTTCCAAAAAGTACCAGATATGGGAGTGATCGGGGGGAAAATTCAGGTACTTTTTCCCTGAAAATTGGGTAATTGACCCCCTCAAAATCAGTAAAACCCTACACCCTACACCCTACACCCTACACCCTGCCCCCAGGAAAAACTTTTTCAGCAGACCCTAATTACTTCCAGTAATTGCCCTGTGGTACAATTTCTGAATTCCCGTGACTAATTTATCTAACATCGATCGATGGCTATCATGAGTCGGATCGAAACTCTGCACTTTGGTTAATAATTTCGCTTCCTGTATATCCACGTCGTCATCGCTATAGATTAAAGTGCTAATCGATGTTAGTAGATCTTGATAGATTTCTGGACTAGGATTATCGCCTAAATAGGACTCTAACCATCGATAACATTCACTGGTTTTAACTGGTTTTAGTTCCGATAATAGTGGTTTTATCTCCGGATCATCATCAAGTTTTTCCCTCACAGCTACCTGTCGTAAATAATTTCTTTCTGATGGTTGAATGACACCATCAATCCAAGCAACACCGATGAGAATTTTCAGTAATTGTTTATTTTTCATCCCACACTTCCTTGACTAACTTAGCCATAAAAAAACCGTCTTGATTATGCCGATGGGGTAACACTTCGATCGCTCCCGTTTCTGTATAGTATTCTGAGACGCATGAATTAGAGTCAGGAGTGGCCATTTTCCAATCGGGATGAGCGGCTAAAAACTGCTCGATCACTCTTTCATTTTCTAACGGATCGAGAGTACAGGTGGCATAAACTAAGATTCCCTTCGGTTTTACCCAAGTGGCAGCCGAGGCTAAAAGTTCCCCCTGTCGTTTGGCTAGTACAGGTAAATTTTCGGGTGTTTGTCGCCAACGTATATCAGGACGCTTGTGCAGGGTTCCCAATCCTGAACAGGGAGCATCGATTAGTACACGATCGGCGATGCCGTGCCACTGGGGACGATCGCGACTATCCCCTAGATGTATTTCGATCGCTTTTAAGTCTAATCTTTTAATATTGGCTTCTAACTGTCGTAAACGGGATGCCGTTTGATCACAGGCTAATATTCTACCCCGATCGCCCATTAATTCGGCAATATGAGTGGTTTTTCCCCCCGGTGCCGCACAAGCGTCGATAATTGTCTCTCCGGGCTGGGGATCGAGGAGATAAGTGACTAATTGGGCGCTAATATCCTGTAGGGTGTAATTTCCGGCTCGAAATCCCTCTAAACGCTCAATATTGCCTAAACCAGAGGTTAAACGGCAAGCTAGAGGTAATTTAAGATGATGAAAGGTTATATTGGCTGATTCTAACTCATTTTCTAGGGCTTCTCGGCTAGTTTTCAGGGGATTAATCCGAATATCGAGGTCAGGAGAGCGATTAAACCATTGACACAGTTGTTCCGTTTCCGTAACACTAAAGCGATCTAACCACAATTGCACCAACCAATCGGGGAAACTGTGGAGAATACCCAATCTAGAAGCGGTATTTTCCGGTAAAAGTAAAGGATCGTCGCCATTAGCAGTTAAACGGAGATATTGCCGCAGCATTCCGTTAACCACCGCCGCTAATTTGCCTAAATGACTGATTTTAGTTAATTCTACCGCCGTATTCACCGCCGCCGATGGGGGAATCTGGGATAGATAACGCAGTTGATAAAGACCAATATGGAGAATTCGCCGTAAATCCGGGGGTTGCTGGGCCGCGGTTTTTTTCCCCAAGCGATCGAGCAGCGCATCCAAAGTTCTTTGTCGGCGGATTATACCATAAACAATCTCCGTTGTCAAGGCTGTGTCAAGACAATTTAAGGAACTAGCGGACAAATGGCGATCAAGAGCGCGATCGGGATAGGCGGAGGAGCGATCGATATCCCGTAAAATCAGCAAAGCCAGCTGACGAGCATTATTCATGCAGTTTCTAGACGATTGCGGAGGAATTGGCGTAAAATAGTCAGTGCCGGAATCGGGATTTCGTGACCCATATTTAACTCGTGATATTCGACGTTAACCCCCAAACCAAGCAGTAAATCTCTGGCTTGACGAGCAGCAGCGATAGGAACGACGGGATCCTGCTTACCATGAACAATTAAGACATTTTGTGGGCCTTGGGGATGGGGTTCACCGTGCAGATAACCACTCAAGGAACCCAATCCCGCCAAGGGTAAGGATAAACCCACATCCAGCGTCATCGCTCCCCCTTGGGAAAAACCAGTCAAAAAAGTACGCTCTAGGGGAATGCCGGTGGTTGCTTCCAGGGAAATAATCCAATCGTGCAACTGTTGACGACTAGGGACTAAACCTTGATAATCGGAGGTTTCTAAAGCATACCAGGCGCGTCCCCCCGGCACTTGCGGATGATCGAAGGGAGCATTAGGAAACAAAAATTGACAATCAGCCAGATCCAACATCGATGCAAGGGGGGCCAGATCCATGGCATCTGCACCCCAACCGTGCAGCATGATCACTAGATAGCGAGCGGGATTTTCTGGGGAAGGGGGAATGACAATCGGGTTAAAAGACAGGGTTTTTTCCTCGCAATTCTCTTTTTTATCTATTCTATAGCGGTTTTCCCCGGGGTGAGATGGGTGTTGGGGGAGTCTTTTCAGTGATCAGCTTCTGAAGGCAAAAGGCACTCATGCAAAAGGCAGCTTTATTCTCCCAACTCCGGCGCTCCCAACTCCCATCACCCCACACCCCACACCCCACACCCTGTCCCCAGGAAAAACTTTTTCAGCATACCCTAAATAGCAACCAATAATTTCCCTTGTCTTTCTATCAATTAACCGCCAAATATAAACCTTTATCGTCTTAGAAAAAACCCAAGACCACATCTCATCACATTCTCTAAACAATTTACCTTTTGGTTTGTCCGAAACCTTTACTTGACGGGGAACAGCCGCCAGTTTATTGTTGACATAATTTTGTAACCATGACCAACTTACCCCTGTTACTCTCGCAATTCCTCGCAAGGAAATTCGTTCGAGCAAGAGTTGATCAATTAATTGTTTGGTTTCGTCAGAGACGGTTTTATTAGTGGGATTGATCACCAACGGTTGACCACATTCTTTACCTTGACGTTTGGGTTTTCCATTATGAATAGAACCATTCTTGATAGTATGGTGAGAACCACAACGCTTGACAGGGGAATAGAGGTGAAGGGGGTATTTTGTTCGGTGCTAGACTGATATTTGAGTAAGCCAGACAGGAGCCAGAAAAAGATATTTATTATAAAAGTCATGCTCAAGCTAGAGGTTTAAAGACTGAGCGGGTTGCAATTATTTTTATTAATAAATATTTTACACAATTCATACCAGGTAAGCAAGAGGGCTACGCCACTACTACCGAATCATTACCACATCGGTTACTTTTTTTCTGGTTCAGATGGCGAGAATTGTCAGGAAAAGTCAACCCGTCACTCCCCCTCAAGGATTTTTATCAATTCCAGTTAATCGATAAAAGCAGTACAAGTGTATTTAATTAACTGTCCGACGTTTAATTTATCGTACTATTCCCCTGTTCTATTTCTCCCAGTCTTATTAAAATTTCTGATTGATCTGGGTGATTTCTAATTTTATTGATCTCTTCATAAGTAACCTCCATAATATCAAATAATAACCATATTAATCTTTCTCTCTTATCCTCGTCACTAAAATTTCCCCCGATGATAGCGTTTAATCTTCCTTGATATTTCTCTTGCGTTTCTTTCAGTGGAAATCTACTGATTAATTCTTGGATGTATTCCTGAAGAGTAACTATTTGAAAACAATTAAATCTAGGCTTGATAGACATATATAGGCTGGTTTTCTTGTTTCCCAATTTCTTTTGGAAAGGCTCAATAATAGATGCTTGAAATTGTTTGTACAACCCTAATATCTTTTTGATCAGACTGGAGACAGGATTAATTGTCGATAAGCTAAATCCACCCATTACTTGGTCGATTTGTTCTAAATTAGGGTTTAAGGAACTAATAATAAAACCGAAGACCAGAGCAATGATTAAACCAACATATACATTATCCTCGATTGAGCTTAATAGAGAAAATATAAATTGAATAAGGCTCTTCGGTAATTGTTATGCAATGGACGGGGGTTATAAGGGATGGAACCCTTATATAGAAAGGCATTTAGCGATTTTTGTCAATTGTTTTTTATCTAGAGCGAACTAATCAATTAAGTCTCTTGCCAGATAAGGATTTAGTCGATTTATGCCCCCCTATCGAACCATACCAAGTAACGAAGAACCTTGAATAAAAAGGTATAAGAGTATTGATATAAGAACTTTGAGAATTAATAACCTAACAAAAGTATTTAAAAAATCCTTTTTTAAATCGGGAAATAAATGACGAATCCTAAAAGCTGAGAAATAGCTACTTCCAGTTTCAACTGCTACTCCAATAATTATCGCAGTCACGACAAAAGGCCACCGATCTTCTCCCAGAAGTTTCCGTATTTCACTAGAAAGGTCGGTGGCGGCAGCTGTCTGAGAATCTACCAAAAATAGGTAATGGGTGAATGAACTGAAAAAAGGAAACTTATCTAATTCCGTTAGAACCTGACTACAAAATACCATTTACCCTCAGCCAACGAGTTTTCCAAGTGGGAGTAAAGATTTTGTAGCTTTCTTCTTCATTGACTTTGATATAGCCTTTGTCCGCTAGTTTTTCTAATTTATCTTGTAAGTCAGCTTCTCCAATTCTATCTGTTTCAATTTCAAAGCTCAAGGCAGTGGCAGCCCTAACTTTGAGTAAATCAGATAAAAGAGACTTCTCCGCGGAGGTTAAATAATTGTCAGACTTAGCTGAAGTCCCAGAATCACCCTTGTCTTTGGACTTAGAAGGAAATATGTCAAGCATTCTGTTTTGTGTAGTTTATAAATACACTTCGACCAGTACATCTTGATCCTCAGTCATGACTCTCTGAGTTCATGACTGAGATATGTCTGAGTTTTTTGCGATAAAAGCGTAAACGACCACTCTAATCTCTGATCTCATGACTGAGATATGTCTGAGTTTTTTGCGATAAAATAGAGATTGCGTCGATTGATGGAAGTTTATGGGGCGATCGCTTAAAGTAAAATCAGAATATATCCCTAGAGTCAAACAAGCAGTTAAACTCAATGGTTACGCAAGTCAAGAGCTGCTTGCTGAGGATTTAGGATTCGCAAAATCGACTATTAGCCTTTTTCTTAACGGTAAATCGATTAGTAATCTCAATTTTTTTGAAATTTGTCAAAAATTAGCCCTTGATTATCGAGAAATCACTGACTGGGATGAGTTGGAGGAAACAGCTGCTGCCACGTCTGAGGATGAGGGAGAAAACCGGGCTGCGGATTTTTCCAAGTATATTGAACGTCCTCCAGTGGAACAGCTTTGTCTGGAGACGGTGAGTCAAGCAGGTTCATTATTGCGGATTAAATCAGCCAAGGGGATGGGTAAAACCCTATTAGTCGATAGAATTTTGAGTCAAGTTGACAAAAGAGAGTATAAAACCGTCAGTTTCAGTTTTTTACAAGCAAGTAAAGGAATTCTCGGCGATTTAGACCGATTGCTCTCTTGGTTTGCTTTGATTATTTCCAAGAAATTAGGATTAGCAGCTCTCTTTCAGGAAAAATGGCAAGAAGGATTAGGACTTTATAGCTGTACTGCCTATTTTGAAGACCATTTGCTCAAAAAGCTGGATAAACCCCTAATTTTAGTTTTAGAGGAGATAGATAGTCTCTTTGCCTATACCAGCGTTGCCGACGATTTCCTTAGTTTATTTCGTCTTTGGCACGAGGAGGCAAAAAATAATAATACTTGGCAAAAGTTACACTTAATTATCACCTATTCCACAGAAAATTATGTTCCTGCTGACCTGAATAAATCTCCTTTCAATGTAGGAACAGAAATCCTGTTACCTGATTTTACTCTAGAACAGGTCTTGACTCTAGCTAATAAATATCAGGCTAACTTGGGAAAAGATGAACTGCAAAGAATAATTAATCTTGTCGGGGGACATCCCTATTTAATCCAAAAGGCGATTTATGGGATTAGCCAAAAACAACTGTCTTTAGCAGATTTTTTAGAGACAGCAGCCACGGAAGCGGGGATTTATGGGGATCATTTGCGAGGACATTTGCTAAACTTACAAGAACATCCAAACCTAGCAGCAGGAATGAAAAAGGTTGTAGAGTCCTCTTCTCCCGTTGATTTAGGTGCAGCAATTAATTGGCAACTTCATAGTTTAGGATTAGTAACCTTTGTGCAGAATGCTGTTCAACCCCGTTATCCACTATACAGCGACTATTTTAGGTATCGCCTATCCTCCTAAAATCCAATATATTGAGTTAAACTGTTGTACATCTAAATCTAATATTCGTTTTCACCTGTTCCCCGTTCCCTCATCGAATCCAGAACTTTAAATGCGGACTAGCTTAGGCACAGATAACCTTTGATTAAATTATTCATCGAACTTAACCAATCAGACAAATTGCTAATTTTAATGCTATGGCGACCAATTTTTATCATATTGGAGGCAGCGTCCCCCTAAATGCACCTAGTTATATCAAGCGGGAAGCAGATGATATATTTTATGACTATCTAAAAAATGGACAGTATTGCTATGTGTTAAATTCCCGTCAGATGGGAAAATCAAGTTTGTGGGTACAGACACAAAAACGACTGCAAGAGGATAATATTGATTGTGCTACCATTGATTTGAGTGGTATAGGAAAAAACATCTCCGAAGATATTTGGTATCGAGTATTATTTGAGCAACTGGTTAAACGATTTGATCTTTCTATTCGGGGAAAAGAGCAAACTTGGTGGGATGAACGAGCCTATAAATCAGCTATTAATCGTCTTGATCAATTTGTTGAGGACATTCTCTTAAAGGAGGTATCCCGACCTATTGTTATCTGTTTTGATGAAATTGATAGCGTTCTGAGTTTAAAATTTTCCACAGATGATTTCTTTGCTTGGCTGCGTAGCTGTCATGAAAAACGTCCTCATAATAGGGATTACCAACGTCTAACCTTTTGTATGTTGGGGGTAGCGGCAGTTTATAACTTTATTCTAGATAATAATCGTAGTCCTTTTAATATTGGTCAAGATATTCGATTATCTGGATTTACTATAAGGGATGCCAGAAAACTTGCCGAGGGATTGCAGGACAAAGTTCCCAATCCACAAGGGGTTTTAGAGGAGGTTATAGACTGGACAGGTGGACAACCATTTTTAACTCAAAAAATTTGTCGTTTAATCTCCACATCTCGCCCTGAATTTGGCAAGGAATCCCCAGCAAACCCGATTAATGTCGGCGATTTTATCCAGTCGCAAGTAATTAGTAACTGGGTATCTCAAGATAGTCCAGAACACCTAAAAACTATTCGGAATCGTTTATTAAATAAGCGTGTCACGGGTAGAAGAATGCTGAAGCTTTACCTAGAAATTTTAAGAAATGGTGAAATTACCGATGATGGTAGTCTTGATCAAATAGAATTACGCTTAACGGGATTGGTAGTTGAAGACCGACAAAAGTTAAAAGTTTATAATAAGATTTATAGAAATGTTTTTAATGAAACTTGGGTGACAACCGATGAACGACCTGGCCACAATTTTTGGAATTGACTGTATTGATTATTGGGGGTTAAAATTTCCAAGAAAAATCCTGTACCACCAGAGAAACTATTCCCTAGTTCTGATGTATTACCAAACATTAAACCGAAACCAAACATCCAATAAGCCAAGGCAGAAACACAGAAGACAATTAGGTTTTTAGCTAAGACATTAGTGGCGTTATTAGTACGACAAAAACCCGTTTCCAGCATGGCAAAACCCGCATTCATAAAGAATACTAACGAGCCGGCTATTAACATCCAGAGATTAGCAACTAAATCCAGAGTAGAATTATTTAAATCTTGTGCTGTGACTTTGCCTACACCGATCAACAGCATGACAATAAGAGAGAAACAAAAAGATAGGATATTACGCAAACGCGGGCGATATTCTAGAAAAGATAATAATCGATTCATCGGCTATAACTCTCATGGGCAATTTCCCCTTTATAGTAATTGATTTAATCCCCTATCGTTCACTCAAAACTGCTTTTTTTCTGATCCAGATAGCGAGAATTGTCAGGAAAAGTAAACCCATCACTCCCGCTAAAGGATTTTTATCGATTCCAGTTAACCAATCGGGAACAGTACCAGTGTATTTAATTAACTGACCCACATTTAATATATAGTATGCCCAGATTAAACCCGCGTGCAGACCGATGCTTTTACCCAAATTACCACCACAGGCGCGTTTTGCCCAACCGAGAATCAATCCTAGCAAGACTAAGGCAGGAAATTGGGGAAAAGTGCGGATAATTTCGGCTAAAGGTTTAATAAAGTGAGCAAGAGCGAAAATTAAGGCACTAATCACTAGAGCGATAGCGGGACGATAATCCTTTTCTAATTCTCCCAGTAACCAGCCCCGAAATAGCAATTCTTCGGCGAAACCCACCGCTAAAGCGACTAAAAACCCCTCCAGGATGATTTTGCCGATTTGGGGATTTGCGGGTAAGAAATTTAACCAACCTAGGAACGCTTGGGACAGAAAAAGCGAGAAAGTGAAAAATAGACCGATCGCTAACCCGTTAATTAACTCGATCGGCGTTTTTCTTCGCCAAATCAACCCATAATCGGCTAATCCCTCATCGCCATAAATTGTCCGTCCCCACCAATGGGATAACCCCAAAAATTCCAGATAGAGAACAGAAAGGGTCAAAATTGAGACAAGATTAGCATTAGTGGCAAAAAAGTGATAGAGGGGAAGTGCGATCGGCAACCAGAGAAAAAGTAAGAGCAAAATAAAAATTCCCAGTCGCAGGGGGACTGGGTAAGTGGCAATTACCCGCAATCTTTTATTCATCGGGTTCGATGCTGCTGGTTAAACCTTTATTTTTCAAGGTTTCACAGTAAAATTCCGCGTGTTCTTGGATGCAGGTAATCACCAAGGCCGTACCATTAGTGTGCGCTTCCATCATGATATCAACTGCTTGGGGTTGCGTCATACCGGCGATCGTTTGCATTAAACTCTGAACCACATACTCCATCGAGTTAAAGTCGTCATTGTGGAGTAAAACGCGATAACGCGGCGCTGGTTTACGGATTGTCGCTGTGGAACGCTTTTCGATCACTTCTGTGGACACCGTTTCTCTCCTTTGAATCTATATCGCAAATACAGGTCAATTACTTAATGATCATAATCAAAATTTCCAGATTGAGCTAGGCTTTTTCTGTGATCCGTGAGGGGGTTGGGTGTTGGGGAGTGGGGGACAGCCAAAGGAATGACATTTCTAGATAGATAGATCATAATTGAATTAATTGGCTAATTTAAGCTTATTTTTCCATGGCTACTGACGAATTACAAAACCTCGAAGACAATATTCAACGCTTAAAACAACAATTAGCGGGAATCCGCGATGCGTGGACAGGTGCGCGTCCAGAAGATAAAGTTCTTTTGCAGCAACGCATAAACGATAAGCGCATAGAAATTAAAGAATTGGAACGAGAAAAATGGGATTTAATCGCCAGCGAGAGTCAAGAAGCATCTTTTCCTGATGCCGAGGTAATGGTAGCAGAAATTGTCACAGAATTGACGGCAATTACCAAAGAACCACCCTCAGAACTTGCTTCTGCACAAATCTTAGAATTATTAAATCAAATTCTGGCTAAACTCAATCAACCAGAGCGATCGGCAGCAGCCAAATTAAAAGCGGCCATATCTACTATACCCCCTTTTGTTTCCCTGACCTACGAAGCGGAATTAGATACTGAGTCAACTTTTAAGCGTTATTTTCCCACATTTAATCGTGCGATCGCAGGAGTGAAAAATCGTCTAAAAAAGTAAGTATTCCCTCTATCCCTAGTAATGTGGGCAAAAGTACGGTTAATTTTGTCGGGAGGGAAGATGAGTTAACCTTAATTCATCAGAAATTGCAAACAGAACAAGGGGTGATTGTTTGCGCGGTGGAAGGGTTAGGGGGAATAGGAAAAACCGCTTTAGCTTTGGAATATGCGAAACGATACCAACAGGAATACGCGGCACAATATTGGTTATCCTTGCGACTATCGGGTTTAGCAGAAGAAATAGTTAAATTAGCCGCTCCCTATCTATCTTTACCAGAAATATTGAAAAAAGAATCTTTAGAAAAACAAGTGTACTGGTATTGGCAAAATTGGCTACCTCAGCAGGGAAAATTATTATTAATTCTCGATGATGTCCCCAATATCGACAGAATTCCCGATCGAATGTTACCAAAAGATTCTAGGATTAAGATATTAGTCACCACTAGGGAAAGGTGTCTTAGTACGGAATTTGAGTCTATAGCTTTAGATGTTTTACCCTTAGATAAATGTGTGGAATTATTAACCAAAATTGTTGGTACTGCTAAAGTTGAGCAAGAAAAAGCTTTAGTAGAACAGATCTGTCACGAAATTTTAGGACGCTTAACCTTAGCAGTGGAGTTAGTGGGGGAATATTTAGCGAAAAATCGTCATTTAAAGTTTAGCCATTTACGCGATAAATTAAATTTAGCTCATACTGCTTTAACCAAGGAAAGAAACCACAGAGATTATGGACATTTAGGGGTAGCAGCCGCAATTAAAATCAGTTGGGATGATTTAAGTTCTGCTGTTCAAAAAGTGGCAATACTGTTGAGTTTATTCGCACCAGTGGCTATTGCTTGGACGTTGCTAGAAGATACGGCAAAATCCACGGAAATTACCGAAAGCGAACTAGAAGAAGCGCGGGGACAATTGGATAATTCTCATCTGATGCAACCCGTGGATGAGGACTATTCTTTTTATCGGATTCATCCCCTCGTGAGAGAATTTTTTCAACAGCAATTACAGGAAATTCCTAAGATAAATTCTCTTTATCGATGCGCTTTTGTGGAAACTTTGTTAACCATTGCCGAAAATATCCCGCAAACCCCCACAAGGGAGATTATTGCAGCAGTAACTCCCGCAATTCCCCATCTGCAACTTGTCAGTCAAACCATGTTAGATGATATTCCCAACCTGGAAGATAATTTAATTCAGGTGTTTCTTGGGGTAGCTTTGTTTTATAAGGGACAGGGAGAATATGATTTAGCAGCAGTTCCCTTAACAAAATGTTGTGAAGAAATCCAATCTCGCTTAGGAGAAAACAATCTCTATTTTGCTAGCAGTCTCAATAATTTAGCACTATTATACAAACCCCAAGGCAGATACGCAGAAGCGGAACCCTTGTATAAGCGCTCCCTTTCTCTGATAAAACAGCTATTAGGAGAAAACCATCCTAGTGTTGCTACCAGTGTCAATAATTTAGCACTCTTATATCAATGCCAAGGCAGATACACAGAAGCAGAATCGTTGTATAAGCACTCCCTTTCTCTAAGGGAACAACTATTAGGAGAAAACCATCTCGATGTTGCACAAAGTCTCAATAATTTAGTAGTGCTATACGAATACCAAGGCAGATACGCAGAAGCGGAACCCTTATGTAAGAGATGCCTTTCTCTGATAGAACAGCTATTAGGAGAAAACAATCTCTATTTTGCTACCATTCTCAATAATTTAGCGGAATTATACCGCTTCCAAGGCAGATACGCAGAAGCGGAACCCTTGTCTAAGAGATGCCTTTCTCTGAAAGAACAGCTATTAGGAGAAAACCATCCCGATGTTGCACAAAGTCTCAATAATTTAGCTTTTTTGTACCAATGCCAAGGCAAATACGCAGAAGCGGAACTGTTGTATAAGCGCTCCCTTTCTCTGCGGGAACAGCGATTAGGAGAAAACCATCCTAGTGTTGCTAAAAGTCTCAATAATTTAGCGGTATTATACGAATCCCAAGGCAGATACGCAGAAGCGGAACCGTTGTATGTGAGAGCTATTGCTATTTATCAAGAAAGATTAGGAGAAAATCATCCCCATACCCAAAAAGTAAGGCAAAATTTTATGATTCTGTTGTCGCGATTATCCGATGAAGAATTACAGCAAAGATTCCCCGATGAGATAGTTAATCTCTTAAAAAGTATCAGGTAGGTAAAAAAATATATATCTCCTTCCCCGGTTTTACTGGGGAGCGCTCAGTTTCCGGGAGATCCTAACCAAGCTTCTCAATCTTCTAGTTCAAAAAAATCGAATAAAGCTGCTGCCTTCCTTTAAATACGCGCAAAAAAGTCCCGTACAACTGGCAAAATTTTGTCTTTGCTCTGTATCTTTTATTTGCTTGACTTTTTGAGCAACTTGTGCTAATAAATCTGGGAGCGAGTCTAAAAATAGGGTGTAGGCAACGGTATGCGATCGCCAATACCGCATCAGATTATACTTCATATTTATGAGAAAAGCAGTATGAAGACAGGCACTGATGCAAAAGGGAGAATAAATAATCAGTTTTTAATAACCGGATTTAGTATGACCCTAGCAGCCTAAAAATAGCAAAAAACCCGGTGGGAAAATCTCCCCACCGGGTCAAAAAGGCAAAAGTAAAGAATTATTTCTGATCGGCCTTTTTGCTTGACTTATCGCCCATTTTGTACTTACGCAAGAAGCGATCGACCCGGCCCTCCGTATCGATCATCTTCTGGGTTCCCGTATAAAAAGGATGATTACCCGACCAAACCTCCACATGAATTTCTGGTTTTGTCGAACCCACCGTCATCACCAGTTCACCATTACAGATCACCTTAGCTTCCGGATACCAAGTAGGATGAATTTTTTTCGGCATAATAAACCTCTCTATTAACCTAACGTTTCGAGTATTGAGGCGCTTTGCGCGCTTTGTGAAGACCGTATTTTTTCCGTTCCTTCGCCCGGGGATCCCGAGTCAGATAACCTTCACTCTTGAGGGGAGGACGATTTTCCGGCGCTAATTGACATAAAGCTCTAGCGACACCCAATTTCACCGCGTCCGCTTGGCCGGTCAAACCACCGCCCTCGGCCTTAACGATGATATCATACTCGTTTTCCAGTCCCAAAGTCTCCAGAGGAGCCTTGATCGTCTGGATATAGGTGGGAATGCGGTTAAAATGGGTTTCTCCATCGCGACCGTTAACGGTAATTGCCCCCGTCCCCGGCACGAGACGCACGGCAGCGACCGCCGATTTGCGTCGTCCCGTTCCCCAATAAACTACCTTATTTTTACTGTCCGTGGCTTGCATTGACTTAATTTCCTCCTGCGGGAATCGTATTAATCGCTAAAACTTCCGGTTGTTGTGCCTGATGGGGATGTTCCGCACCGGCATAAACTTTCAGTTTCGTGAACAATTTCCGACCTAAGCTATTTTTCGGGAGCATTCCCTTAACAGCGTGTTCGATAATCCGTTCGGGAATGCGTTTTTGCAGTTTATCGAAGCTTTCTACCTTCATACCACCCGGTCTGCCGGAGTCGCGGCGATAAACTTTCTGTTGGCGTTTTTTGCCCGTCACCGTCACTTTTTCAGCGTTAATAACAATGACAAAATCCCCCGTATCCAGATGGGGGGTGAAAGTGGCTTTATTTTTGCCCCGTAGAATCATAGCGATCTCGGTGGCCAGACGACCTAGACGCTGATCGGCCGCATCAATGACGTACCATTTCTGCTCTAGAGTCTCTAAATTTGGTAGAGGTGTTTTGTTCATGGTGAGTTTGCCTTGGTTTACAAAAATAATTTTTTTTATTGCCGACCTGGGTGTTGGGGTGTTGGGGTGTTAGGGTGTTGGGGTGTTGGGTTTTAGTTGAAATTCCCCTATTCCCCCATTACCCTATTCCCCTATCCCCTCTGCTCGGAAATAATAAAGAGGCTGAGTCTCGAACCAGACGCTATCGGCAAAGGGAAAATCGGCGTAACCCACCCGCAGTAAACATAGTCCTTTAGCTGGTGCGGCGTATTTGACCAATTCTCGGCGCTGATTGACCCAGATGTCGGTAAAGTTTTCTAGCGATCGCTCACCAGTTCCCACCTCCACCAACATTCCCACCAATAGGCGCACCATCCCGTACAAAAAGCCATTGGCTTGAATTTCCATCTGTACAAACGGCCCTTGACGGTAGCATTCCACCCCTTGTACTTCTACCCAGGAATGGTCACGACTAGAGTTAGCACGGTGAAAGGCGGCCAGATGGTGCTTACCCAATAGAGGCTTTAAGGCCCTGGCCATCACATCGGCATCGAGGGGACGATGGTAGTAGTGCCAACTAAAGGGGCTAACAAAGAGATTGGGGATGGGGTCGGTATAGAGGGTGTAACGATAACGTCGCCAGAGGGCCGAGAAACGGGCGTGCCAGCGATCGGGAACCCGGCCCGAGGCCCGGATGACGATATCGTCATCTAGCCGAGCATTGAGAACCTTGGCCCA
The DNA here is from genome assembly GCF_000010625.1 of Microcystis aeruginosa NIES-843. NCBI lineage: Bacteria > Bacillati > Cyanobacteriota > Cyanophyceae > Chroococcales > Microcystaceae > Microcystis > Microcystis aeruginosa. The sequence goes on from NC_010296.1 coordinate 4,817,738, forward strand.
ATGGGAAGGTGGGATCGGACTCTGCTGCTCGAAATGGGCAACTTGGGCGGCGGCGTGAACACCGCTATCGGTACGTCCGGCCCCGTGCAGAGTGACGTCATGACCGAGAATATCGGCCAGAGCCTTCTCGATTTCTTCCTGCACGCTCCTGTGATCGGGTTGCCGTTGCCAGCCGTGGAAATTAGTTCCCACATACTGGATAACTAGGGCGATCCGCGACTGGTGGCAAGCTGTCATCTTTACATCAGTTCGATAATCGCCATGGGGGCATTGTCCCCGCGACGGCGCAGGGTACGCACTACCCTGGTATAACCGCCGTTACGGTTGCCATAACGGGCCTGGGCTCCTTCAAAGAGGGCATGAACCAGTTGTTTATCGTAGATGTAGCCCATAGCTTGGCGACGGGCGCTCAGGGAACCGTCTTTAGCTAGGGTGATAATGTGGTCTACCTCTGCTCGCACCGCTTTCGCTTTCGCTAGGGTGGTGGTGATCTGACCATGTAGAATTAGCTGGGTGGCCAAGCTGCGCAGCAGTGCCTTTCTTTGGTCAGCCGGCAGACCCAATTGAGGCACTTTACATCGATGTCTCATGGTATTTTCCTGGAATTGGGTTTACTTGCTTTTTTCTTGGGGTAGGGTGATGCCTAACCGTTTTTGTAGGGCTTCAATGACTTCTTCCGCCGATTTCTGCCCAAAGTTTTTGATTTCTAAGAGATCTTCTTGGCTGTAATCGAGGAGGTCGGCTACGGTGTTGATCTGCGCTCGCTTCAGGCAATTGTAGGCGCGCACGGATAATTGTAGTTCCTCGATCGGAATTTGGTTTTCTTGGTTGATCTCTTGGTCGTCAAAGTTACTGGAGGATTCGAGGGCGTTGAGATCCTTGAGCGGGTTAAAGAGATTAACTAGCATATCGGCCGCTTGGGAAAGGGCTTCTTTGGGGTTAATGCTCCCGTTTGTCCAAATTTCTAAGAGCAGACGATCTCTAGCTTGACCGCTTTCGGAACGGATATCTTCGACGCTGTAGTTGACTTTGGTTACGGGCATAAAAATCGAGTCGATTTGCAGAAAGTCTAGCGAAGTGGCTTCGTCTTTACTGCGATCGATCGCCCGATAGCCTTTGCCTTTTTCCACGCGAAATTCCATCTCTAGCTTGGCCCCTTCGGCTAGGGTAGCGACGTACTGATTGCGATCGACTATCTCGACTTCTGAGGGTAAATCGAATTGTGCCGCCACTACCGTCGCCGGTCCAGTTGCCACTAAACGCCCGATCTGGGTTTGATTGGTGTAGCTTTTCAGGATGATTTCTTTCATGTTGAGCATGAGTTCCATCACGTCCTCGCGTACTCCCTGGACGGTGGCAAATTCGTGATTGACTCCCGCGATCCGCAGGGCCGTCACGGCCGCCCCTTCCAGATTGGAAATGAGAATCCGTCTCAGGGCATTACCTACGGTCGTACCCTGGCCTCTTTCCAGAGGCTCTAGTACAAATTTACTGTACTGACTCTGATTCTTGTAAGTTTTTGCTTCTACACACTCGATTTGAAATTGCGCCACCGATTGACCTCCCTTGTTCAGTTATCAGTTATCAGTTATCAGTTATCAGTTTTCTCTAGCGTTCAGCATTTAACGTTCAGCGTTCAGTTTTTTGATCAGATGGTCTTTGACGACCCGATTCTCCTGCTGATGTGCGAAAAGCTAACGGCTGCCGGCCTCAAGATCCCTGTCACCTGAAAAAGCTGTTCACTGTTTACACTCTCCGGCGTTTGGGAGGACGACAGCCATTGTGGGGGATGGGGGTCACGTCCCGGATCAGGGTGATTTCTAATCCTGCTCCTTGCAGGGCCCGGATTGCGGTTTCCCGTCCTGCCCCAGGGCCGCTAACCATCACCTCTAGTTGACGCATTCCCTGTTCGATCGCTCGGCGGGCGGCGTTATCGGCGGCGGTTTGGGCGGCGAAGGGGGTTCCTTTTTTGGCTCCTTTAAAACCACTCGATCCCGCCGATGCCCAAGAGATCACATCGCCTTTGGTATCGGCGATCGTGACAATGGTATTGTTGAAGGTCGATTGAATGTGAGCGACTCCGGTAGGAATATTTTTCTTCTGTTTTTTGGGTCCGGTTTTTTTGGTTGGTCGCGCCATAGTTTTTCTTGATTGGGGGATATCGCAATGAATAAAAAATTATTTCTTGGAGGGGGCTTTTTTCTTCCCTGCCACTGTCACCCGACGACCGCGACGGGTCCGCGCATTGGTTCGCGTCCGTTGCCCGCGCACGGGTAATCCTAGCCGATGCCGACGACCTCGATAGGTGCCGATATCGGCGAGGCGTTTGATGTTCATCGCCTCCCAGCGTCTCAAATCCCCCTCGATTTGATAATTTGTTTCGATATAAGTCCGTAGCGCCGCCACGTCTTCATCGCTGAGATCCTTGACCCGAGTGTCAGGGTTAACACCCGTCGCAGATAAGACTTCTTGGGAACGCGATAGACCCACTCCGTAGAGGTAGGTCAGGGCGATTTCCACACGCTTATCGCGAGGTAGGTCTACACCAGCTATCCTTGCCACGCTTTTTCTTTCTCCCTATGAACGATTTTTTTTCCAAAAACGACTACAATTAACGGTAACGATTCTCTGCCCCAAGACAGTGACTTTGGTGGGTTAACCTTGTCTCTGCTTGTGTTTGGGGTTAGAACAAATTACCATGACTCGACCGCGCCGACGGATGACGCGGCACTTTTCGCACATTTTTTTGACAGACGCTCTAACTTTCATGCCTAACTATTCTGGCAACACTGCAAGCTTACTATTATATCAGATTTCTTTTACCCGTGTCACCTATTTTTTTTAAATAAATTTGGCCGCTTATTAGGCTTTTTGGCTTCTCTGCCCCTATTTATCGCTATTTTTTTTGATTTTTCAGGCGATAGGTAATTCTGCCTTTGGTTAGGTCGTAGGGGGTCAGTTCCACTTTGACTCGATCGCCGGGGAGGATTTTGATATAATTACGGCGGATTTTGCCAGATATATGGGCCAAGACGTTGAAACCGTTATCTAAATCCACCCTAAACATGGCGTTGGGCAAGGATTCGGTGACGGTTCCTTCCATTTCGATGAGATCTTGTTTAGACAAAGTTAATTCCTCAATTTCACTAGAGACAATTTAATTTAATGATCGGCAGCATCAACCGTGCTTTTAGCACAATTCCCCCAGTATAGCTTATCAGTTATCAGTGATCAGTAATCAGTAATCAGATGTGAGTTTTCAGTCCACAGCAAAAAAGCTCCCCATCTTCCCTCTCCCCCCGCAACGCGCACGAAGTGGTCTCCCGACTCCCCACTCCCCACCCCCATCTCCCCACTCCCAGGCAGTATTAACGAGTAATATTTAGATAATCAACAGCTTAACCTTGCTGTGTTTTCACTGATTACTGATACTAAATCCGTTGAGTCTAGGCTACATATCAGGACAGGCACTCATGCAAGAGGCAAGAGGCAAAAGTGTGAATAAATAATCAGTCTTTAATAACCAGATTTAGTATGATTACGGTTCAATGTTCCCTGAAAAGCTAGATTACTCGACGACAATTCGCCATTCATGGAGTTCGTATTCCACACAACCATTCTCGATTAAAGGATCGCGAGCTATAATTGCTTGAGCCTCCTCAAGAGAATCGGCCTGAAATAATAACATTCCGCCGCCCCTTTCTGCCCAATAACCAGTTTTTGCTGCTCGTCCTTGGCTAATTAAATCACGCACATAGTCCTTATGGGCGCTGACATAGCGATCGAAGGTAGTTTTATCAACAATGCCTTTTTCTATCTTGACAAACCAGGGCATAAATTCTCAGTAGGCTAGGACTGATTAACAACCCTATAATTATACCGATTAATCTTGGCCGTCAATGGTGCAATGTAACAGAGCTATACAATTGGCTAGAGTTGTTGAAGATTGCTAGAATCGAGATAATATCTTCATTTCTCTACCTTGCTTGTCTCCATGAATCAACCCCAGGGATCTCTATTTTTTATTGCGCTTTTGCCGCCGCCAGAAGTACAGGAAATTGCCACAAAAATCAAGGTAGAGTTTGCAGAAATTTACAATAGTCGCGCCGCCCTGAAATCGCCTCCCCACGTCACTCTCCAACCCCCTTTCCGGTGGAATTTAGAACAATTACCCGATTTAGAAAGATGTTTAGAGGAATTTGCCCGCTGGCACGCTCCTATTCCCCTAATTCTCCAGAATTTTGCCGCCTTTAAACCGCGAGTCATTTATATTAATGTCCAGAAAACCCCAGAATTATTAACCCTACAAAAACGGCTTTTACAGCAGCTAGAATCTTCCTTGAATATCATTGATAATGCCTCAAAAAGCCGAGCTTTTGCGCCCCATTTAACCGTTGGCTTCCGAGATTTAACTAAAGATAATTTCTGGAAAGCTTGGTCAAAATATGCTAATCAAGAGCTATTTTTTGAGGTGATGATCGATCAAATTACCCTCCTAATCCATAACGGTAAGCACTGGGAAATTTATCGGCAATTTTCTCTATAATCTGGACCCTTGGGGTTTCTATCTACAGAGGAAGGGGTTATAGTGCTAAAATAGGAGAGAGCAGCTTTTAAAGCTTCATTTCTGGCTTTTTTCCGATATTTTAACCCAGAGAGCCATTTTACTGCGACTCCGCCGCCCTGAAACCTATGTTACTCAAAAATCCCCCGAAAATCTCCCCCAATCTGATCAAACAGTTAGAAGCGATCCTTGGCAAAGATGGAGTCATCCGTCGCAAAGATGAATTATTAACCTACGAGTGCGATGGTATCACAGGATACAGACAAAGACCCGCTCTTGTGGTACTGCCTCGCAGCACCGCAGAAATTGCGGCGGTGGTGAAACTCTGTCACGATAACGAGATTGCCTGGGTAGCGAGGGGTGCAGGAACGGGCTTATCGGGAGGGGCGTTACCCTTAGAAGAGGGGATTCTCATCGTCACGGCGCGGATGAATCAGATTCTCAGGGTTGATTTAGATAATCAAAGGGTGGTGGTACAGCCCGGGGTGATTAATAATTGGGTGACGCAAGCAGTAAGCGGGGCGGGATTTTATTATGCACCGGATCCCTCTAGTCAAATTATCTGCTCGATCGGCGGTAATGTGGCGGAAAATTCCGGCGGGGTTCACTGTTTAAAATACGGCGTGACTACCAATCACGTTATGGGCTTAAAAATCGTCCTTCCCGACGGTTCAATTATCGATGTGGGGGGTGCGGTACCGGAACAACCGGGCTATGATTTAACCGGTTTATTTGTGGGTTCCGAGGGAACTTTAGGCATCGCCACGGAAATCACCCTAAGAATCCTGAAAACTCCGGAATCTATCTGTGTTTTACTGGCCGATTTTACCAGTATCGAGGCGGCGGGCCAAGCGGTGGCGGATATTATTAAATCGGGAATGATTCCGGCGGGGATGGAGATTATGGATAATCTCAGTATCAACGCCGTGGAAGATGTGGTGGCTACCGGCTGTTATCCCCGGGATGCCGAGTCAGTTTTGTTAGTGGAATTGGATGGTTTAGGGGTAGAAGTAACCAGGAATAAACATCGGGTTGCCGAGATTTGCCGTCAAAATGGGGCGAGAAATATCACCACGGCTAATGATGCCGAAACCCGCTTGAAACTCTGGAAGGGCAGAAAAGCGGCTTTTGCGGCGGCGGGGAAAATTAGCCCTAATTATTTTGTGCAAGATGGGGTGATTCCCCGCACTCAATTGGTCTATGTTCTTCAGGAAATTAAGGCTTTAAGTGAAAAATACGGCTATAAAATCGCCAATGTTTTCCACGCCGGTGATGGTAATTTACACCCGTTGATTCTCTACGATAATAAGGTGGAGGGGGCCTGGGAAGAAGTGGAAGAATTAGGCGGTGAAATTCTCAAGCTTTGTGTGCGGGTTGGCGGCAGTTTATCGGGGGAACACGGTATCGGCATCGATAAAAATTGTTATATGCCCGCCATGTTCAACGAGATTGACTTAGAAACTATGGGCTATGTGCGGGACTGTTTTAATCCCAAAGGTTTAGCTAACCCGGGGAAATTATTCCCCACCCCGCGCAGCTGTGGGGAAGCCGCTAATGCCAAAATACAAGGGTTTGCGGGGGTGGATGTGTTTTAGGTTATCGGCAAGTATTGACTGATTACTGATTACAGTCCACCTTGGGGTCCTAGGGGCAGATTGATATTAGAGGGGAAAACTGGGACTTGTCTTTCTAGAAAGCGTTGAGTGACTAATTCTCGGAAAATCTCTAGGTCTTTTTGCCATTGTCCCAGATATTGTTTGAGCAGATTTAATCGATCGCTACCCTCGGCCAGATTATAGTTAAAGTTGCCGGCAAATAATAGCGCCGCTAGGGTTTTGCCATCGGGTAATTGCAATTTTACCTCGTTAATCCCCACAGATAACTGAGAGGTTTCTAACTGATAAAGTAGATTGATGCCGGCTTGTAGGGGGGCTGTACCGAAATTGAGCCAGGGACCGGGGGCCAGAAGAGTTTCGGTGATATATTTTTTAGCGGCATCGGGGCTACTAGGGAGAGGAACAATGCTTTTCGGGGCGATACTCAGGGCTTGATATTCGGCTAAAGGGAGTTTATCTAGATATAAACCAACAATTTCTGGCAGTTTCAGTTTCAGGCTATCGGGAGAGTTAATTATCTCCACAAAGGTAATTGTCCGGGGTTGGGCGACGATGCTGATACCATTTTGAAAATTAACTTGAGCGTAATTAGGATTGAGTACCGGCTGGCCATTTAATTCCCAGTCGGGGGGAACTATTCCCGAATATTTGAGGAAATCAACCGTTAGCATGGCGGGATTGAGGCTTTTGGCTGTAATTGCGATGGAAAGTTCTTGTATTTCCCCCAAACTAGCCAGAGGTTGATTGGAGTTATTGTCAGTGGTGGTAATCATCAATTTTCTCCGTGGATATTTATGTTTTCTTTCTAAGTGGGTGGGGGTTAAAAATTGTTCAGATCCGCCCCTTATTAAGCCGGGAGCGGCACCCCCCTTATTAAGCTATCCATTAGTCACATCTTTCTTAACATAAAATTTGACAAAAAGAGAAAAGTGTGCCAGATGGCTCAAGGGGGTTCTATAGGGGGACTAATTTGATGAGATAGTTTCCAAGTCTGGCTGATATCATGTAACCTTCGCAGTCCCAACCAAATAGTTTTAACACCAGGTTCACCGTCACCTTTTCTACCTAAAAACCCCCCAAGAGAAGCAATCATTCTGACCGCTTCTCGAAAGGAGGGCGGCTTTTCAGGTGGCGGACTCTTTTTATGAATAGTGGCACACAAAGATTGCCATTCATGTTCTTCCAAAAAACTTTCACAACTCTCCTCTCCGTGTAAGCGTGCTTGATAGGTTAACCAAAGTAATCTCCAAGCTACAATTGAATAGGTAGCTAAGGCCATCTCAATTCTCCTACCCGTTTCTAATTGCAGTTTTTCTAATCCACAACCACTTTTTAAAACAAAATGATAGCGTTCTATTAACCAGCGATAACTATACCAGCGCACACAGGTTATCGCTGATTCAAAGCTACTAATGTCTAGGCTAGTTAAGAGCAGCCAACTGATAGGATTAACTCCGCTATGCGGATTTTCTTCTTCAGCTAAAATTACCTGTAATTTGACCGGTTGACGAGGGGTCGCCTTGGAGTGATGGCTAGGTACTTGTATTTCAAAACTGGCAAATCTAACTGTTAGTTTAGCTAGTCTAGCCTCGTGATTAGGATTGCGTTTTACTTGCACATCTAAGGTCCCACAGGCTTTTATTTCTCTGATGGATTGATGTAAATATTTAGGCTCTGAATGCCCTGACCTTTGCTTGTCTTCGAGATAGTTAACTTTTCGGTTATGAGTTCCTCGAATTAATAAATGAGAGTTAGGACTTCTTGATTGGGCAAATAAATCAAATATGTCTGCCTCACAATCTCCGATTGTTACTACTTGAATATCTTCGGGTATCTGTTGTTGTGTTTCTGACAAAGAATCTAACCATCTTTGACTTTCTTTTTCTTGGGTTTCTCTTTTTTTGCGTTGCTTGGCAATCCCTAAATTCTTTTCTTCTCTTGCCCAGACATATTGATTAATCAGTCCTAAAGGTATTCCGACTGGGGACACTCCTAAGGTGGTATGAACTTTGAGACCAAAGGATTTTTTATAATCTAGATAACCCATGCCTTTTTTGGCTTTTTGCGTCGTAAAGTCTAAACTTGTTGTGTCTTGCACTGCCAAAACTATTGGATGTTCTTTGATTCTTTCTACTGTACTTTTGGCCTGGGCGGCAATTATATCTGAGGGGTGAAAATAGGGGGAATTCCAAAAGTCGTAGGTGGCACTCGCTGCGGCTAGATTTCCTGAAGCTTGTGGCACACTTGTACTAGGTTGACTGGCCAAGTTTTCCACGATACTGATTAACCTTTTCTTTCTTCTGGTGTCCCCTAGGTCTGCATACTGTAATTCTTGGGCTGCCCATTTCTCCATTTTTTTGCTTACCTCCACCTTAATTCCTTCTTTCAAAACTATACCTATCAATCGTTTCCCCTTTTTTTAAGTTTCTTCTCTTTTTGTTAAGAAAGATCCGACTAATGGATAGCTTATTAAGGGGGGATTAAGGGGGGATCAAAGACAAAATCTATCTTCAATTTAATTGAAACCACTAACTTAGGGTTACAGTTAAATTATTCTGGGTCTCGGTGGCCTAGTCACTAATCAACTCAGACACAGGACAAGAGAGCCATTCTAAATAATTATTACTCAATTCTTTCACGGCTAATTCATAGAACCTCTGACCGTGTTCGGGAGTGGCTAAAGCAGGATTGGAACCCATACGACCATCGGGGTAGTTTTGGCGAAAATTAGCCGCACCGTAAATACCATGACCAGAAGCCACTTTTTCGGATAAAAAGGCGTTTTTAAGGCTCTCAGGGTAAAGATACTGAGTTAACGCCACTTCGCTCGGTGTAGCGTGGGAACCCTCCTGATCTCCATACAATTCTTTGGCTAAAAGATAAACTTCTCGCACCATAAACCAATTGGCCACTTGACATTTAACCTCGTTTGTGTTAGGTAAATTGAGGGAATCCAAATGATAATAGGTTTCCGCAAAAGCGGCCTTTAGGGTGGCAATATTGCCCCCGTGACCATTAATAAAGAAAAATTGACGAAAACCGGCTCTAGCTAAACAAGTCACATAGTCGAGGATGACTTGAATCAAAGTGCTAGGACGAAGGCTAATTGTACCAGGGAAAGCCGTGTGATGTAGGGCCATACCGACATTTAAGGTGGGTGCTACCATTGCTCGTACCTGTTTCCCCACTCCTTTAGCGATCGCCTCCGCACATAGAGCATCTGTACCAATCAGTCCCGTCGGCCCGTGTTGTTCCGTGGAACCAATGGGAATAATAATTCCCTGAGATTGTTCTAGATAGGATTCCACCTCTAACCATGTAGATAACTGTAATAACATTCGGCTCTAGCCTTCCAAAACGAGTGCAGGTTGACAAATTGAGATAAAATTAGGACGAATAATCAAGTATTTTTATGTTAACCCTTGACACCCCCCCCTTGTCGGCGAGTGCGGATTTCGTTCCCAATCATCGGATTTTAATCGTTGAAGATGAAGAAGTGATTCGGGATATGATTATTTTGGCTTTGGAAGAAGAAGGTTACGAGGCTCTCGGTGTTAGTGATGGTCGCGTTGCCCTAGAATTACTGCAAAGTCAAGAATCTAATCACGGTGAGTCTCGTTTTGATTTGGTCGTTTTGGATTTAATGTTACCCCAAATCAACGGTCTTGATATCTGTCGTCTGTTGCGCTATCACGGCAATATTATCCCGATTTTAATTTTAAGTGCTAAGGCCAGCGAAACCGATCGAGTTTTGGGTTTAGAAGTAGGTGCCGATGATTATCTGACTAAACCCTTTAGTATGCGAGAATTAGTCGCTCGTTGTCGCGCTCTCATTCGTCGTCAAGGATTTACTTCCCTAGCTGCCGCTCCCGTGCGAAAATTCCGCGATGTTCTTCTCTATCCCCAGGAATGTCGGGTGACGGTGCGAGATGAAGAAATTAACCTTTCTCCTAAAGAATTCCGTCTCCTAGACCTATTTATGAGTTATCCGCGCCGAGTTTGGTCAAGAGAGCAATTAATTGAACAAATTTGGGGGCCAGATTTTTTAGGAGACACCAAAACCGTCGATGTTCACATTCGCTGGTTACGGGAAAAACTAGAAATCGATCCCAGTCAACCGGAATACCTGATTACTGTACGCGGTTTCGGTTATCGTTTTGGCTAGGTGAGCGATTATATTTTCCCGATTAGCGATCGCCGCTCGCGCAGACAATGACTATTTTCGCTTTTATTTTCGGAGTAGTTTTAGGTTTGAGTATTTGTTACTGGCAAGTCTCACGCTTAAATAGAGAGTTAAAGCGAACCCTGAGCGCTCTCTCGGATTCGGCGGATTTGTCGGCTTCTTTTCCCGTTACCTCCCTGGTGCGTCGAGAATTACAGTTTCTCTCCCAAAGTCTGCAAGAGCGAGAAAAGAGCTTAGAAATTCAGAAATCCTTGCTAGAACGAGCGCCGATCGCCTATCTTCATATAGATGCCGATAATCAACTGCTCTGGTGTAATCAACAGGCAATTACCCTCTTAAAACTCGATCGCTGGCAGCCAGATCAGGTACGTCTGCTGCTGGAATTAGTGCGCTCCTACGAATTAGATCAATTAATTCAAGAAACTCGTCAAAAACAGAGTCCACAGGTGCAAACTTGGACTTTTTACCCGACTAATTATCCTGTCACCCCCATTAGCGATCGCCAAGTGATTGCTCCTAAATCGATTGCCTTGAAAGGTTACGGTTATCCCTTGCCAGAAGGTCAAATCGCTGTATTTATCGAAAATAGACAGCCTTTAGTGGAATTATCGCAAAATCGCGAGCGAGCTTTCTCTGACTTAACTCACGAGTTACGCACTCCCTTAACCTCCATTTCTCTCCTTACCGAAGCTTTACAAAAACGCCTCCAAGCTCCCGAAAGACGCTGGTTAGAACAAATGGGGAAAGAAGTGGAGCGTTTGAGTCAATTAGTCTGCGATTGGCTAGAAATCAGTGAATTACAAGCGGATGCGGGGCGATCTTTACAATACCAGATGATTAATCTACAGGATCTAATCCGCGCCGCTTGGCAGACTGTCACCCCAATAGCCGCCCAAAAACAGATTAGCTTAGATTATTCCTCTCCGGTGGATTGGACGCTGGAAGTGGATCATTCTCGTCTGCTGCAAGTTTTCCTGAATCTCTTTGATAATGCCATCAAGTATAGTCCCGATCGAGGGAAAATTCGCCTAGAAATTCGAGAAATATCCGATACTATCGGGGAAAAATGGCTAAAAATTGACGTTATCGACAACGGGAAGGGATTTAACGAAGCGGATCTACCCTACGTTTTTGATCGCCTCTTTCGCGGTGATCCTTCCCGCACCCGTCAAAAACAAGGCACAAAGGATTATAGTACCGGTTTAGGTTTATCGATTGCCAAAGAGATTATTCAAGCCCATGGCGGTTCGATCGTCGCTCAAAATGATCCTAACACCGGCGGCGCTCGCCTACAAGTCACTCTCCCCCGTCAAAAAAAGGAGATGAGGTGATGGGTGTGGGGTGTGGGGAGAAAAAAATCTGTCAAGTTCTCTGGACAACTGTACAAAATCGAAAATTTTCTTGTTATCACTGTAGAGAAAGAGTAGTTTTATGTTAAGCGAATCCGACCGTGAGCCTATCCAAAGAAACCAATCATCCCGATCGCACCTATTTCGCTCGTTCTCTCCAGCGATTGGAACAGGATGTGCTGAGAATGGGAACCTTGGTCGAAGAATCCTTTCGTCTTAGCCATCAATCCCTTTTTGCTAGGGATTTGGAAATGGCGAAAAAAATCGCCCCCCTTGACAAGGAAATCGATCGCTACTACCGTCAAATCGAGTTAGATTGCGCCACTCTCATGACTCTACAGGCTCCCGTAGCCCAAGATTTGCGGCTTTTAAGTGCTTTTATGCAATTAGTGCGCGATTTGGAACGTATCGGCGATTATGCTAAGGATTTAGCCGAAATAGCACTCAAGTTATTCGCCTATACTCCCCACGATTGTATGAGTGAGATCGAGGCCATGTCCCACCATGCTCAGTATATGTTAGCCACGAGTCTGGTTGCTCTGGCTGACCTCGATCAGGAAGCCGGTCCAAAGGTCAAAGAACTAGATAATACGGTCGATCAAGCCTATGACTATCTTTATCACACTCTCGCCCATCAAAGAGATATTAAGGGTGTGGTGGAACCAATCCTGCTGATGGCTTTACTAATCCGTCATCTGGAACGTATGGCCGATCACGCCACCAATATCGCCCAAAGGGTATCCTACATCGTTACTGGACAGAGAGGCTGAGGGTGCGGGTGTCCTGAGTTGATTTCCCTCGAACTCTGGCCCGCGCTTTTAGCGTTTACGACTCAGGGGGTTAAAAATTTCACTTAACCCCTCTCCCAAGAGAGATAAACCCACCACCATCGTGGTCATCGCTAATCCGGGAAATAAAGTAGTCCACCAGATACCTGTAGATAAATCCGCCAAAGCTTCCTTGAGATCATGACCCCATTCCGGCACTTCTTCTGGTAATCCTAAGCCTAAAAAGCCTAAACCGCCTAAAACAAGGATCGCATCCGCCGCGTTGAGGGTAAAAAGAACCGGGACACTCTGGACGACATTAAAGAAAAGATATTTTGATAGTATCCGGCCTGGACTAGCACCGATCGCTCGTGCCGCTTCGATAAATAACTCATTTTTAACGCTGGCGGTTTGATTTCTGACCACGCGAAAATATTGGGGAATATAGGCAATGCTAACAGCGATCGCTACATTGACGATACCACGACCCAAAACGAAAGCCAGAGCCACCGATAATAATAACCCCGGCAAGGTGTAGAGGGTATCCATGAGAAAGAGGAGAACGCGATCGATCTTACCCCCCAAATAACCGCTAATTAACCCTAAAGGAACCCCGATGACTAAAGATAATCCTGTGGCCAAAAATACCACGGACAAGGCCGCCCGGGCCCCGAATAGGGTGCGGGAAAAGACATCATAACCGCGCACATTCGTCCCGAACCAATGGGCAGAACTGGGGGCTTGTAGGGGATAATTGCTTAAAATGTCGGTTGGATCCTGAATCAGGCTGATCGCTTGCAGAAGGGGCGAAAACAGGGCAATCAGGATAAAAATAATTGTCAATACCAACCCAACCCCTAGGAGTTTAGTGGTTAGGTTGGGTTTCAGAAAAGGATCGATCGGCAATTTAACAGGAGTCATCGACAAAATTTAGCCATTGCATAGAACGCTAATTGTAGAAGACAAGGCTAACCTGAGACAAGAGCAGTGTTTTTTTCAGACAGCTGGGGCCGAAACGACCATAAACCAGAGCAAGACTGCTAAAGCTAAAACAGTTAGTTTAATGAGGATATAAAGCAGTCCGTTGGGATAAAGGAGATCGTGAAACATATTACCTCCTCGGTAGAGAGTAGCGATTGTCCCTCTCTATCTTTGATCTTAAGTCTTTCTTTGTTCAGGTGACGCACAACTTAACAAAACGTGCGATTATAGGGAAAAAGATTTTTTCACTAGCTATGGCACTACTGACCACGGGAAAACCATTTATTCGCGATCTGGAACAATACGGTGCTTTAGGGGTTTACGCACCCTTAGAAGGGGGTTACGAGGGACGCTATCAAAGACGTTTACGGGCCACCGGTTACAATGTCCTGCATATCACCGCTAGAGGTCTAGGGGATTTAAGTGCCTATCTTACCGGCATTCATGGAGTCCGTCCCCCCCATTTAGGTAAAAAAAATATTGGTCGGGAAGCAGCCGTCGGACCGGTTTATTTTATTCCTCCCATTGCTACCTATCAATTGGAAAATTTACCCCCCAAATCTAAAGGTTTAGTGATTTGGATTATTGAAAGTTTTGTTTTATCCTCGGAAGAAAAACAATACTTAATTAATCTTAGTCAACAGGAACCCCGGTTAAAATTTGTCCTCGAATTGGGTGGGGAAAGATATTTCCGTTGGCAACCTTTGAGCAAATCTTTAATCGCTGCCTAAATTACCGAAATAACACGGTTATTGAAATATCTCCCCCTCAACCCCTCTCCCCGGAGAGGGAAACTTCAATTCTTGAGAGTTTGTTGTTCCTCCCTCACCTTTTGGTAGCTATTCATTTAATTTTCTTAATTTCGCGAGTTGGCCTAGGGGAATTTGCCATAATATGGGATATCGTTGCCGCAAAAAACCTAGGAGTTAAATCGTGACAGTGAGAGTTCGTATTGCCCCCAGTCCCACGGGAAATTTACACATTGGAACAGCGCGCACAGCCGTGTTTAACTGGCTTTTTGCCCGTCATCACCGAGGGAAATTTATCTTGCGCGTGGAAGATACAGATTTAGAACGTTCTCGACCAGAATATACCGAAAATATTCAAGCGGGCCTACAATGGTTAGGACTGAATTGGGATGAAGGTCCTTTTTTTCAAACTCAACGCCTTAATTATTATCGTCAAGCTATTCAAACCCTGCTCGATCGAGGTTTAGCCTATCGTTGTTATTGTACCCCAGAAGAATTGGAAAAAATGCGGGAAGAACAAAAAGCCCGCAATCTTGCCCCCCGTTATGATAATCGTCATCGTTATCTCACCCCCGAACAACAAGCGCAATTCGAGCAAGCGGGGAGAAAAGCAGTAATTCGTTTTATTATTGATGACGATCAAGAAATTATTTGGCAGGATTTAATCCGGGAAAAAGTCATCTGGAAAGGTAGTGATTTAGGGGGGGATATGGTGATCGCTCGTACCTCGGAAAATGGGGAAGAAAACTTCGGTCAGCCTCTCTATAATTTAGCGGTAGTTGTTGATGATATCGATATGGAAATTACCCATGTTATTCGTGGGGAAGATCACATCGCTAATACGGCTAAACAAATTCTTTTATACGAAGCTTTGGGGGCAAAAGTGCCTGAGTTTGCCCACAGTCCTTTGATCTTAAATCAGGAGGGTCGTAAGTTATCTAAACGGGATGGAGTCACTTCGATCGATGATTTCCGAAAACTGGGTTTTCTGCCGCAAGCTTTGGTTAATTACATGACTCTACTCGGGTGGACTCCTCCCGATTCCACTGAAGAAATTTTTACCCTTGAAGCGGCTGCTGAAGTGTTTAGTTTAGAACGGGTAAATAAAGCGGGGGCAAAATTTGACTGGACTAAACTGGATTGGATTAATAGTCAATATCTCCATCGGTTAACCGGTGAGGAATTAGTGCCTTTACTTCTCCCCTACTGGCAAGAAGCAGGGTATAATTTTGCTGCTGAAACCGATCGAGCTTGGTTGATCGGTTTGGCTACTCTCATCGGTCCGAGTTTAACTCGTTTAAGCGATGCTGTCGCTGAAAGTCGCTTACTTTTAACCCCTCTGGCGAATTATAATCAGGAGGCTTTGAGTCAATTACAATTAGAGGGAGTTAAGGATATTATCAAGGATATTCTTGCCGCTATTACTCCCGATTTGACTGGAGAAGTTGCTAAGGGTATTGTGGAGACAACAACTAAAGCCCATCGGGTTAAAAAGGGTCTGGTGATGAAGTCTCTACGCGCCGCTTTGATGGGGGAGTTACACGGTCCAGATTTAATGCAGTCTTGGCTACTTCTCAATCAAAAAGGTTGGGATATATCCCGTCTTCAGCAAGCAGTAAATAGTTAAATTGATCGGCTATCAGTTATCAGAAAATTTCTCGTACATTGGGGTTGACAAATGCCCTAATATTGCTATATACTTTCTAGTATAATGGGAATCCGTGTCGCCCTGCATACCCTGCTCGTGATCGATTACTGAGGAAATGGGGGCGGATTTTTCGGTTGTGGCTCTTCTCGACTTTGTGTGATAATTTTTGCTTATGGAATCCTGAAGTGCTTATCGGGCAGAACTTTTATACTAAATCTGGTTATTAAAAACTGATTATTTATTCTCCGTTTTGCATGAGTGCCTCTCCTGATATTTAGCCTATACCCAACGGATTTAGTATTACTTCCGACTTGATCACTCAATCCAAGCTTTTGGGGGGTAGAACCCCCCAAACCCCCCGTGCATTAGTTTTTCGGTGGGATGCTTACACGCAGCTGCTGACACATCTGTAATCATTTAAGAGTCACTCCCGCAAGTGGAGTGCCTCTCCTGATATGTAGCCTATATTCAACGGATTTAGTATTAGGACTATTTTGCGGAAGAGACTATCAGTATAAAACTCGTTTCCACACAGAAACCAGAATATCCCGATTTTTCCCCTAGCTGTCAGGGACGATCTAGAAACTTTCTTAATTTTCAGGCATTATCCGCAACTTTTCCCTAAATATAGATTTGTTGATCTCCTGACAAAAACCTATGGGTGAAAAAAAACGAATTGGAATTCTCACCAGTGGTGGTGACTGTGCGGGTTTAAATGCCGCCATTCGTGCCGTTGTCCACCATGCCAGTGGCAATTATGGCTGGGAAGTGGTGGGTATTCGAGAAGCAACGAACGGATTAATTAGCCGTCCCCCCAAAACCACTATCTTTGATATTGAAGGAGTCGATCGCCTGTTGGTGATGGGAGGAACAATTCTCGGTACTACCAATAAAGGGGATCCCTTCGCTTTCCCGATGCCGGATGGAACCCTGATCGATCGCTCTCAGGAAATCATTGACGGCTATCATAGTCTGGGACTGGATGCCCTGATCGGCATCGGTGGCGATGGTAGTCTGGCGATTTTGCGCCGTATTGCCCAACAGGGAGGCATTAATCTGATTGGTATCCCCAAAACCATCGATAATGATGTGGGAGCTACAGAAGTCTCCATCGGCTTCGATACAGCTACTAATATCGCCACAGAAGCCCTCGATCGCCTCCATTTTACCGCCGCTAGTCATAACCGGGTGATGATTCTAGAAGTTATGGGTAGAGATGCCGGCCATATCGCCCTAGCTGCCGGTATTGCGGGGGGGGCCCATATCATTCTCATTCCCGAAATTCCCTACCGATTAGAGAAGATCTGCGAGAAGATCCGGCAACGGCAGCGTCTGGATAAACAGTTTTCTCTGATTATTGTCTCCGAGGCTGTGCGTACCGAAACTGGCAATCGCCTAGTGCAAAAGGAAGCCCTAGGAGAAGATCGTCTCGGGGGTATCGGTCGCTATTTAGCCGAAGAAGTTGCCAGGGAAACCGGGGCCGAAACGAGAGTGACTTTCCTGGGCCACATTCAACGGGGGGGTATTCCTTCTCCGATGGATCGCTTACTGGGGGCGGCTTTTGGCGTGGCGGCCGTGGCTCTGATCGCCAGGGGAGAATTCGATCGCATGGTGGCCTGGCAAAATCGGCAAGTGGTCAGTGTTCCCATCGAGGAGGCGATTAAAACCTATCGCGTCGTCGATCCCGAAGAAACTTTAGTCAAAACCGCCAGGGGTTTGGGTATTTGTCTAGGGGATTGAGATTAAATCTAGGGGAATCGGTGCGAGAATTAATCCTTAAGTATCGCCCTTTCCCCACCGATTAAAATTACCCCTCAAATAAAGATAAACTCTGATAATTATTTTTCGGCAATTTCGCCAGTAAACCTAAATGATTAATAGTTCAGTTAATGTAGCAGAAAGATTGTTAGAAATCAACAATCTCGATCGAGAATTATTTAATTATTTTCAAGACAAATTACTTGATTCTGAGCAATTATCTCGTACCCTAGTGAGTTTTCAAGGTAATAAGAACCAACCAGTTTATCGCTGGTATAAATATAAAGAGGGTTTTTCCGTTGATCTGATAGTTTATCTTCTAGAAAAATATGGTATCAAACAAGGAAAAATACTAGACCCTTTCGCCGGGAGCGGAACAACTTTATTTGCGGCGGCGGCCAGGGGTTTATCAGCAGATGGAATAGAATTATTGCCGATTGGACAGGAATTAATTATTACTAGACAAATTTTAGAAAATGGCTTAAATAGTGATGATATACATCGTCTAGAGTATTGGTCTAACCATAGCCTTTGGCAACAGGTAGATGACAAAGTTAAGTTATTAGAATTACCAATTACTCAAGGAGCATATCCCCAAGAAAATCAGGCTTGTATAGAAAGTTACTTAGGGTTGATTGCCCAAGAGAATGAGCGAGTGCAATCGATCTTAAAATTTGCCTTACTTTCTATTCTCGAATCAATTAGCTATACTAGAAAAGATGGTCAATACCTCCGTTGGGATTATCGTTCTGGTAAACAACAGGGCAAAAATATATTTGACAAAGGAAAAATTTTAGACTTTAAAATTGCCCTACATAGCAAGTTACGAGAAATTCTCGCAGATTTAGAGCCTAGTCAGCAACAATTGGAACTTTTTTCTAGAGATTATCCTCGGGGAAAAATTCAACTATATCAAGGTTCTTGTCTTGAGATTTTGCCAGAGATTTCCTCAGAAAAATACGATTCTATTATTACTTCTCCTCCTTATTGTAATCGCTATGATTATACTCGTATCTACGCTTTAGAATTGGCTCTATTGGGAATAGATCAACTACAATTAAAACAATTACGTCAACAAATGCTTAGTTGCACTGTTGAAAATAAACCCAAAGAGTTACTAAAAATAAATGAACATTGGTCGCCAGCCATTGCCATAACTGATCGTCAAAAATTATTAGAGAGTATCCTGGGTTATTTAGAGGAATTAAAATCAAGCAAGGCCTTAAATAACCATGGTATTCCTCGGATGATTAGAGGGTATTTTCTGGAAATGTCTTGTCTAATTTATGAATGCTTTCGGGTTATGAAATCCTCGGGTATTTTCTGTATGATTAATGATAACGTGCGCTATGCGGGAGCTAGTATTTCTGTAGATTTAATTTTGTCAAAAATTGCCGAAGAAATTGGATTTAAAGTAGAAAATATTTTAGTAGTTCCTCAGGGAAAAGGTAATAGTAGTCAGCAAATGGGATGTCATGGTAGAGAATCTTTAAGAAAATGTATTTATGTGTGGAGAAAGCCTTAATGGAAAAACCCTATCTCTTGCATTTAAACCAAAGTTGTGATTTGGAGACTACCTATGAAGCTATCCGTTCAGGATTTATTGCTCTAGCCTTAGAAAAAAATCAGAGAGCTACTCCTTTAATTGCAGAAGCAAGAACCTTAAAAATTATTGCACAAACCGTAAACAATCCTAGAGATTTACTAAACATCCCAGATATTCAAGCGGCTTTATTAACTGCATCGGGAATTTCTGATAAGGCTAAAAATTATTTACATTCCCAAGACAAGGTAGAAGCAATTCAAGAATTAATTGTCAATTTTCTGGAACCTGCGGGGACTAATTTTGTCGAGGAGTTAGTCTATAGATTTCTATTGATTCGGGGTGACACTTTAGGAGGAATCATGAGAAACGCGGGTGGCTCCTTAGCTCAAAGTAAATTTACTCGTTCTCTATTAGCAACTTTAAGAGTAGCAGGGATTGCTTATGATTGGCTCAATTCTAGTAATAATCAATGGAGAGAAGCTGAAGAAATGACACCTAATCTAGAAATCTTGGTTAGAGGTGTTAGCTGGTTAAATAACAGCCAACCAAGAACAATAATTTATAATGTCAATGTTCCCATTGTTAATAACAACAATATTGATTTGTGCCTTTTAAAATGTGATTCGACGCAATTAGCTAATCAAAAAATCAAAAAACAAACCTTACAATCTGCTGATTTATACATTGCTTTGGGAGAATTGAAAGGTGGGATTGATCCCGCAGGAGCAGATGAACATTGGAAAACTGCTCGTACTGCTTTGCAGAGAATTGATGATGCTTTTAGAAAAATCTCTAAGCATCCTTATACTTTTTTTATCGGCGCTGCTATTGAAACAAAAATGGCTAGGGAAATTTATCAGCAATTAGAGACGAAAAAACTCACCAATGCCGCTAACTTAACCAATGATAATCAACTGGTTTCAATTATGCGTTGGCTATGCCATCTTTAAGCTTAATTAATATCTAGAAAATTACCAGTCAAATAAAGTCCAGTTGGGTTGGTTAGCAACGCATAAACCACCCAATTCTGATTAGATGGCAAGAAGAATTAACCAGCCTAATCTTTGTGTCTTTGTGTCTTTGTGTCTTTGTGTCTTTGTGGTTATTTTCTGCGATCGCTTATTGATTTTGCCTCAATCTTTGTCCCACTATTTGTGATAGTATATAGTTATACTTCGACCATTTGGGAGAGGCAAACTATGATAGATTATAATTTAGACGCGGCGCATAGCATTCTGTATATGCAACCTACATCTGCACTTGCGGCGGAAGATTTCATCAAGATTGCGGAGGCAGTGGACCCCCACATTGAAGCCACTGGTGGCCTTGCTGGCGTAATCATCGAAGTTCCCACGTTCACTGGTTGGGAGAGTTTTGGTGCCTTGGTTGCTCATTTCCGGCTGATACGCGACCATCACAAGTACGTCAGTAAGGTTGCAGTGGTGACTGATTCCACTCTGGTTAAACTGATTGAAAGTCTGGCTTCCCACTTTGTCGCCGCTGAAGTCAGGCAGTTCCCATGGGGGGAAACTGAGGTGGCGAACCAATGGATCTTGGGCGGCTCCTGATTCCCTTGCAGTACAATAGACATTTCCAGCAATTAACCTCAATCTAGCCTGAATTTTGGAGGTGTCTAATACACGGTTAGACCGAACCGCTGGTCCCCTAGGAGATATACTTGATCTGGATTCTTCGAGTTCTGCAATATCCGGGATTGGGGTTTTAACTTCTAGTCTGGTTTCTGGTACAAACTACTACCTTTCTGGTAGCTACAGTGGTAATGTCTTCACCATCAGCACCGATGGTAGTAGCTTAGATGCACTGATTATTCAAGGTGCTGAGGCTGCTTTTTCAAGCAACGCTTCCTCGGTTCTTTTGAGATTGGTTAATAGTAATAATCTGGTGGCAGGTAACTTTATTTAACTTCATCGGGGAGATGAAGTGGACCCTGAGAGTGAGTTAGCAATGCGTAACCCACCGCCATGATTCTGGGCAGTGCCAAATTGCTGTGTTAGAGTGATAAATACTAGGAATAATCGGTAAATCTTCCAAAGATATCTACTATTTTTGTGTAAAAGTAGTAGAAACTATGGGATTATCCTCAGAGGATTGGTCAGTGGAGAGAGAACCTAAATAATCACTCCACCATCTCTTGACAAATGACCTTAATTGTGCATTACTATATCTCGCTCCATCCTGATATTTTTCTGAAGCTAGAAGGGTATATTAAGAAGGTGAGAGATTCCGATCAACGCCTATTGAGATAAATCTATTATGCTGATTTACTTTATTCATGGAGTGGCCACAAGAGATGCTAGTTATGCCAATAAATTAATCAAACTAATTGAAGAAGAATGTAAACGCAAAAATCTGGCGATTCCCTACTGTTATGCAGGATTTTGGGGAAATGTTCTCAAGGGAACCGAAAAATTATGGCGAGATATCGAGCAAGAATTACAGACACAAAAACAGAAAAATATTAATTTTAACCCCGAGCAATCCTTTCGCTATCAAAATTTTAGAAAAGAGTATTTATCTTATTTTATTGGTGACGCATTTAGCTATTTAGGCAGCGATCGAGGAAACCAAATTCGCCGCATTATTGCCGACCAATTAATCGATCTTGTTCAAGCTTATCCCCAGGAAACCGAATTACATATAGTTGCCCATTCTTTGGGTACTGTAATCCTTTGGGATCTGTTATTTTCCGAGCGTTTTGACCCTCAGGATCCCGCTCACAAAATTCGTGATCTTATCGGTAAAGAACGGGGCAAACTTTCCCTATCTACTGTAACAACAATGGGTTCACCGATCCCATTTTTAAATCTAACTCTAGGCATTGATACTAATCAAATTGAAAAATTTATTACCCAGCATCAAGGCCAGCGTTTGCTCTGGAATAATCTGATCAATTCCTCCGATATTATCGCTTATCCAATTCGTCCTCTTTTTGATTCTATAACCGATGTATCCAAGATTTTAATGAGCGATTATTATCTAGAAGCGACTGGCAATATTTTTGATTCTGTAGAAATTGCTGCCGTAGTCTTGAATTCCCTTAATGCTCATACCTATTACCTAGCATCAGATAAAGTGGCCAAAAATATCGTAGAGACAATTTATTTTAATCAGCAGGATTATAATCATGGCGATAGTTACAGTCATAACACTTGTGTTGATCTTGCCATAGAAAGAATAGCTAAAATATCTGGAGTGACTAAAGATCTGGTAAAAATGAAACCTCTAAAAGAAAAAATATTACTAGAAGGTAAATTTAAAGATGCCAGTGGTTATATTTATTTAAGCTCAGATTTATATCGTGTTCATCATGTTTATATACAGGACAATCACCAAAATATCGTATATGCTGTATATGTGGGCTGGATTCATGTAGAGGGATTGAAAAATTCTGTCACCGAAATCATCAGACAGCTATGTTATGTCAACGATGAAGCAAAGAATAGCTAATAGCTGCGCTATACTGCCATTATTGAGATTAAACCAGCATTTATGAGTCAATCCCCCCGCATTCTAGCACTGGATTTTGATGGTGTTCTTTGTGATGGCATGATCGAGTATTTTCAGATTAGCAAACGCACCTATGAAACCCTTTGGCCGGAAATAATTCCCGAGGATTTTTTCCCTAGTTTTTCGCAACTTCGTCCCGTTATCGAAACCGGTTGGGAAATGCCTTTACTGTTGCGATCGCTTGTTCTCGGTATTCCCGACGGGGAAGCTTTAAATAATTGGCCGTCAATTCGGCAAAATCTACTAGAAAGGGAGAAAATAGCGAAAAAAGTTCTCTCAAATGCCCTCGATGGTCTTAGGGATCGATGGATTGAGTCGGATCTAGAGTCTTGGTTAGCCTTACATCAATTTTATCAACCCGCAATCGATCGCCTGGCCTCTCTTTTAGACTCGGATTTTTTGGTTTATATTATCACTACAAAAGAAAGCCGTTTTGTCAAGCAATTGTTACAAAAAGTAGCAATTAATTTTCCGGCAGCGAGATTAATTGGCAAGGAAATTAAACAGCCGAAATACCTGACTATTCAGCAAATACTGGCTGATTTACCGGAATCCCCCGCTAATTTGTGGTTTGTCGAGGATCGTCTCGATGCGTTGGAATTAGTGCAGCAACAAGCCGATTTAAACGATGTGGGCTTATATTTAGCCGATTGGGGATATAATACGGCTCAAATGCGCCAAAAAGTTGCTCAAGATACCCGTATTAAGCTGTTATCCCTAGCTCAATTTGCGGCAGACTTTACCCACTGGCAGAGTCGGTGACGAAAAATATTAAAACTTCGCCCATTACCCCATGAGCATTGTTAAGCTTTCTTTATACACTTGTACTAATTGTCAATTTCTTCTACAATGGTCATAGGTCGATATTTTAGAAATTTTGTGGATCTATGATTGACTGCCTGACTGTGGCTCGCTACTTTATTATCAGAGCTTACGAGGATGGTATGGACGCTGAAATGACTAATATGAAAGTCCAAAAGCTTTTATATTATGCACAGAGCTTGCATTTGGCCCTATACGATGAACCATTGTTTAAGGAGGAAATTCAAGCATGGCGTTACGGTCCGGTTTGTCCTGCTGCTTATAAGTTCTACAGTGATTTTGAGGCTGAACAATTACCAATTCCTCGCCAAGAATGCCTGTCTGGGCTGCCATCGGAGAAAAAAGAACTTTTAGCAGAAATTTGGCAATATTTCGGTAACTACCACGCCTATCGGTTGAGTGACATGACTCACGCGGAATTTCCTTGGAAAAAGGCTCGTAAAGGTCTGCCACCAGAAGAAAGTTCCACAGAGCCAATTCTCCTTGATGATATGAAAGCATTAGGTTATCAAAAGCTTGATTTGATAGAACAGGAACATCCGGCCTACAAAGCAGCCATGTCTGAAGTTTTGAAGGAAGCATTGGCGACGGAATCTTCTCATCCTATTGGGAAAGGAGAAGTGCATGACTGGCTCAATTCCCTTCTCGATTGAATCTTCTGACAACTTCGAGCGCTCTTTCAAAAAACTGGCAAAAGTTCACAAAAATAGCTTTGTTGAACTTATTACCAAAACTTTAGAGGATTTAATCGACGACCAATATCCCCATAACTCCCGTCAGGAACCTCTACCGGGGAAAATTCAGTTGCCGGAAGGCTGGACTTTTCACAAGCTCGATATCCGGGTTTCAAAAGGTGCTGCGGGGCAAATTAGATTAATGTATTTGGTGAGCGCGACTACCTACACAATTAAACTGGTTTGGATTTACAGCCATGAGCAGTTTGTCAAACGTCCTGCTGATGCCGATTTAAAAGCTATTATGGGTCTTCGGTTTGTGTTATGCAATGGACGGGGTTTATAAGGGATGGAATCCTTATAGAGAAAGACGTTTAGCGATTTTTGTCAATTGTTTTTGATCTAGAGCGAACTAATCAATTAAATCTCTTGCCAGATAAGGATTTAGTTTATTTATGCCACCCTATCGAACCATAACAAGTAACGAAGAGCCGCTATTATCCGAGATATTCTGGATTTTTAGGCAGAAATCTACTTCTTGCTGGGTTAGGACGCATATTAAACTGATGGGTAAACTAAGCTAAGACGCATTTAAACCGCTTATTCTTAGATTAGCCGAACCTCCCCCAATCCCTTTACTGTTGCCTTTTGCAAGAGTGCCTCTTGCCTCGTCTCAACAAGCAATTTAAATTACGAACAGCTTATCTAACTTATCGTCGTCTAACCCACCCGACATTATCTGCTATACTAAAAAGCGTAGTCGTTATGAGTTGCATTTACGGTTATGACTGTCGAGAATTTAGTCATTATTGGTTCGGGACCGGCGGGATATACGGCGGCGATTTATGCGGCGCGTGCGAACTTAAAACCCTTGATGTTTGAGGGTTTCCAAGCGGGAGGCATTCCGGGGGGACAATTGATGACCACCACAGAAGTAGAAAATTTCCCCGGTTTTCCCGAAGGAATCACCGGTCCCAAGCTCATGGAAAGAATGAAGGAACAGGCCGAAAGATGGGGGACCCAATGCTATACCGAAGATGTTATCTCGGTGGATTTAAGTCAGCGTCCTTTTACCATTCGTTCCACCGACCGGGAAGTTAAGGCCAATAGTATTATTATCGCCACGGGAGCCACTGCCAAACGCTTAGGATTACCCAGCGAGGCCCAATTCTGGAGTAACGGGATTTCTGCTTGTGCTATCTGTGACGGTGCTACACCGATATTTAGAGAGGAAAACCTCGCTGTGATTGGTGGCGGTGACTCGGCGGCAGAAGAAGCCGTATATTTAACTAAATACGGCTCCCACGTCCATTTATTAATTCGCGGGGAAGCGATGCGCGCCTCGAAAGCAATGCAGGACCGGGTGTTAAATAATCCGAAAGTTACCGTTCATTTTCACACCCAAGCGGTGGATGTGTTCGGTACAGGCAGTAAAATGGCAGGATTACGCATTAAAAACTCGCAAACGGGAGAAATCAGTGAATTAGCCGTTAGAGGGTTATTTTATGCCGTCGGTCACACTCCCAATACTTCCCTATTCCAAGGACAACTAGAATTAGACGAGGTGGGTTATGTGAAAGTCAAACCGGGGACTGTTGCTACCAGCGTCGAGGGGGTTTTTGCCGCCGGAGATGTGCAGGACCACGAATACCGTCAGGCAATCACCGCCGCAGGTACGGGGTGTATGGCGGCGTTATTGGCAGAAAGATGGTTATCGGAGCATAATTTAATCCAAGAATACCGTCAATCAGCCACTTCTGAACATTACGAGACAAAAACCGTTAGCGAAACCCCGGCCGATACGGAGGAGACTTTTGATATTCACAAAACCCGTCACGTTGGGGGTTATGCTTTGCGGAAATTATTCCACGACGGCGATCGCTTGTTGATGGTAAAATATGTTTCTCCCACCTGTGGCCCCTGTAAAACCCTGAAACCGATTTTAGATAAAGTAGTCGATGAGTACGATGGCAAAATTTATTTTGTGGAAATTGACATCGAAGCTGACCCAGAAATTGCCAAAATGGGTCAAGTAACCGGGACTCCCACGGTACAATTCTTTAAGGACCGGGAATTAGTCAAGGAAATGCGCGGAGTCAAACAAAAAAGCGATTTTCGTCAAGTAATTGAGAGTTATCAATAATCAGTTATCAGTTATCAGTTATCAGTTATCAGATGTGAGTTTTGAGTTTACTGTTTACTGAAAAAGCTCCCCACACCCCACTCCCCCACTTCCCAACACCCTATGCTAGAGGCCCTACAATTTGATTTTATGCGCCATGCGATTGCCGCAGGAATATTAGTTAGTATTGCCTGTGGGATTGTCGGTACTTTGGTAGTAGTTAATCGCGTGGTTTTTATCAGTGGTGGAATCGCTCACGCTGCCTATGGAGGGATAGGAATCGGTTATTTTTTTGGGATTAATCCCCTGGTGGGGGCGATATTTTTTACCTTTTTTTCGGCTTTAGGCATGGGTTTTTTACAGCGTCGCATCCGGGAGAGAGCCGATACTTTAATCGGGGTTATGTGGGCGATTGGTATGGCGATTGGGGTAATTTTTATTGATTTAACCCCTGGTTATAAAGCTGATTTAATGAGTTATCTTTTCGGTAGTATTTTAACTGTACCGAGGGATGATTTATGGATAATGGCGGGCATAGATATATTAATTATCACCTTAGTTAGTATCTTTTATAAAGAGTTATTAGCCATATCTTTTGATGAAACCTTTGCGATTATTCGCAATATTCCCGTGGAGATAATTTATTTAGGTTTAATGGGAATAACCGCTTTAACTATTGTCGCAGTAATGCAGGTGGTAGGATTAATTATGGTAATTGCTTTGTTAACTATTCCCGCCGCTATCAGTGGACAATTTGTTAAAAATATGAAGGGAATGATGATCCTAGCGATTATTTTAGGAATTGTCTTTACTTTAGTGGGTTTGTGGTTATCCTATAGTTTAAATCTCACCTCAGGGGCGACAATTATTTTAGTGGCAGGATTGGGTTATTTAATCAGTCTTGCTTGGAAACCTTTTATGCTCACTATCACCAGAAAAATATCTCATCTTTAAGGCCCTCCCCTAGTTATGGTGATCAGAAAAAGTTATCTAGGGGAGGATGAAGGCAATTCACCTCCATATTGCCCCACATTAGTTGTTCTCTAGAGGCCAATGGGATAGTCTTGCCAATTATAACCCCAAACGCTGCTTTTGGCGGGCTTTATAGGAGGCTAACAGCCAGATAGAGCCGGAAATCAAAGAAGGAGCAAGGACGAAAAAAGTGGCCATGGTCACGGGATGTTCCCGGGCCCACACCCAATAGATCATCACGGCAAAAATCAAGCCACAGTAAGCTAGTCCTAGAAAGGGGATGCCAATAACTAAAATGGCGAATCGAGTCTCTTTATCCATAAAATATCGGGATGGCAGCGAAAATTTAGCTGATGGGTTCCGTTTGTCCCTATCTTTACTTATAATCTTCCTTCTGGGATTGCTTGCGGAAAAATAAGGTATTTTTTAGAATTAGGCGCTGATTATTGGGAGGCCTTCCTTGTCGAAACAAAGATTAGATTTATTATTAGTAGCCAAAAATCTCTGTGATTCCCGTCAACAGGCACAGCGATTAATTCGCGCTGGAGAGGTGAAAGTCAATCATCAAATCATCGATAAACCTGCCACAGAAATCGATCCAGAAGCGGCGATCGAGGTTAAGCAGAAACTGCCCTATTTGTCAAGGGGGGGCGAAAAATTAGCTAAGGCCTTAGAATTGTTTGCCATCGATGTCCGCGAGCGCATTTGTTTAGATGGAGGCATTTCCACGGGGGGATTTACCGATTGTCTCTTGCAAAAAGGGGCAAAACGGGTTTATGGGGTTGATGTGGGTTATGGACAAGTGGCGTGGAGTTTACGGCAGGATGAACGGGTTATTTTACTAGAAAGAACTAATTTTCGCTATTTAACCCCGGAAAAGTTATACGGACAGGAAAAACCCGCCGATTTAGCAGTTATGGATCTGTCCTTTATTTCTTTGACCAAAGTTTTACCGACCCTGTGGACGCTATTAAATCCACCGCGAGAAGCGATTTTATTAGTCAAACCCCAATTCGAGGTGGGACGGGAAAAAGTCGGCAAAAAAGGGGTAGTTCGCGACCACCAAGACCAAGCGGGGGCGATTTTTCAGGTTTTACAGGCCGCCGAAGCCCTAGGATGGTTCTATCGGGGTTTAACTTGGTCTCCCATTACCGGACCTGCGGGTAATGTGGAGTATCTTCTCTGGTTATCCACCGATATCGGC
The DNA here is from genome assembly GCF_000010625.1 of Microcystis aeruginosa NIES-843. Classification (NCBI taxonomy): domain Bacteria; kingdom Bacillati; phylum Cyanobacteriota; class Cyanophyceae; order Chroococcales; family Microcystaceae; genus Microcystis; species Microcystis aeruginosa. The sequence continues at coordinate 4,846,221 of NC_010296.1, forward strand.
CAAGTCAGTCCCAGTTTATCAGCGATCGCAGAAATCACCCAAGAAGCGATCGAACAGTTTTAACCCCGGTGTTTTGTCAAGGAAGTGGGGAGATTTTCAGAAAAACCCTTGACAAATGGCGAGACTTGCTTTAGACTTTATGTATAATGGGAATCCGTGCGCAAATATATATAAGGTTTTTGAAGGAAGATAAGAGAGAAAAAAATAGCCTCAAAAATCGGGATGGGTAGGAAGAGGATAAAGGTATGAAGACGAAAATTTTCTCTCCCCGACAAGGATTAAACAAAGCATTTCTGAAAGTCAAACCGAATCTTTTTCAGGTAGAGAAGTTTCAAGTATTCTTAGATACAAAAACGATGATCGGGGAGTTCAATGTATTGGAAAATGGGAGAGATAACCCAAAAAAATTATTGTTAAATCATGTTAAGTCCCGTAGAAACGATTAAAATTCTCGAAAATCATCCCGATCGCACTTTTCCAGCTGGTGAAGTTATTTTTGCCGATGGCACGGAGGGCGAGTTAATGTACGGTATTCTTAGCGGAGAAGTGGAGATGTATATCAAGGGACAATTGATAGAAACTCTAGAAAAAGGGGATGTATTCGGAGCAGGAGCGCTCCTGCATGGGGATAAACTGCGAGAATCCACAGCTATTGCCAAAACTGATTGTAAATTAGCCTATCTCAATCAACCGCAGTTTTTATTTGCCGTGCAGGAAACTCCCATGTTTGCGATCGAAGTGTTAAGAAGTTATTCCGATCGCTTTCGCAAGTTGAAAAAAATCTTCACCGGTGAAGCATAGAGGAGCAAAGGAAAGCCATCCCCTGAAAACTATTGAACGAAAATCTCACCGATAGTTAAACGGGAACCATTGACCAAATCCCCACCAGAACGCGGTGATTTTCCCGATAATTGCACTTCTTTTAATAATAATAAACCCTCACCCGTCTGCACTACCGGCCCGAAATTTTTCCAGAGAGCCACGATCGATCCCACTTCTCCGCTTAGATGAGAAAGGTCTTTTGTCTGTAATTCTGGAGGAAGTTGACCGAGATCCTCTAGGGGAATAGTCGCCATCACTTTTAGGGGTTGTCCCCGGAAAGTGGTCAGCGCATGAGGATAAAAACCCCGGACTCGATCGTGAATTCTCCGGCCCGAATCTTGCCAGTGGATTAGATAGTCAGATTTTTGAATTAAAGGGGCATAGGTGGCATCGTCGTTATTTTGAGGAATTGGGGTAATTTCTGCTCGATCGAGCTTAGAGAGGGTTTCTAGGAGCAAATCCGCCCCCATTTGTCCTAGGGTTGCTCCCACCTGTTCGGCATTGTCAAAAAGAGCGATCGGGGTGTAGGCTTTCAGTAGCATCGGTCCGGTGTCCATGCCCGCATCCATTAACATGGTGGTAATGCCGGTTTCTTTTTCTCCCCTAGCGATGCACCACTGCACGGGGGCTGCTCCCCGATATTTCGGCAAAATTGAGCCATGAACGTTAATACAGCCTAATCTCGGCATCTCTAGGATTTCTGGGGAGAGAATTTGTCCGTAGGCAACGACTACAAAAGCGTCCGCTCGCGATTGTCTGAGAAAATCTAAGGTTCGAGCGTTTTTTTTGACACTTTTGGGCTGCAAAACCGGTATTTGCTGTTCTATGGCTATTTGTTTCACCGGTGAGGGGATTAATTGATTGCCCCTTCCCCGGCGCTTGTCCGGTTGGGTAACGACGGTGATTATTTCTATATCGGGATTGGCTAATAATTTTTTTAGGGTGGGAACAGCAAAAGTCGGGGTTCCGAAAAAAACAATACGCATGGGAGAGAGGGGATTTTTCAGTTATCAGTGAGCAGTAATCAGTGAATGTCCACCGAGTTATTAACGGCTAACTATGCCAGACCATTGAATTTTTTTGGCTTTTTCCCGACGATAGGAGAAAAAATGATCCTCTTGTTGATAGGTACAAAAAGGAGCGATCGCAATTTGTTCATCCCGAATTCCTAACTGTTGTAGTTGATGATAAATCACCCGTCGCACGTCTAAGCGCACTTTCCCTTTTTCCTCGTCAGCAAATAAGGGGGAGGGGGACAGGTTCAATAAATTCGCCAGAATTTGGTCGGGATTGGTTTCTTGGGGGAATAAACTTAAACCCACTTCTACGGCAACTTCTGCCTCTACTTGATACACTTCCCCGGCAATTGCCGGCCCCAGGGCCAGCACTAAGTTATCTAAACAACTACCTGAGTTTAATAACTGCTTTACTGCTTTGGGAACTATCCTTTTGGCCGTCCCTCTCCATCCAGAATGAATCGCCACCCCAACACCAGTAGAGTGATCGCCTATTAGTACAGGAGTACAATCAGCACTGGCCACCCAAATCCCTTGACCGGAAGCATCGGTGATAATTCCATCCGCTTCGACAATTTCTGGGTTAGTAATCCCTTGGGGATTTAATAGGCGATCGCCATGTACCTGTTTGACCCGATAAACCGGTACATTTGCCCCCAGAGCAGCCGTAAAAGCTTCCGGGGTTTGGGGGTAATAATGACGGGTAAAAAAGCCGTGGGACCAGTCCTCTAGGAGATTACAGGTAAGATAGGGCAATCCTTGCCATATTTGCCATTGCCACAGAGAAGTCCCGGTTAATCGGACATCGATCGCTACATTGGTCACAGTCTAAACCTCTCTTGCTGCATTAATACCTCGTTCTTTCCTATCCTAGTTCTGAGCTTGGCAAACGGCAACCGGAAGATTATTTATATCTCCGGTAAAAATCAAAAATTGTTGTTAGGGTTAGGAGTCAGTAGCCAGTACTCTCCGATCAGAAAAATAGTAGAGGAGGAACAAGAGAGAGCCATCGATGAATTAGCCAGATTATTGCCGAATAATCCCCTAAAATCGGCTTCCTTAAACTTATTGTCTAATTTGAGTAAAAATCTAGAAGCGTTATCAAAAAAAACACAGGAGGATAGGGAGTTTATTATGCGTTTAGCTCCACTTTACCAACAGGATAGGGAACAAGCGATTCAAGAGGGTGTACAACAAGGAAGACAACAGGGAGAAGCGTATTTACTCCTCCGTCAACTTCAGCGACGTTTCGGAGAAATACCCCAGAATCTACAAGAAAACATCCGTAACCTTCCTGTGGAGCGGTTAGAAGACTTAGGACTCGCTTTATTAGACTTTAACACTTTGACGGATTTAGATAACTGGTTGCATCCGTGAACAATGGCGATCTCGCGTAGCGAGCGCGTTGCGAGCGCATTATCCATCCTTGATTATTCTATAGTTAAGGGGTCCACATCGATCGCCATACTTACCTTGGGCAAAACTAAGCTTTTCAGAGGAATAAAAAGACGACCGCTATCAGCCTTTTCTTCCGATAATTTTAACAGAATTTGCCAGCGATAACGGTTAGCCACGCGCATAATTGTTGCTGGTGCAGGTCCTAAAATATCCCAATCGGAACCGAAATTATTAACACATTCCTCCGCGACATTTTCGGCACTTTTCTGAACTGCTTCTCCATCTAAACCACTAAAGCGAATTAAGACTAAACTGCCGTAGGGAGGATAATTTAAACCCTCTCTCTGCATTAATTCCGTCTCGACAAAACCCTCATAATCGTGGGTTTGCACTGCTCTAATCACGGGATGTTCGGGGGTATAGGTTTGGATAATTACCTTTCCTTCTCTTTCTCCCCTTCCTGCTCTCCCTGCTACTTGAGTTAGGGTTTGAAAAGCGCGTTCGGAGGCGCGATAATCGGAGTGATAAAGTAAACCATCGGCAGCCATAATTCCCACTAGGGTAACTCGATCGATATCTAATCCTTTGGTGAGCATTTGGGTTCCGACTAAGACATCGAATTCACCATCAGTAAATAGTTTTAATAGTTCCCGGGGAGCATTTTTGTTGCGGGTGGTATCACTATCAAAACGCAAGCAGCGCAAATCAGGAAATTCTTTGGTTAATTCTTGGGTGACGCGCTGAGTGCCAGTACCGAAAAATTTTAGATAGGGAGAACCACATTCAGGACATTGTTTCGGATGGATGCGACCATAGTTGCAGTAGTGACAGCGTAGTAATTCTTGCGCTCCCGGTTCGGTGTGGTGGTAGGAGAGAGAGACATCACAGTGGGGACACTCCAGCACATAACCGCAACTTCGGCAAGATACAAAGGTACTATGTCCGCGGCGACTGACGAATAAAATTGCCTGTTCTCCCTTGTCGCGCAGAGTGTCCAGAGATGAACGCAGGGATTGACTGAAAAGAGAACGATTGCCTCGTTGCAATTCCCGTCGCATATCGACAATTTCCACCTGCGGTAAGGGGCGATTTTGGATGCGATCGGGCAAAGATAGGTAAAGACTGGGATTAACTTGGGATTCTAGCCATGTTTCTAGGGATGGTGTGGCCGAGCCTAAAATTACGGGACAATGGTTTAATTGAGCGCGCCATTTAGCCACGGTACGCGCGTGATAGGTGGGGAGTAATTGGGTTTGTTTAAAGCTGCTATCGTGTTCTTCATCGAGGATAATCATGCCTAGATGGGGTAAAGGGGCAAAAATCGCCGATCGCGTCCCGATAATGACTTGCGGGGTTCCTGTCAACATCTGTCGCCAGGTATCGTATCTTTCTCCTTCCGAGAGGGCGCTATGATAAACATAGACTCGATCGCCAAAACGGGCCACAAAGCGATCGGTTAGTTGCGGTGTTAATCCAATTTCGGGGACTAAAACCAAGGCAGATTTACCCGCTGCTAAGACAGGTGCGATCGCCTGTAGATAGACTTCTGTTTTACCCGATCCCGTCACTCCGTGTAAGAGGACGCTTTCACCACCTTTCAGGGTTTGAATGGCTTCTAGTGCTTGTTTTTGACTAGAAGTGAGTGTTTTTGGTTGATCCCTGCTCATAATCGCCGAGGATAAGCGCAGAAATTCCCGGTCCTCAATCACCACATAACCCTTGTCAATTAGTGGTTTAAAATGTTTTGTCCCCGCGAGTTGTGCCAATTCTGGCAGCCACATTTCTCCTCCCTGATGACGGAGAATTTCGACAATTTTGCGCTGATTTTCGGTTAAATCAGCAGGAAAGTCGGTTATTAGCAGGGTAATGGCTTTTTTTAGCTTAATATTAGGACTTTTGGGTGCTTCTAGATAACTTTCCACCCAACCGCGCTTAACTAAGTCTCGAATACCGTAATTAGCATTTTTGACTTTTTCTTGCAGGTATTTCGCCGAATAATCGCCTTCTTTTTGATTTTTGAGCAGGGATAAAATCTGACGGGAGAGGGGAGTACAAAAAACTTCCCCACCGGGGGGAATCGCTTCTGGTTTTAATCTGATGCGACGTTGGGAACTTCGCAGTAAACCCTTAGGTAAAGCGACGCGAACAACGGTGATTAAATCCGTCGCGTAGTATTGGGCGATTTTCGTCAATAACTGCCAATAATTATCGGGGAAAAAGCCCTTAGCAATCACATCTTCCACGGGACGAATTTGATTTTCTTCTAGTCCTGCGGGCAAATTTTCGAGAAATCTAAGAGCAATTCCCCCTATTACCTGAGAACCGAAAGGAACGCTTAAAATATCGCCAATTTCTACCGTTAAATCCCGGGGGATACTATAGGTTAATATTTGCTGATCCTCTTGACTATCTCTAGGATAAGGGCGATCGACCAAAACCTCTAACCACGATTGTCCAGTTGTGGTTAATTGGTAAGGTGTGCGAGGTTCCGCTACAGTTAGAGTAGCACAGCGATCGAGCATAGTCAGTGGGGTGATGGGGTGATGGGGTGATGGGGTGAATAGGGTATTTAAATTATAGTTTAAAGCTTGAGGGGAATAAAAATAGCTAATTTTCTCTAAAAACACTTTAAATATTGCTTTTTTGCCCGCAAATTTTGATTTTTAGCCCGTGAAATCTTTCCAAATGATAATTATTGTCTATTAGCTATTAAATCGCACCCTAGTTAGGGTTTGATTAATAAATCTAAAAACCTTGTTGGATAATATCTTTAGGCTTTTTTGAAATCAAAAAGTGGCAGCCTTTGGAGGGATCGGGGGGGAGAATTAGGCACTTTTTCCCTGAAACTTAGGTAATTGACCACCTGAAAATGGGTAAAACCCCACACCCCACACCCCACACCCCACACCCCACACCCTACCCCCAGGAAAAACTTTTTGCCGCAAACCGTAGTTAGTCAAAAGGTGAGAATGGTTCTCAATAGAAAAAGCGAAGAATAGTAATAAAAAGCTGACTGCTATCTTGATTGTTAAGAAGCGTGATCTTTACCTAGTCAAATACCAAAAACCTTAGTTAGATTGTATAAGTGGAAACCCTGAAAGTCTCCCCTATTTACCAGAAAATCTTATTGTCTGGTTCGGCGATTTGTAACCATCGACACAGAATCGCGCAATTATATCCCAGAAATGGCCGCCATTAATTAAGAAAACGTTTAAAAAATCTGCTCCCCGAAAATTCAATGTAACAATCAGCCCATTGGGAGAAATTGAGTTTCTCCCTGCTATTATAATCCCACTCCATCCATAACTGCTTATGAAAATCTCTAAACTAGCCGCTGATGATAATTTTAATCAAATCATTGCCCTGGAGACAAATCCTTTAGAACTAGACAGCGTGGATTTTGCTGAAAGAACTGACGAAGAGCTGACTGAACACTTACCAGAAACCCTAAAAAACACCCGTGGGAGTAGTGGAACGGGATATGATAAAGGCAGCAATGAAGATACTGTTGGCGCATTTTTTAAAGAAATGGCTCGTTATCCTCTACTTAGTGCGGAAGAAGAAATTGAATTAGCCTACTCGGTTAAGTTTCTGATGGAAGCGGAAGAAGTGCGCCAAAAACTACAAGAAAATTTACATCGTCCCCCGACGAAAACGGAATGGGCAAGCGCTTTACAATTAGATAATGAACGTCAACTGGAAAACCGTCTTTATCGCGGACGAACAGCTAAACGGAAAATGATTCGTTCTAATTTGCGCTTGGTGGTTTCTATCGCTAAACGCTATTTAAATCGCGGAGTTCCTTTCTTAGATTTAATTCAAGAAGGTGCGATCGGACTCAACCGTGCGGCCGAAAAATTCGATCCCAATAAAGGTTATAAATTCTCTACCTATGCTTATTGGTGGATTCGACAAGCAATCACCCGCACCATTGCTAACGATGCGCGGACAATTCGTTTACCGATTCACATTGTCGAAAAACTCAATAAACTCAAAAAAGCGCAGCGCATTCTCAAGCAAGATTTACAGCGCAATCCCAATGAACGGGAACTCGCAGAAGCGTTGGAAATGACTCCCGAACAATTGCGGCAATTATTACAATTGCGTCGTCAATCTCTCTCTTTAAATCATCGTGTAGGGAAAGGAGAAGATACGGAATTAGTGGATCTGTTGGAAGATGATGATCTACAACTTCCCGAAGATAAAATGAATGAGATGATGATGCGTCAAGAAATTTTCGCAGTTTTAAGTGATGTTCTTACGGAACGGGAAAAAGATGTTATCTCCCTCCGTTATGGTTTAGCTACCAGTCAACCCTATACCCTAGAGGAAGTGGGGGGAATGTTCAATTTATCTCGGGAACGAGTACGTCAAATTCAAACTAAAGCGATGCGAAAATTACGTCGTCCTCAAGTCGCACGTCGTCTGAAAGGATGGTTACATTAATAACTTTTTCTAACTCGTTCTCTCCCCTCTCCTTTTTCCCGGAGAGCTTTTTTTTGTCGATATTTAGCTTAAAATTAAGATCAAGCTGATTTTCTCAGTAGATAGTCATAATACCTATGAACCGACATCTCCAACGGAAAGTGAAAACGGGAAAATATCAATCTCCAGAAAATCATCCTCTCATAGATGGAGAAACTTTTGTCACTGAAATTATCCATCGTTTTCAAACCATGGGAGATTAATATAAAATGGGTCGTTATAAGTAGGGAGGCACAATTATTGGTAGGATGGGTTAGCGGTAGCGTAACATGAGCGGGTGTTGGGTTTCATGCTTCAACCCAACCTACGTTCATCTTGTATTTAATTCCACCCACCCGCTTATCATAAATAAATATACTAGCTAGTCAGAAGCTGAATACAATAGGCAATTTTTCAGCTATTTTTTCTAGTTCTGAATAATTTTAAATTAATTCAATATGTCCAAAAACTCTTGGTTAATTCCCGATAATATCTATTTTCTCAACCATGGTTCCTATGGTGCAACCCCTAGAATAGTCTTGGATTATCAGCAACAATTGCGGCAACGAATGGAAAGGCAACCTTTAGCATTTTTGGGGAGAGAATTAGAGGGTTTATTAGATATTGCTAGGCAAAAGTTAGCGGATTTAGTGGGAGTAAATAGCGATGATTTAGTCTTTGTTCCCAATGCAACCACAGCAGTGAATGCGGTGTTAAATTCCTTAACTTTTCAGGAAAATGAGGAAATTCTGATCACCGATCAGACCTATAATGCTTGTGCTAATGCAGTTAAACATATAGCTAAAAGATGGGGTTTAAAGGTAATTATCGCTAAAATTCCCTTTCCCGTGCAGTCCCCTTTAGAAATTAGTCAAGCAATTTTAGCATCAGTTTCTCCCCGGACAAAATTAGTAGTTTTAGATCATGTCACCAGTCCCACGGCCTTAATTTGGCCAATCGCAGAAATTGTGCGAGAATTAAATAATCGGGGCATTGATACTCTCATCGATGGCGCTCATGCTTTAGGTTTTTTACCCCTTAATATCGGGGCAATTAATCCCACCTATTATACTGCTAATTGTCATAAGTGGTTATGTAGTCCCAAGGGGGCTGCTTTTCTCTATGTGCGCGGGGATAAACAGGCAATAATTCGACCTTTAACTATTAGCCATGGAGCGAATTCCCCTCGACAAGATCGCTCCCGTTTTCAGTTAGAATTTGCTTGGATGGGAACCGATGATCCCACCGCTTATTTATCAGTGCCAAAAGCGATCGAGTTTTTAAATTCTCTCTCTATTGATGGTTTACTGGGTCTGATGGCGAGGAATCGTAATTTGGTTTTAAAAGCCAGAAATTTGCTTTGTCATGCCTTAGAGGTCAATTATCCCTGTCCAGAATCAATGATCGGATCGATGTCTTCAATTCTAATTCCTAGTTATGCTTGGGCAGCAGAAGATTTATCTAGACAACTGTGGGAAAAATATCAGATTGAAGTGCCGATAATTCCTTGGGGAGAAGCATCATTAATTGTGAGGATTTCTGCTCACTACTATAATTCGATCGAGCAGTATGAATATTTAGCTGGGGTTTTAAATTACTTGCTATTGGAGCAAAGATAAGCTGGGAGTATTTCAGAGCCGCACGGACAGTTCTGGCTAGAGTCGAGGTATGGTATTATCGGCGTTGCGGGGAGCGGGGAGAAACAATCCATAACCGAGTTTTTAAAGTTCGATTGGGAGTTAATGATGCTATTAAAAACGGATTTGGCATGAAAACTCAAATCCGATCCCTGATAGCTGTCTCGGAGTCTCGGAGTCTCGGAGTCTCAACCAGGAAATTAATTTTCCACGACTACTGATGAGAACCGATAATTTTGCTAAAATGCTTCCTTGACCATAGTTTCCTTGATCATTTCTAAACCCTTTTTCACCCGACGGGAGACGGTAACGACACTAATGCCTAATTGTTCGGCGGTTTCCCGTTGAGTAAGATCCTTAAGGAAGACAAATTCGATAATATGACGGGTTTTTTCTTCTAATTGAGCCAGTGCCTGTTGTAAACGAATGCGATCCTCTTGACAAAGTTGAAAGCTGCGATAACGGGGATCGGGAACGAGGTCTTTTAAACAAGTATTATTATCTTCATCGTTATTAACCGTCACATCGAGACTGAGGGGTTCACGGTTTTGGAAAGCCAGTTTTACCTCTTGCCATTCTTCGCTCGAAATATTTAAAGCGCGGGAGATTTCCGTATCATTGGGTTGACGATTGTGGATAGTCTGGAAATCCCGACGCACATTTGTCGCTTGTCTGCCTAAATCTAACCAACGACGAGGAATACGAACTGTATAACTTTTATCGCGCAGATGGTGTTGAATTTCGCCGCGAATATAGGGAATAGCGAAGGAGCTAAAAGCATGACCTTTGCTGCTATCAAAACGCTCGATCGCCCGAATTAGTCCCATAGAGCCAACCTGCACTAAATCTTCGTAATTTTCATGACATTGATTAACCCAATGATGAGCTTCCCTTCTGACTAATCCTAGGTTTAACTCCATAATTTGATCCCGTAACTTATTATCTGCTGTTTTTTGGTATTTTTGAAATAGGGTGAGAGTTTCCAGTTTAAGACTTTCTTTATTTAGGACAGACATAGGGCGCTAACAGACTTAAAAAATATTGACTATAAAAAATCACTATTGTGCAATTAGCTTTGACCAATCCCAACATAGTCTAGATGAGAAGCGGCAAGCAATGGCAACAATGTAATTTACCCAGATTATGATGATACAGCTTTTATATATGGACTTGTGTGATTTGACGCGGTCGACCAAGTATTTAAAGACACAGATAAGCTGAAACCCAGGTAATTAGGGTTGGCTGAACAGGTTGTTTCTAGAGACAGGGTGTGGGGTGTGGGGTGTGGGGTGTGAATTTTCCCCCGGAAAAAGTCTTAATCCAACAAGGTTTTCAGATTTATTCAGCCAGCCCTATCTAGAAAACTAGAACTCAAACAAAGGTAAACTCCGATCCTTATTTTTCGGCAATTTCGCCAGTAAACCTAAATGTTCGTAGGCGGCTGACGTTACTACGCGACCCCGGGGAGTACGATTAAGATAACCTATTTGTAATAAATAAGGCTCATACACCTCCTCGATCGTCTTGGCATCTTCTCCCGTGGCTGCCGCTACCGCTTCCAATCCCACGGGTTTACCTTGAAACTGTTGGATCATCGTCTTTAATACTAATCGATCGGTCCAATCTAAACCCATAGAATCCACATTTAATTGATTTAATCCCTCAGCGGCTAACTGGGGGCTAATAATAGTTTCTCCCTTCACCTGCACATAGTCGCGTACTCGTTTTAATAAACGATTGGCAATGCGTGGAGTTCCCCGACTGCGACGGGCAATTTCGATCGCACCCGCTTCAGTAATGGGAATATTAAAAATAGTAGCACTTCTGAGAATAATTGCCGTCAATTCCTCAACTGCATAGAAACGCAGACGTTGAATCAGTCCAAAACGATCGCGTAAAGGGGAAGTTAAAGAGCCAACTTTGGTAGTAGCACCGATTAAAGTAAAGGGAGGTAAAGAAATACTGCGAATTTTCGCCGCTTGACCCTTGCCAATCGTCACATCCAGGCGATAATCCTCCATCGCTGGGTATAATAACTCCTCCGTCACCCGATTCAGTCGATGAATTTCGTCGATAAAAAGAATATCCCGGGGTTGAAGATTGATCAGGATGCCGGTAATATCCCGGGGACGCTCTAAAGCGGGGGCGGCGGTAATGCGGCAATTTACTCCCATCTCGGCCGCTAAAATTAAAGCCATGGTGGTTTTTCCTAACCCCGGCGGTCCGTAGAAGAGTAAATGATCGATCGCTTCTTGTCTAGCTTTGGCCGCGGCGATGGTGACTTTTAGATTAGCCTTTAAGTCCTGTTGACCGATATAATCCTCTAGGGATTGCGGACGAATCTCCGCTGCTGCTTTTTCCGTTTCTTCTATAGTGGGATTGGGAGTGAGCAGATTTTCCTCGGTAGCCGGGGGGGAATTGTGCGATCGTTTGATGGCCATTGTTACAATCAAGAGTCTAGGATATGTTAGCGAAGCGGATTTTGCCTTGTTTGGATGTCAATAAAGGTCGGGTAGTCAAGGGGGTTAATTTTGTCAATCTTCAGGATGCTGGCGACCCCGTGGAGTTAGCCCGCTTGTATAATCAGGCAGGGGCTGATGAGTTGGTTTTTCTCGATATTACTGCTACCCATGAAGATCGCGACACGATTATTGATGTAGTCTATCGTACGGCGGAACAGGTTTTTATTCCTCTGACAGTGGGTGGCGGTATCCAATCCTTAGAAAATATTAAAAATTTGTTAAGAGCCGGGGCCGATAAAGTCAGCATTAACTCGGCTGCCGTGCGCGAGCCGGAATTGCTCGATCGAGCCAGCGATCGCTTTGGTAAACAGTGCATTGTGGTGGCGATCGATGCTAGACGACGTAAGGATGAGCATAACCCCGGTTGGGAGGTTTATGTTCGGGGTGGACGCAAAAATACGGGTATTGATGCTTTATTATGGGCGCAAGAAGTGGAAAAACGCGGGGCGGGTGAGTTGTTAGTTACCAGTATGGATGCTGACGGCACGCAAGCGGGTTACGATCTGGCCTTGACAAAAGCGATCGCTGAAAGGGTGGAGATTCCTGTGATTGCTTCGGGAGGAGCGGGTAATTGTCAGCATATCTACGAAGCATTGACGGAAGGGCGGGCGGAAGCGGCTTTATTGGCTTCTTTGCTCCATTATGGTCAATTAACCATCGCTGAGGTCAAAAATTATCTGCAAAATCAACAAGTACCCGTGCGTTAGCCAGGGAAAATGAGAGCAAGATTTGCAGAACTTAATCTAGTGATTGAGTCGGTTTTCCTGGAAAAGGATTTCTTCAGGCTGCAACCCAAGAAGAGCAAGGTTTAGACCTAAGCTAAGACACATTTTAACCCCTTACTGTTGCCTCTTGCCTAATCTCAACAAGCAATTTAAATTCCCGGGCAGTTTATTACCTAAAATGTCGGATGAATGCCCCGATCGAGAAACCGGCAAAAATCCCTGTTTTTAACTTCAGTCCGATTATCCCTGGGGAAAATTATGTATTAGAATAGATGAAAGTTAACAAAATTTAAAATATGTTAGTTCCGATTCTCATCTTTGACCTCGGTCTTGTGGCTTGGTCATTGCATCTGATGCAGCAAGCGTTCGACAAGCAAGAGTTTTCCTTGATGCTGGCGGGAACCTTGGTGGCAGCAGCGGCAGCAGCTATGTTAGTAGTTTATTTCCTCATGGGTCACTGTTTAACCTATTTAACCCAAATTCCGGCTCCTGTCTAAATGGGGGCGATTGTTTCACCATTGTCTTATCAGCGATCGCCTTGGCAGTGACAAATTTTTTTCTCGTCACCCCTTGACAAAATAATTCTATTTAAGCTATATTCAAAAATGGTCTTCGCGGGGTTATAGCTCAGTTGGTAGAGCACCTCAATGGCATTGAGGGGGTCAGCGGTTCGAATCCGCTTAGCTCCATACAGTTAGGATAAGAGTTTCAGGGTTGCTTGGACCAGAAAAGTAACGAGGAGATGCTAGATTGAAAGAGGATTTCTGGTTAGAAAAGTCTCTTTTTACCTCGATACTCTCTCAGGACAAAATTAATGAACCTCTTGCATAATTAATTTTTGAGGGTTCAAAAAAGGCAAAAACAAGGATTAAATTACATAAAATCTGTAAATAGACCGTTTAATTGATTATTATTCATTCTTAATTCTCCTGACTACTGACTCCTGACTCCCGACTCCTAACCCTAACAACAATTTTTGATTTTTACAAGAGGTCTAATGATAGAGCTTTTTAAGCAACTACCTCGTTGGTTGCGGCTAAGTCTAGTTTTTCCGCTCTTATTTCTCAATGGTTGGTTATTATTCCAATTATTTAGCTATCTAGAACCCTTAGTCAGTATTTTTGTCACTGCTAGTTTACTAGCTTTTGTCTTAGATGTTCCCATCAAACTGCTGCAAAGACGCGGGGTTAATCGCAGTGGTTCGATCGCTATTGTCTTTTTAATTGCCCTATTAATTTTGATTGTTTTAGGTTTAATTTTAATTCCCCAGATTGTCGAACAATTAAGCAGTTTAATCAATAGTTTGCCCCAGTGGATCGAGTCGGGAACCGAACAGATACAAAATTTAGAAAAGTGGGATAAAACTCAGAAATATGCGATTTATATCGAGCAATCAATCACCCAGTTATCGGAACGACTAACCAATGTTTTACAAACTCTTAGCACTCAATTACTGAGCTTTGTGCTGGGAACTATCAACAGTATCCTAAACATTCTATTTGTTCTGGTTCTAACCGTCTTTCTTGTTCTCTATGGCGAACAAATTTGGGAGGGAATTTTTAGCTGGATTCCTGCTCCCTGGAATCTCAAATTAAGAACGATTATTCGTCAAACTTTTGAAACCTATTTTGCCGGTCAAACCATTTTAGCGGGAATTCTCAGCCTTGCTCAAATTTTTGTTTTTGTGATTCTCAAGGTTGATTATGCCCTATTATTCGGGGTGGCGATCGGTCTAACTACATTAATTCCTTTTGCCAGTGCCTTTGCCATTATTGGGATTAGTACTCTACTGATGTTTCAAGATTTTTGGTTAGGGTTAAAAGTTTTGACCCTGACCATTATTGTCGGTCAAATTAATGATAATGTCATCGCCCCTCGGTTAATGGGAGGCATGATCGGACTTAATCCCGTCTGGATTATCCTATCTCTTTTTATCGGGGGTAAAGTGGCAGGAATTCTCGGTTTATTGATAGCAGTTCCCATCGCTAGTGTGCTGAAAAGTACCATCGATATCATCCGCTCCCAGCAGCGGGAAAAAGAACCAGTAGTTTTCCTAGAAGAAACGGTGAAAAATTCCTCAGAGGAGGGCAAATAATAATAAATCCTGTTTTTTCAGTGAACAGTGAACAGTAATCAGTAATCAGTAATCAGTGAATTGAAAACTCACATCTGGGTTCTCTTAGGTTTGGTGGGTAAAATGTATTCTAAGATACAGTCTTGCTGGCGAGGGAGTGGAAGGAACCACTCCAGACACAGAGGACACAAAGATTGATCGCTTCTATAGTAAGTTAAACTGATCACACAAAGAATAAGAGAGCCACATCTGATAACTGATAACTGATAACTGATAACTGTTATGAGCGGCTAATTTCTTCGAGAATAGCCATCGCTTCTGTCACCCTATCCCTAGGGATAAATAAATGATCGTGATAATAACCAGAAATGACATTGACGCTAATTGCTGCTTCGGCCAGTTTCTCGCTAATTACCGCTAAAAATCCCACCGCCGCTAAACTAGAATGCACAGAAAGAGTAATTTGTCTATAAATATATTTGTACTGTAAATTCTTGCGATCGGCTTGCTGACGGGGAATAATCACCGTTATGCCTTCCTCTTCCTGAAATTGGCAGATAGGAGTTAATTGTAGCTGTTCTAGTCCTGTTGCTGTTAGGGAAGAAAAAACGAATTCTTCGGGATTTAGGACTGGTTTCAGGGATTGGAGCAGAATATCGAGATTAGTTTCGCCTTCCTTTGGTTTTTCTGGCGATTTTTTCGCCGCATCCATACAATGATTGGCAGCAGCGTCAGCCAAACTATTTTTAGATCGTTCAATCCAGCGCCAGCTAATGCGATCGAATCGGGCAACTAATTGACAAGCACGCTGATAAAAGGGACGTAAACTATCGCTTTTTACCTTCCAGTCTCCCTTAACTTGATTGATGACTAATTGACTGTCTCCGCGAATTTCTAGGCTTTTTAAGCCTAATTCTTGGGCTTTTTCCAATCCAATAATCAATCCCGTGTATTCGGCCTCGTTATTAGTGGCTCTCTCCATATATCTAGTCGTGGTCAAGGAATTACCCTCGGCTAAAACTATTACCGCTGCACCGGCTGCTCTCCCCGGATTGCCGCGAGAACCACCATCAAAATAGAGAATTGCTGAATTATCGGTTTTTTGAGCTTTTTTATGCATAATTTTCGTCAATAAATCTTGTTATCTCCATTTTTATCTCTTTGACAATTCTAGGCGGTAGCGATTCTGGGATCGGCAAAGCGGACAAGGCAACAATAGCAAGATTTTAGCCGATCGCCGCTACCGGATAACTTTTTTTCTGCAAGTTATTGATAATAATTTGCAGTTGTTGGTTATACTGAGAACATCAGCCTAGAGTTATATTGCTAATAGTTCTCAATTAAAAGCCCCATGAGTATAGACAAATGGCCATCGAAAGGTGAGAAAATCTTCAATCTTAGTGCTTGGGAGCGCTGGCAGCTCTACCACCGGCTGCAGGCCCTGGACATTGAAGATAAATGCTCGCTCCATCAGCTTTTGCCGGTTCGCATCGATAGCCCCGCTCAACTTTTACAGCTGTGGATTGTCCTGCGACAGGTAGAGGCTTCCCGAGGCTGTTTAATCCGTTGACTGGAAACCTGTTGGCAGGCATAATCCTTGAGAAAAATTAGCAATCTGAGAGTAAAAAGTGAGAAAGTATGTCAAAATCTACAACTACCATGGTTCCCTTTCAAGCGGTCGGTCAATTCCTCGGTTTTGTCCTCAAGGACGGATATAAGGTAAAATACCTGAGAATTAGTGTTGATAAACGAGAATATTGGTTTAAGCCCGAAAAAACACTGCGAGACCACATACCTCTCAATATTGCTCTCCACTCATGGCTAAAAGTGACGGGAGAAAGTAGTCTTTGTTCAAAAAAGGGAAAATTAAAACTGAGGGTACTAGGGATTGAGCATTTATCTGGCGAAAAAACCCCAGAAGTCGCCCCGGCAAAAGCTAAAAAAGCCACCGTCTTAATCTGTCAGAAGTCCGATTGTTGGAAAAATGGCGGTGCGAGAGTCTGCCAAAGGTTAGAGAGTGGTTTAGAGGAAAAAGGACTGGGAGAAGCGGTGAATATTAAATTAACTGGCTGTTTAAAACAGTGCAAAAAAGGGCCGAATCTGGTGGTTATGCCCGATAAAAAGCATTATAATCAGGTAGCTCCCCAAGATGTCCCCTCCCTGATCGAGCGGCATTTTGCCACTTCTGAGCAAGAGAATACTGTATCAGTTTAACCGGAAATTTAATCGGCGATCGCTCTTGACAAATGCTCTTTTTTGTGCATCAAAGGGACGAAGTGCCTGAAATTGTAATCAATTAGGGGATAGAAAAGTCAATTCTTGCCACCGATAATTTATGACTGGTACCACTGCAACCTTGTTAATTTCTTGTCCCGACCAGATTGGTCTGGTGGCGAAAATCGCTAATTTTATCTACGCTAATGGCGGCAATATTATCCACGCCGACCAACACACGGATTTTTCGGCGGGATTGTTCCTGATGCGGATAGAATGGCAATTAGAAGGGTTTAATTTACCCCGTGGGATGATCGAACCAGCTTTCGCCGCTATTGCCAAACCTTTGCAGGCTAGTTGGTCCTTACATTTTTCCGATACTGTCCCGCGTCTAGCTATTTGGGTGACAAAACAGGATCATTGTCTCCTCGATTTATTATGGCGACAACACGGGGGAGAAATTAGGGCAGAAATTCCTTTAATTATTAGCAATCATCCAGAATTACACTCAGTTGCCAATCAATTCGGTATTGAGTTTCATCATATTCCCATTACCGCCGAAACCAAGATTGAACAGGAAGCCAGACAATTAGAGTTACTGCGGGAATACCGGATAGATTTAGTGATTTTAGCTAAATATATGCAGGTTCTCACTCCAGATTTTATTAACTTTTTCCCCAATATTATCAATATTCATCATTCTTTTTTACCGGCTTTTGCCGGAGCTAATCCCTATCAACGGGCTTACGATCGAGGGGTAAAAATTATTGGAGCCACCGCCCATTATATCACTGCCGATCTCGATCAGGGGCCAATTATCGAGCAGGATGTGGTCAGAGTTAGCCATCGCGATACCGTAGGAGATTTAATTCGTCAAGGTAAGGATTTAGAAAGGGTGGTGTTAGCGCGAGCGGTACGTTTACACTTGCAAAATCGCGTTTTGGTTTACGCTAATCGCACGGTAGTGTTCGCTTAAAATGGGATAAGATGTACTTGACAAAAAAGAGAGCATTGAAGCTTAAAAATTAGGAAGTATCGGCGCGATTGACTAAAATAGCAATAGACCAGATCAGAAGGAAAAAATTATCTATGGCAACCACATCCGAAGACGTATGGCGACTCTTAGCCGAATTAACTGCCGCTCAAAAAGAAACTGACAAACAACTCAAGGAAGTCAGTCAACAACAGAAGGAGACTGAACTACTATTGAAGGAAGTTAGTCAACAACAGAAGGAAAACGCCCAACAACAGAAGAAAACTGACAAACAACTCAAAGAACTGGGCAAACAAATTGGGGGACTTGGTGCCAAATTCGGCAGCTTTACCGAAGGACTTGCCCTTCCCTCAATGGAAACGATTCTCAGACAACGCTTTGGTATGGAAGTTATCAGTCCCAGTGTGCGAGTCAGTAAAGAAGGACAACACCTAGAAATTGATGTTCTTGCCTATACCAATGGTGAGCTAAATATTGCCTATATCGTTGAGGTTAAAAGTCATGTTAGACAGGAAGATATTACTCAATTAAAAAGTATTTTGCAACGGTTTCGCCGCTTTTTTCCTGAACACAAAGATAAAAAACTCTATGGCATATTAGCGGCGGTTGATTTATCCCCGGAATTACGGGAAAAAATTTTGCAAGAAGGGCTTTATGTGGCTCGGATTCATGACCAAGTATTTGAATTAGATATTCCCGATAATTTTCAACCTCAAACCTATTAAAAATTTCGATGTGATCGCTATATCTTCCCCAAAGGCAGAAACACTCTCTTCTTCATGAATCGGCAAAATTTAGTAAAATAGTAATAGACCAAATCAGAGAGAAAAAATCATCTATGGCAACTACATCCGAAGACGTATGGCGACTCTTAGCCGAATTAACTGCCGCTCAAAAAGAAACTGACCGACAACTCAAGGAAACTGACCGACAACTTAAGGAAGTTAGTCAACAACAGAAGGAGACTGACCTACTATTGAAGGAAGTTAGTCAGCAACAGAAGGAAAACGCGCAACAACAGAAGAAAACTGACAAACAACTCAAAGAATTAGGACAGCAAATTGGGGGACTCGGTGCCAAATTCGGCAGCTTTACCGAAGGACTTGCCCTTCCCTCAATGGAAACGATTCTCAGACAACGCTTTGGTATGGAAGTTATCAGTCCCAGTGTGCGAGTCAGTAAAGAAGGACAACACCTAGAAATTGATGTTCTTGCCTATACCAATGGTGAGCTAAATATTGCCTATATCGTCGAGGTTAAAAGTCATGCCAGAGAGGAGTCTATTACACAATTAAAAAGTATTTTGCAACGGTTTCGCCGCTTTTTTCCTGAACACAAAGATAAAAAACTCTATGGCATATTAGCGGCGGTTCATGTATCCCCGGAATTACGGGAAAAAATTCTGCAAGAAGGGTTTTATGTGGCTCGGATTCATGACCAAGTATTTGAATTAGATATTCCCGATAATTTTCAACCTCAAACCTATTAAATAACCCTGCCCTAGGAAAAACTTTTTCAGTAAGCTTTATTGTAATTGTCCGCGCAGAGCATAACGATCTTTTTCTAAGCCGAAAGCGAAGAGAAAAGAATGGCATATAGTGGGGTTAGAGAGAGTAAAAAAGAGAAAGAGAGCGATAACAGCTAATCCTGACGATAAACTAAACATAGTTTCGTAGGAAATTGCTAAAACCCCCAGAATTGGACCGGCTAAGGCTGTTCCCACATCAAAACCGCCGATACAGATAGAATAGGCCCGGCCGCGTTCTTGGGGCCCAGAGCGATCGGAGATTAAAGCCAGTAACATAGGGAATAAAATCCCCCCTCCCGTACCTTCGAGGATAGCGGCTAAAATTAAAGCGGAGGAAGATCGGGCAGAAGATAGAACCAACATGGATAAACCATAGCAAAAAACGCTAATAGTGATGAATAAACCCCGTCCATAGCGATCACTGGCTCCTCCCGACAAAATCCGTCCGATTACCCCCGATACTGCCGCACAACTGTAGAATAGACCGGCACTGAAAGGGAGCTGATTTTCGAGGAGAAACAGGGGTAAAAAAGCGACTAAACCGCCGAATAAAGTGCCAACCAGCAGAAAAACTAAGGTGGGGACTAAAAAAGCTCGCTCTTGACATAATGCCCAAAAACTGCGCTCAATTGTCTGATTTTCTGCCTTCATTTCGGCTAATTTTTTCTTGAAGTCCGGTTCTTGAATGGAGAAACCAAAGAGAAAGGCGATCGCTCCTGAAGCGGCGGAAACTAGAAATAAACCGTTATAACCGATCGATTGGTAGAGATAACTGCCTAAAGCTGGACCGATTCCCATGCCTAGGGGTGCAGTTAAGCTCATATAACCAATTATCTCTCCCCGTTGACGAACGGGGGAAAAATCCACCACTAGGGTACTGTAACCGGTGGTAAAAGCGGCGATACTGAGACCATGGTAGGCGCGGACGGCGAATAAAGAGGAAAGATCGCGAAAAAATAGATAACCGAGGGGTGCGGTAGCGGCGACAATAGTTCCAAATAAAACCACTAATTTGCGACTGCGGCGATCAACTAGATTGCCTAACCAACTGCGCGATAAAATTAAACCGATAGCAAAGGCCCCCATGACAAAACCGATATCTTGTTTGCTACCGCCTAGGGAGTCAATATAGGTGGGGAGAGTGGGGAGGAGAGTGGTAATACTTATCCAGAAAAACAGCGCCGTGACGAAGAGGAAGAGTAGTTGACTACGAGTCTCGGCAGTAAGCGATCGAAAAGTTTTGAAAGCGTTCACAACAGCGACCGTCACAGGCAACAAAAAGACCCGGAGATCACGCCAGTCACAAGCATCCTGTATTGCTGCTACCTTCCGGTCCTGACAAGGTTAAGGCGTTGCGATCGCATGAGTCCGAGTCTTTTTTATCATAACATCTTTTTCGGGGATACGGGCATTTTTTTCCGGAGAATCTCCTCTCAATCTAGACTGTGAACAGAAATTTCCTCAACGAGGGGGTTTTTGCAATTGTTGTTGTAGAGAAGTTTCCGGTTCGATCGCCAATCCGCTAAACTGTCGGATTAAGAGTGAAGGACTCTCCCTAGAATCGGCAGCGAGGAAAAATAACCAACGGCTGCCGGGGGTGAGTTGTTCGATGGAATTGAAGTTACTTGTCAACCAAATTACAGGTAAATTAGGCAGATTGGCATTTTTTTGACTAGCTTTTGCCTCTATACCGGCTAAAGTTTCTAAAATGATCCTCTCCCCCTGAATTAAACCCGTTTCACCGGTCCAGAATTTCACATTTAATTGCCGACGATGGGCATAAAAATAGAGGGAAGCAGCGGCAATAATCGCCCGTTCAAAACTGTCTTCTTGCCAATCACAGAGGGTATCGAGACAGATAATCACTTCCTGTCCTCCCGTTAACACTTCTAATTCCCGAATTTGAAATTCTCCCAAACGGGCGCTAGTTTTCCAGTGAATTAAACGGGTAGAATCACCCTGGCGATATTGTCTCAGGTTACGGGTAAGTCCTTGACTAGCCTTTTGATAATAGCGATTATTCTCTAATGTTTGTTCCATCTCTTGACCGAGGGAATCGATCAGGGGACATTGTTGTAAGGGTAAAATTTGGGGATAAACTAAAGCTTTAGCCGCTGCTTGCTGACAACGACGACACCAAAATAAACCGAGAGGGGCCGCTGTTCTTAATTGTACTTCTTGCCAGTGATAAATACCCCGTTTACTGGTGGGTAAATAATAGGTCCAACGATGGCAACTTTTGGGGGCAATCGTTTCTATTGGGGTTATTTTTGGCTGATCGAGAACTATAGGCAGGATATCTGTCACTTCTAACAGATTTATCGGCTGATTGCTAGTATTTTCTATCTCTAGGCTAATACTAAGATCGTCTCCCGCACTTACGGGTACAATGGCAAGACGACGCACTTTCAGGGGAAGAAGGGAACGACGGGGTAAAATTATCGATAAAATTAAAACAGCGATCGTCGTGCCACAGATAGCATACAACCATCCCGCCATGGTATTGGTCGCAGCTCCGAAAAAACAGAGGGTAATGCCAATGATTACCCCACCACCGTAAGCGGGTAAAATACCGCGATCTTCTAACCAAGTTTTCATCGGGTTTAGTGGTTTTGTCGTCTTTGCTAGAAAGCTAAAAATCAGGCCCACACTTCTAGAATTACCCCAAAAGCCCTGAGAAACTATCACAGAGATCGGACTGATCAGCCAAAAGATTTCTATCCCTTGCCACTATTGTTATTTTTCTTAACAAAACTTAACAATTGATGGCAAAATTTTGCTTGCTTTTGTCGGCAGATTTTGGGATAATATTTTTAAAAGAGTTTATTCATAATGGTAATCTAAGCGTTCTGCGATAAACACGACCATCCCATTATAAAACAATCATAACCCAAGCCGCCGCCAAAGTCAAGCACTCACTCCTAATTATTAGAACTCTTGCAAATTAATTATATGTTATAATGATGGGTTAACTAATTTTCCCCAAAAAATTAGTTAATCAGTACATTCGTCCTGAATGAAAACTTGAAGTTTAACTTTTAACTCAAAACTCTTTAGAGCTGCTTTAATTTGGTTATCAAAACCTCTTTATTTAAGCGGCACAAACTATCTCAATTTTTATAATTGAGAATAAATTCTCCTTGACTTGATTAATCTTTAGGCAACTTTTAAGAAGCTGCTATACCTATCCCTAACTCACAGTTATAAATAGCCGCCAACAAGTTAACTCTTAAACTATATCTTCGACGACGATTCCGATATTTACAGGATAAGATTTTAAAGATTTTGAGTTTCCTATTTATATGTTCAATGATAATCCTTTCTTTAGCTAAAGCCTTGTTATACTCTTTTTCTAACTCTGTTAATTTTCTATTTTTCGATTTCTTTTTCGGTGTATAACTATTACTATGGTATGCAGCTATTCCCTGATAACCACTGTCTTCTATGCTGGTAGTTAAAGGATGAAAACGAACTCGACTTTTTTTAAATAAACTAAAATCATGACCTCTACCTTTCCCACAGAAGACACAGATAATTTCCTCTGTATTTTGATCAGCTACTAATTGGGATTTTAAAGTATGATAACCTCTTTTACCCGAAAAAAAATCTTTCTGTTTCTTTTGGGGGCGTTCAATGGGAGTTTCCGTTACATCCATTACCGTTATGACCGGTATCTCTGCTTGATTGAGTAAAGCTTTTTTTCCTTTTAAACGGAAGTTTCCCGATTGTAAAAGCATTTTTTCCGTCTTATTTACAATCCGACATATAGTTGATTCTGATAGTTCCCAGCTTGTACCAATGTGAAAATATGTTCTATATTCTCGCCAATATTCTAACGTTACTAAAACTTGTTCTTCTATAGATAGTTTAGGTTTCGGTCCCCTTTTAGATGGTGAATTAGAGTCGGCTTCAACACTTTTTACTGATTCTACCATCTTTCTATATGTTTGTTTGTACACACCGAAACGGCGTTTGAATTGTTCATCTGATAAGTTTTGATAATCCATAATTTTGCTAATAAACATAGCAAAATTATAGATGATTTCCTGACCTAAGATCACATTTTATTCTTTTTTCCACTTCAATCTAAGAATTGAGAAAAAAGCAAAACCTTATATTATACCATAAAAAAATTATGCAAGAGGTCTATTATTAGATTTCTTGCATAATTAATTTTTGAGAGTTCAAACTCACCGTTCGCTCATTTCTCGAACCGAAAATTTGATAAATTGTCTCAAATACAGTCTAGCAAACGCATTGAGCGTTCTATTCGAAATTTATTAGTACAAAAAAACCATTTGGAAGTTAACGAATTGATCAGGGTTTGAGCGAGTCAATTGGCGATCGCATTCTCGGATTTTCTGCTTACCTTATTCGCTAAAAAGCATACAGGATAAAGGTAACAGCAATTTTAAAACCCTTCCCTTAAAAAATTAAGCGAACAATGAGTCGAAGGCTCTGCCTTAAAGTAGTATTCAGGTAGAACCTCAACAAAGCGTTCCCAGGTAGAACTTGGGAACGAGCTAAAAATCAGCCCCACATCTCTATAATTCCCCCAAAAGCCCTGAGAAACTATCAAAGAGATCGGACTGATCTGTTAAGGGAGTTCTCTTCCTTGCCACTCTTAGGATTTTTCTTAACAAAACTTAACAATTGATGGCAAAATTTTGCTTGCTTTTGTCGGCAGATTTTGGGATAATATTTTTAAAAGAGTTTATTCATAATGGTAATTTAAGCGTTCGGTGATAAACACGACCATCCCATTATAAAACAATCATAACCCAAGCCGCCGCCAAAGTCAAGCACTCACTCCTAATTATTTGTCGCCTAAAACTTCTAATTCCGTGGTCGGTGGGGGGTTGGGGATATTAATTAAAATAACAAAGGTTGAAAACCGTGTTTGCGGGAAGCTGCGCCGATTTGTTCCATTTTAGGGACGGTAATTTGATTGCGTCCCCAGGAAAAATTAGTTTGCCAACCCTCCAACTCCAATAAAATCGCCTCGGCAAAACAGGCAAACATTTGACGAGAGGGAATATCCATATTAACGATTTTCATAATTTTCCAGTCAATATCGAGGGAATGCTCGACAATGCCGCCCTTAATCACCGAAATATCAGGGGCATTTAACACCGTGCCTAAATTTTTCGGATAACCACCATCAATAATAATACAGGGGCGCTTGAGTTTATCTGGATCAATTTCCACCCCTTTAGGCAGACTAGCCACCCAAACAATGATATCGGCCAGGGGTAAAGCCTCCTCTAGGGGAAGAATTTTACCGCGTCCTAACTCCTCTTGCAGAGATTGTAAACGCTCTTGATTGCGTGCCACACATATTAGTTCTTTTGTATCGGTTTTTTCATTTAACCAACGACAAACGGCGCTGCCGATATCTCCAGTTGCCCCACAAACCACGACGGTAGATTGAGCTAAATCGATGCCCATTTTTTCAGCGAGGGTTTCCACCTGAGTGCAGATGACGTAAGCGGTGTGGGTGTTACCGGTGGTAAAACGGCCAAAATCTAGCTCGATATTCCGCACCTGTCGATTATCTTTGAGATTAAATTCCTCGAAAATAATTGAAGAAAAACCGCCGAGTGCGGTGATATTGATATCACTTTTTTGAGCGAGTGCCATGGCATTTAGCACCTTACGAATAGCAGACTTTACCCAACGATTCGACAACATCTCTGGTAAAAAACAGGATTCGATATATTTTCCTCTGATGGTTTGCCCCGTGATGCTGGTGACATGAAAATCATCGACAATTTGCGGGGGGGCAGCACACCAAAAATCTAATCCCTGGTTAGCATATTCAGGATAACCTAGATCGTCGGCGACCGATTGGGCGTGTTCTAAACTGGTAAGATGACCTATAAGACCAAACATTGATTGTTCTTTCGTTAGACTAGATGGCACTAGATAAAAATTAGGATATTGCTAAGAAATCGTTAAGACTCTTAAATATAATACACAAAAGAGCCGCTCTGTGTTGAGCGGCAGCAGGGGAAAAAAAGAAATCTCGATGCTCAAGCTTTAGACAGCAGTTAATCCGTAGGCAGACATTCGCATAATATCACGGGTGCTGAAACCGATATTGCTTAAAGCTTCCCCGTAGCTAATCATGAAGTCTTCCACGAGGGCCTCTTTTTCCATACCGAGGACGCGAGCATCATTCTCGACTTGATTGAGCATTCTCCAGACAATGGGTAGATTAGCGCGATTTGCCGCTTCTAATTCCTCTTTAGCGGTTTCAAAGTTCGCTTTTAGCCATTCTTCGCCAAAATTGAGGTGTAAATATTCGTCTTTAACTACGCCTTCAGTAATTTTACGCGCAAAAGGATCAGCAACGGGAATATAAATATTATAGGCAGCGATCGCGAAAGCTTCGATAATCAAAGATTGGATTAATAAACAGGTGACAACTTTACCTTCTGCGTAGGCAATTTGGAAGTTATTGTGCAGAGAGGAAAAGAATTCTCTGGCATAATCCATATCAGGAGTGATTTTCAAATTTTGGCCGCAAGCTTGAAAACCTTTCATGTGACGGTTTTCCATTTTTGCCAGACGGTGTAACTCTTCTTTGTTATCGGTGAGGATGTCTGCTAATTGAATATAATTGCTATTGGCCTCGTATTCGCCTTCAATAACGATGGCATTAATGCGACTATAGGCTGATTTATAGGTTTCGCTGGTGAAATCAAGCTCTAATGGTACAGCAAGCTCTGGCATAAACTCGATTGACTCCTATTTCTGACGAGATTTTTCCGACGTTCTTTCCAGTCTAGGGTAAGCCTTCTAGATGGAGTTATCTTTTTACGAGTCTAGCTCGATCGGTCTTTTTTGTATAGCTTGGCCTGAGAGGCTGACTTCCCAAGTTAGCTATAGCGGTTATCTTTTGCCACTGAAAACAAATCTAGAGGCAATCCCTTCTCAAGAGAGGAGATTGCTGGCTGTTTGCTCAAACCGTGGCTAAAGATTTCCAGCGCTCGGCCTGTTGTAAGATTGCTTTGGCTGCCTGTTTACCCGATAAAGTGGCTCCTTCCATGCTATCAATGTAATCCTGTTGGGTATAACTACCAGCAAGGAAAAAGTTAGCAATAGGAGTCGCTTGCGAGGGACGATAGACATCCATACCAGGTGCTTCCCGATAGAGACTCTGGGCCAATTTCACCACACTAAACCAAGTCATCTTTAACTCCTGCGAGGAGGGAAATAACTTATGGACCTGCGCTAAAACGTGACCGGCAATATCTTCATTTTTAGCTTTGATAAAAGGATCCCCGGGGGTTAAAACTAACTGTAATAAAGAGCCTTCTCCGGGGCGATAATAATCCCTAGGACTGGTGAGAGCAAGATCTGCAAAACAGGAAAAATCCGCTTGGTGGGTGTACAAAAGATTGTCAATTCCCACCGCTTTTTGCAGTTGTCGGCGTTTTTCGGCATCATTTAACTCCGTCACCCAACCGTCAAAACGCAATTGTACCGTAGCGACGGGGACGGCTTCTAGTCGAAAAATATTGTCAAAAATCGGCATTTTTCGCCAATCTTGGGGAATAAGACGCTGAACACCGGGGACATCACCAGCGCAGACATAGGCATCTGCGGTGATAGTTTCCGTGGTTTCTCCGTTAGCGACGATCATGCCATTAACTTGCAGATTTTCGCCCTCTCCAGAATAGAGAATTTCCCGCACCTGACGACGGGTAGAGATTTTGGCACCCCGGGCCTCCAGATAGTTAATAATCGGTTTATGCAGGTATTCGTGGGGGGAACCTTCTAACATCCGCAGGACGGAAGCTTCGGTTTTAGCGGCGAAAAATTGGAAAATCGTCAGCATACAACGGGCTGAGATATTTTCCGTATCGATAAATCCTAAGGCATAGGCGATCGGATTCCACATTTTTTTTAAACTGCCGTCATTACCGCCATGGCTACGAAACCAATCGGCAAAACTAATCGAGTCCAGCTCCCGAATCGTTTTCATCGCTCCTTGGAAGTCTATCAGACCGCGGACGATGGGACTTGTACCTAAGGCCAGAGAATTAAAGATTTTATCGGCTGCTGAGAGTTGGGAGGAGGTAAAAAAGGCTTTTAAACCGTTAAAAGGCGCACCTGCGGCGAAACGGAAGTCTAATTCGCCGATTTTTCCCCCTTCGTTGATAAAAGTGTGGGTGTGTTCTTTGAGCAGTAGGGATTGAAAAGCGCCCACTTTTTTCATTAACTCAAAAAGATTATAGTAACAGCCAAAAAAGACGTGCAAGCCCATCTCGATGTGATTACCGTCCGCATCTACCCAACTACCGACTTTTCCACCGACAAAGGGACGAGATTCTAAGATTTCTACTGTACAGCCCGCATCGACCAGATCGATAGCTGTTGCCATTCCCGCTAACCCTGCACCAACGATCACCACTCGCATTTGTCAAGTTCCTGTTACAATTTTTCACTAAATCTTTATTTTACCCCGATCGGTCTGGTGTTTCTTGCGGGCGATTTTTTCAGGGTCGCTTGAGGGCGTGGCAAAATAATTGAGAGTTGCACTAGGGAGAAGTCATTTTGAAGCGATCGCTAGATGGGAGACAGGGATTAATTATTGTCAGTATTATATGGATATTGGGGATATTAGTCGATAGATTCTGGTTTAGTCTCGATCATACTATTCCCGCTTGGGATCAGGCCGATTATCTCAACGGTGGGATTATCTATACCCAAGCTTTCCAAAATCCGCGCTGGTTTGATGGGGATTGGTGGCGCAGTTTATGGCTAATGTCCCCGAAAATTCCCCCTTTAACCTATCTTTTAACGATTCCCTTCTTTAATCTCTTTGGTATTAGCCTTGATGCGGGTATGTGGGTAATGGCTATCTATAGCGCCCTACTGCTCTTTTCTGTGTACGGATTGGGAATTATCCTCTTTAATGGGACTGTAGCACTCTGGGCGGTCTTAATCTGTCAATTTCTACCCGGTTTATACTATTATCGCCTCGAATATCTCTTAGATTTTCCCTTAGCGGCAATTGTAACGTTTTCTTACTTTTGCTTGACATGGTGGCGATTTAGTGGTCAGGGCTGGCTAAAAGCGATCGCTGTGGGGATTGCTTGCGGTTTAGGGATGTTAGTCAAACAAACCGCCCTATTTTTCCTCTTTTTACCGATTTTGTGGGTATTGGGCGAAAATCTCCGGCGAAAACGTTGGGGCAATCTAGCGCAATTAATGCTCAGTTTTTTGACGGCAGCATTGTTAATGTTTCCCTGGTATCGGACGAATTGGTTATTAATGTTAACTGCGGGCAAACGTGCCACGGTAGATTCGGCGATTTTGGAGGGAGATCCGCCCCTTACCAGTCCAGATGCCTGGACATTTTACGCCCAAGTTTTACCCTATTTTCTTTCTTGGGTATTGTTATTAGTTCCCCTGGTGGGATTATTAATCTCATTAAGTCATAGAAAAACCGAAGATAAGGTTAATCGTCCTGTGTGGATTTGGTTAGGAGTTTTTCTGCTGGGGGGATACCTATTATCATCCCTAAATATCAATAAAGATGCTCGTTATATTTTGCCGCTTTTACCGACTTTATCCTTAATTTTATCCGTTGGTTTATTATCTTGGCGCGGTCGTTTTGCCCCCGCTATCCGTTGGGGAACGATAACTATTGCCGCTATCCTCACCAGTTTAAATTTATTCCCCTTGGGGGGAGATATAATTACTAACGTTTTCAGTCCCGAATTACAACACCATCCCTATTTAAAAACCGGCTGGCCACAGGAAGAAGTAGTTAAAGAGATTCTAGCCGATTCTCCCTATCTTCGCAGCACCCTAGGAGTTTTACCTTCCACCCCCGAATTAAATCAACATACTCTCTCTTTCTACGGTGGTAAACATAATTCCCAGGTTGCCGGCAGACAGGTGGGAGTTCGGGAAGAAGATATCGAAAAGGATGTCAATTCTTTAGATTGGTTTTTAACTAAAACTGGTGAACAGGGTTCCGTCCCCGATGTCCAGAAAAAAATTGTTAATCGAGTCGCCACCGGGCCAGATTTCCAAGTGGAGAAAACTTGGCAGCTACCGGATGATAGTACCCTTTCTCTACACCGTAAAATATATCCTTCCGTCACGGTTAAACCCCTTGGAACTGCTCCAATACAGGTGGAATTAAGAGAGATTGCCATTGCCGAAAAAGCCTCTCCTAATCAACCAATTCCCGTGGTTTATAAATGGGCAGGAGACTGGCAACAATTAAAGTCAGGGATAGTGATTTTAAACTGGCAAGAAGTGGACGGTAAGGATTATTGGATGCACGATCATGGTATTGCTATGGGGGGATTAATGGCAGAAAAATTAACTCCAGAAGAGCAACAAAATGGTTTTGAAGTTACTGAAAAAACCGCCATGCAGTCGGCAGCAACCCCCGGAGTTTATCGCTTATCTGCTGTCTATCTCAATCGGGAAACTGGCGAAACCTATCCGATTAAAACTAATGCTCAAATTACTATCGATCCTCAAGTTCCCAAGTTAGCAACGCCCCAATTAGATTTAGTCACCCAATTGCGCTTAAAGTCTGCTAATATTGGTCAAGGATTAACGGGTATTGAGCCAATTTTTGAGTTAACTAATCGTATCAATCAATACGATTCTATTCAGGATTATGTGCTGCAAGCAGACAAGGCTTTTTCCTATCGTTTACAGCAACAAAACCCCCCCGATAAATTATCTTTAGCCTACGGATTAGCAATTTCTAAGGTACTACAACAGGATGTGGCAGGGGCAATAAAAGCCACGGAGGAAATGATTAAAATTGACCCCTATAATCCCTATCATTATGCTTATCAAGGTTTTATTTATCTCTACGATTGGCAACCGCAAGCAGCCCAAAAAGTCTTAGATAAAGCTAGACAATTAAATCCCGATAGTGAGGAAATTAAGACTTTAAATGCAGTGGCTGCCTTGATGGGGGGAAATCTCGTTAAAGCTTGGCAATTATGGCAATCAAATTAAAATAGAGTGGGAAGTGGGGTGTAGGGTGTGGGGTGTGGGAAGTGGGAGGTGGGGGAGTGGGGAAGTGGGGAAGTGGGAAGAATAAATAAAAATAATCTCCTGACTCCTGACTCCTGACTACTGACTCCTGACTACTGACTCCTGACTACTGACTCCTGACTCCTGACTTCTAACCCAATGTTGGACAAAGATAAGTAAAAATTATTGATTTACTGCAAAAACTTGAGAATATTTAAATTAACATTCCGCAATATTTATAAATTCTTAAAAATTAATTGAGAAAGATTTTTATTTAACAACGATGTTATGATGGTTACAGCGATTTTACTGAATTTCATAATGGGTTATTCTGTGCTTTTTTGGGCAGCAATGGTTGAAACCCTTGCCACACCTAGAAGGTGATCCTAATTAAGACGGGTAAATCAGTCAATTTCACCCACAACGATGATCTTTTTTTTGTGTAGTTTTATTGCAAAAAAAAAGTTTTTTTGACAAAAAGCACAAAGTATGATAATTAGTCGTGCAAAATTAATTTCCTAGTCGAGACAGAAGACAGAAGACAGGAGACGGGAGACAGCTATTAGGGATCGGATTTGAGTTTTCAGTTCTCTGTTTGCTCACATCAGCAGAAGTCTCACGGAGTAGTGGCTTAGATGTGTAATTAATTTTGCTTAGGTACTTAATAACCCAAGGTATTTCTGGTTGCGAGTAATTATTGTAGAGAAGGGAGAGGGGTGTGGGGTGTGGGGTGTGGGGTGTGGGGTGTGGGGTGTGGGGTGTGGGGTGTGGGGTGTGGGGTGTAGGGTGTGGGGAGAAGCTTTTTTCAGTGATCAGTAAACAGTAATCAGTGAACTGAAAACTCACATCTGACTCCTGAATACTGACTCCTGAATACTGACTCCTGAATACTGACTCCTGAATACTGACTCCTGAATACTGACTCCTGACTCCTGACCCCAGTAACAAACTTTTTCAGCAAACCCTATTTAATTTAACAACTCCCGGGGATCGGTGACTTCCCCTTTAATCGCTGCCGCTACCACCATCGCCGGACTCATCAACAAAGTACGCCCGGAAGCGGAACCTTGACGACCTTTAAAATTACGATTGGAGGAGGAGGCGCTGATCTGATCTCCCTGCAATTTATCAGGATTCATGGCTAAACACATGGAACAGCCAGCCTCGCGCCATTCAAAGCCCGATGCTAGGAAAATTTGGTCTAATCCTTCCGCTTCCGCTTGTTTTTTGACTCTTTCGGAACCGGGGACGATAAAAGCTTTCACATGGGGGGCAACACGATGACCTTGGGCAAATTTGGCCGCTTCGCGCAGATCACTGATCCTGCCGTTAGTACAGCTACCGACGAAGCAGACATCGATTTTTGTGCCTTTAATCGGGGCGCCGGGGGTGAGTTTCATGTATTGATAGGCTTCCTCTGCGATCGCTCTTTCACTTGCCGGTAAACTTTCGGGAGTGGGAATGACTTCGTTAACCCCGATTCCTTGGCCCGGAGTAATCCCCCAAGTAACTGTGGGTTCGATTTCGCCGGCATCGAAGACCACCACATCGTCATAAACCGCATCGGCATCGCTTTTAATGCTTTCCCACCAATTAACCGCACTTTCCCAGTCTTTGGGCGCAAAATCACGACCTTTGAGGTAATCGTAGGTGATTTGATCGGGGTTGATATAACCACATCGGGCCCCACCTTCGATCGCCATGTTACAAATCGTCATCCTTTCTTCCATGGACATCCGTTCAATTGTACTACCAGCGTACTCGTAGGCATAACCAACACCGCCTTTAACGCCTAATTGACGGATAATATGGAGAATTACATCTTTAGCATAGACTCCGGGGTTTAAATCGCCGTTTACCTCCACTCGACGCACTTTTAATTTCGATAGGGATAGGGTTTGGGTAGCAAGAACATCGCGCACTTGGGAAGTGCCGATGCCAAAAGCGATCGCCCCAAAAGCGCCGTGGGTGGAGGTGTGGGAGTCACCACAGGCGATCGTCATCCCCGGTTGGGTTAGACCCTGTTCAGGAGCGATCACATGAACTATGCCCTGATTGCCGGAACCGATGCCATAGAAAGGAATATGATTGGTTTGAACATTAGTTTCGATCGCTCGGATCATTTCCTCGGCCAAATCGTCAAGGAAAGGACGTGCTTGATTTTCGGTGGGGACGATGTGATCGACGGTAGCAATAGTCCGTCTGGGAAATAATACTTTTAAACCTCTTTCTCTTAGCATCGAAAAAGCTTGCGGACTGGTGACTTCATGCACTAGATGCAGTCCGATAAATAATTGTGTCTGTCCACTGGGAAGAATCTTAACCGTGTGTGCGTCCCAGACTTTATCGAATAATGTTCTTGCGCTCATTGACTTTGGAATGATAGTCATCTCCCTAATCATATCAGCTAACCCCGGCCGATAAATATTAATTTTTTCTTTTCTCTTGGTTAGGAGGGATAATAGATAAATAGCTCAGTTTTTGCCAGATTAAAACCATCGGTTTTTGAGTGAAATAAAAGACTTTCGCTAATAACTATTTGAGTGATTAATTCTGCTCCTTACCCCCCGTTTCCTATAATCTTTCAAGAGGATTTAGTATAACATTCTCTTGATTTCACTCTAGGAACCATAGCAATAAAAAATTTATTCTTTTCTTGTCACCGCTAAATTATGCTTGCTAACTCTCCTGTTCAGATAAATTTCTCCGAGAACAATTAATCCTAGAATCAGAGGTAAACTCAGCCATGCGCCTAGGTTTCCTAAGTAGTTAATACTAATAGCAATCAGGAGAGTTACCCCCATATAAATAATTGCTACTTGTGGATGAGACAAGCCAGATTTTTGTAATCTTTGATAAAGGTGACTGCGGTGAGCTTGGAAGATATTTTCCCTTTTTAATAATCGACAAATAAGGGTATAAATAGCATCACCAATCAGAGGTAAAGTGATAGTTAAAGCTGACCAAGCCTGACTTTGATTGCCCTGGTTATTAAGTAAAACCATAGCGACAATTGCCCCTAGACTGGTGCTACCCACATCACCCATAAAAATTTTCGCTGGCGACCAATTCCAGAGGAGAAAACCGCCTAAAGCCGCCACCAAAAGCCATAAAATTGGTTGCTGAAAATAGAGAGCGAGAAATCCTAATTGTACCGCCGTACAGCCAGCCACCAAGCCATCGAGACCATCCATAAAATTATAAAAATTAGTCATCGCGGTCAGGCCGATAATTGTGAGAATAATAGCCAAAACTTTGCCGCCAAAACCCAAATCTAATAGCCACGATTGGGGAAAAGCACCGAAAAAAGTGACCGCAACACTAGCGGAGGATAACTGCACTAAATAGCGAATACTAGAGGGAATACTGCGACGATCATCGAGAAGGCCGATAATAATTAAAGGAGTCAGGGACAACCACAGGGGAATAAGAGGTAGGGAAGGAGGAAGGAGAAAATAACTGAGGCCGCTGGTAAGAGCAAAAGCGACGACAAAACCGAGTCCACCCCCCCTAGGTGTGGGTTGACTATGGCTGCTACGCTCATTGGGAATATCTAACAATTGTTGGCTAAAACGTTGTTTAATCAGGGCAACCACCAGAAAACTGATCAGAAAACTGATGACTGAGAGTAGGGATAATAACATAGGGATTTTTGCGCTCAGATTAATTATCGATCCTACGTTGTTCGGTGACAAAAAGTGCCGATATTGCCATCGTGGTTTTAGTCAGTGTCAGCATCGCACTTCAACAGCTAAGGCACTCCAGCGTTTGGGGAATATGAGTAGAAATTTTAGGTTCACCCTACTCTCGATCGCTTTTTACCTGACTGATGCGACGAACGTTTAAAACATCGCTCATCAGCTTAATTTGAGTAACACAGCGTTCAAATTGTTGCAGGTCTTTTACTTCAATTTTCAGGGAAATTAAAGCGGGTTTACCGAAATTAGTCTTAACTCCGGCATTGCGAACGTTAATATTTTGGTCACTTAAACGAGAGAGAATATCTTTTAAAACCCCGACGCGATCGATCACTTCAATCTGAATATTTACCGGATAAGTTGGATAACGTCCCTGGTCATCTATAGGATTCCAACTAACAGGAATTAAGCGTTCAGCTTCGGCTTTTTCCACATTCGAGCAGCCCTGACGGTGAATAACAATGCCTTCCCCCGCATGGGCAACTATACCAGTAATATTTTCCCCTGGTAAAGGACAACAACAACCGGCTAAACGATAGACTAATCCCTCCACACCGGCGATCGGTGATTTACTAACGGGTAAAGCCCTTTGAACGGGAGAAGGTGGTAGAATCAATTGGGAATCAGTTAGGACATCGGGCGGATTTTTGGCCGTTAAAATTTCCTGTTGATTTTTAACTGTTTCTTGCAGACGATTAACCACATTTTTTAGGGTAACTTCGCCGTAACCCAAAGCCGCCAATAAATCATCTACTGCCACATAATTGCACTGTTTAGCCACCGATTGCATTCGTTCTGATTTTAGCAGGGCATCGAAGCCAGTTTTACCCAATTCTTTCTCTAATAAATCACGACCTCGGCTAATATTTTCTTCTCGGCGCGATTTTTTGTACCATTGCCGGATGCGATTTCTGGCGCTAGGAGTAACGACAAAATTTAACCAATCTAAACTAGGGTGACTATTTTTGCTGGTGAGAATTTCCACCAGATCACCATTTTGCAAGGGAGCATCAAGAACTGACCATTTACCATTAATCCTTGCCCCTTTCATCTGATTACCTACTTCGCTATGAATATGATAGGCAAAATCTACCGGTGTCGCGCCTTGGGCTAGGGCCACCACATCACCTTTGGGGGTGAAAACATAGATATCTTCTTCAAAGAAATTATTTTTCAGGCCATCCATGTATTCTTGGCCATCTTTAAGGTCTTTTTGCCAGTCGAGCAGATTACGCAGCCAAGCGAATTTTTCATCCGCAGCGGTTA